>NZ_JBMERO010000001.1:0-462994 GCF_049310945.1 Bacillus sp. DJP31 | reverse complement strand
TTTATTTTTGGTTCTCGCAGTCCTGATTAGTAGCTAATCGAGACAGAGATTCCTTGTTTTGGGGTCTCGCAGTCCCGAATAGTCGTTAATCGAGACAGTTATCCTTTATTTATGGTTCTCGCAGTCCTGATTAGTAGCTAATCGAGACAGAGATTCCTTGTTTTGGGGTTTCGCAGTCCCGAATAGTCGTTAATCGAGACAGTTATCCCTTATTTCTGGTTCTCGCAGTCCCGAATAGTCTCTAATCGAGACAGTTATCCCTTATTTCTGGTTCTTGCAATCCTGAATAATCATTAACCGAGACAAGGATCCCCTAACTTTGAAGTTTTTTGTCTTTGAGAATGGCATTTGGCTCTTGTTGCCTAATTAGAAAAATAATGGGCCAAATAAAGAATAATTTTCCTCGAATTGTTGCACATTACACTTGAGGAGGTGGAGAAAATGGCACGTATTGGTGTAGAACAATCACTATCTGATGTGCGTCAAGCCTTACAAGAAAAAGGGTATGATGTCGTAGACTTACGTAACGAGGAAGATGCTAAAGGTTGTGACTGTTGTGTAGTTACAGGTCAAGATTCTAATGTAATGGGTATTGCTAATACCGTAACAGCTGGATCTGTTATTAAAGCTTCTGGATATACTGCTGATGAAATTTGCCAACAGGTTGAAGGTAGATTAATTCAATAGGTTAGAGGGAACAGTGATTGGAGCTGTTCCTTCTTTTTTTGTGAGATCGAAAATCTAATTACTTTGCTTCTTCCTTTAGGTACAATAAAATTTTTACAAGTGTCTATATAAGGTTTCTATTTAAAATTATTATTACTTAAGTTTGACTGTAAAATAATGTCCCAATATAATACTAGTTGAGATTAAAAAACATATTAATTGAGAAAACTACTGTTTGTGACTCAATTAAAATTAACTTTTGGAGGAGAGACACATATGGCAGAGCGTATGGTAGGTAAACAAGCACCTCGTTTTGAAATGGATGCAGTTTTAGCAAACAAAGAGTTTGGTAAAGTAAGCTTAGAGGACAACATGAAAAACGAAAAATGGACGGTACTATTTTTCTATCCAATGGATTTCACATTTGTTTGTCCGACTGAAATCACAGCCCTATCTGATCGTTATGATGAGTTTGAAGATTTAGATGCAGAGGTTATTGGAGTTTCAACAGATACTATTCATACACATCTTGCTTGGATTAAAACAGATCGTAAAGATAATGGTTTAGGAGATTTGTTATATCCAATAGCAGCAGACACCAATCATGTTGTTTCCCGTGAATACGGTGTTCTTATTGAAGAGGAAGGTATCGCTCTTCGCGGATTATTTATTATAAGTCCTGATGGTGAATTAATGTATTCCGTTGTCAACCATAATAATATTGGTCGTGATGTAGAAGAAACTTTGCGTGTTTTACAAGCTCTTCAAACGGGTGGACTTTGCCCAGCAAACTGGAAGCCAGGTCAAGCAACTTTAAATGCTTAAAAATAGGAGGTCTAACATAGAAATGTGTTAGGCCTTTTTATGCTAAAGTGAGGAGGTAGTTTATGAAATTGAGAGAGCCAATGCCGGCATTTGATGGGGCAACCGAATGGGTAAATGGTGAAGTAACAAAGGAACAATTAATTGGGGAGAATCCAACTCTCGTTCATTTCTGGTCGGTTAGTTGTTATTTATGCAAGGAAGCCATGCCTGAAATCAATCAATTCCGTGATGATTATAAAGATCGCTTGAATGTGGTGGCTGTTCATATGCCTAGATCAGAAGAAGATCTAGATCTTGAAAAAATAAAAGAAGTTGCAGCAGAACATAATATTACACAACCCATTTTTGTTGATAGTGAGCATAAATTAACCAATGCTTTTCAAAACGAATATGTACCAGCCTATTACGTTTTTGATAAAGCAGGACAATTAAGACATTTTCAAGCGGGTGGTAGTGGAATGAAGATGTTAACAAAACGAGTAGACAGAGTCTTAAACGAAGCTGCACTATAAGCTAGAAATCCAGCGGGTATAATTAAACGCTGGATTTTTTAATTCATTTACAAGTAAAACCCTTAGTATACAAGGTTTTAAAAATTAGAAATGTTTTGAAAAAAATAAACAAAATACTGGCAATTTACTTCGATATCCGATATATTTTTAACTATGTTCTATTTTTTTGATTGAATGTACGGAACTAAGGAGGGTAACCAAAATGGAGACATTTAAAAAACTAAAGCAATTTTATTGGCCTTATTTACCTTATTTTTACTGGTCATTGTTATTCTTACTATTTGTGACGGTCATTACCGTTATGTATCCAATAATCCTACAATTTACCATTGATGATGTCATCATTGCAGGGAGTTATGAATACATTCCATATTTGGCTATTGGGTTTATTGGTATTATGACAATAAAAGGTATCACAACTTACTTTCATCAATACTTAGGAGATATGTTCGGGATCCGTTCTGTTTATCGTCTTCGAAATGCTTTATATGAGAAGCTTCAATTCCTTCCATTTCGCTATTTTGATAATGCAAAAACAGGTGACTTGATGTCACGGTTAACCGCAGACGTTGAAGGATTTCGCTTCTTCTTATCATTCGGATTTGCGGAGTTATTGCGCTTTATGTTACTAATCACGATTAGTTTAGGGGTCATGTTTTACTATTCAGTCGAGCTAACCCTTGTAACTATGGCAGCTCTGCCATTCTTAGCGGTCGTCGTGTACCGTTTTGATAAGAAGGTTCACCCTGCCTTCAGGGGCATTCGAAAGTCCTTTGGTAAGCTTAATACAAAGGTACAAGAGAACATTAGCGGAATAAACACGGTAAAGTCCTTATCAAGAGAAAACTTTGAAATTGAGAAATTTAACGATTCAAACGGAGACTATCGTGATAATTACCTTACTACTTCTAATATATGGGCTAAATACTTTCCTCTAATGGAATTCATCGGAAATATATGTGTAGTGGCTTTACTCTCTTATGGAGGGTACTTAGTTATAAATGATGTTGTAAAGCCGGGAGAATTAGTTGCATTCTTTAGTTTAGTTTGGTACATTATGTGGCCAATTATGAATTTAGGTTTTGTCATTAATCTTTTTTCTCAATCGAAAGCATCAGGTGAGCGTCTTCTTGAAATCTTAGAAGCTGACACTGAGATCCATGAGGTTGCAAATCCAATAGAAAAAGAAAGACTCATTGGGCATGTTCAATTTAAGGATGTCACTCTTCAGTATAAAGAAGAAGATGCGATTGCCCTTCAATCCATTAACTTTGATGCAACGCCAGGTAAAGTAATTGGTTTAATAGGTGCAACGGGTAGTGGCAAGACGAGTATTACTCAGCTGATTACAAGATTTTATGAGCCGACAAGCGGACAAATCTATATTGACGGTCTTGATATTAAAGAGTATTCCCTTAATACACTTAGGCGGAATATAGGATTTGTTTTACAGGAGTCCTTCTTGTTTTCCTCCTCTATCAAGGCTAATATTGCTTATGGTAATCCCAATGCAGAGATGGAACAAATCATCGAAGCAGCTAAACGGGCTCAGGCTCATGAATTTATCATGGAGTTACCTGAGGGCTATGATACGATGCTAGGTGAAAGAGGAATGGGACTCTCAGGTGGACAAAAGCAACGGATCGCCATTGCACGGTCTATCCTCATTGATCCTAGTATTCTAGTATTAGATGATGCGACAAGTGCGGTTGATATGGAAACAGAGTTTCAGATTCAAAAGGCATTCCAAGAGGTCATGACTGGTAGGACAACATTTATTATAGCTCACCGAATTTCGTCCTTGAAACATGCTGATGAAATTATTGTTCTTGAAAATGGAGCTATTGTTGAAAGAGGAGTTCATGAAAAACTACTCAATAATCATGGGCCATACCAAAGAATTTATGACATTCAATATAAAGATAGAGAAATTGTCTTACAAGGACAATAAGGAGGGGGGATATCAATGAAAGGTAGAGTAGAAGGAAAGAAACATTTAGATCGGTTCCAGTACTCGGTAGAACAGGTGATTGAAAGTCCGTTTAACTGGCGACAGCTTTCAAGGCTATTTGCCTATATGAAGCCATATTCAAAAAAATTACTACCACTTGCTTTTCTGGCAATGATGCTTTCAACAGCTGTGCGTCTAATTGTTCCAATCATTATTGGGGTATGGACATTTGACTATGCCATTAAGGAAAAGGATACGAATCTATTAATTACACTTGTGCTCATTATTGCTGGCCTATACACCATATCCTATATCGGAAATGTGTATAGAATTCGATGGACAAATCTTTTAGGTCAAAACATTATTTATGATTTACGTCAGCATTTATTTACACATATCCAAAGGCTGTCGCATCGTTTTTTTGATTCACGTTCAGCTGGTTCCATACTTGTACGGATACTGAATGACATTAACTCACTACAGGAATTGTTCACGAGTGGAGTAATCAATCTACTGATGGATTTAATCATGTTAATAGGAATTTTTGTCATTCTATTTATGTTAAGCCCTGAACTTACGATTGCCGTAATGATTATTTTACCTATTATGTTTTTCATCTCTACAAGTCTTCGTAAGAAAATTAGACGGTCTTGGCAGCTTGTAAGAATGAAACAATCTAAGTTAAACTCTCATCTAAATGAAAGTATTCAAGGTATTCGTGTTACACAAGCTTTTACCCAAGAGCATGAAAATATGGAGTTCTTTGACGGTGTCAATAAAGAAACTCATGATTCATGGAAGGATGCAACGAAGAAAAATGCAATGTTCCGTCCGTTTGTAGAAATGTCTAATGCGATTGGAACAGCCATCCTAATTTGGTATGGTTCTAGTTTAGTTGCTAATGGAACGATTGAAATTGGTGTATTTGTTTCCTTTGCCTTTTACTTAGGGATGTTTTGGGAACCAATCTCAAGGATTGGGCAAATATATAACCAATTATTGATGGCAATGGCTTCATCCGAACGTATATTTGAATTTTTGGATGAAGAACCAAATGTGGCTGAAAAAGAAAATGCAGAGAGATTAGAAAATATTAAGGGCCACATTGAATTTGATCAAGTAGAATTTGCTTATGACGAGAATCGAAAAGCGCTTAAAGGAATCTCACTTGAGATGCTACCAGGTCAAACGATTGCTCTAGTAGGACACACTGGTTCTGGAAAAACGACGATTGCCAATTTAATTGGTCGATTTTACGATCCAACTAGTGGAAGTGTGAAGATTGATGGTGTTGACCTATTGGACGTTTCACTTGAAAGTGTTCGTTCACAAATTAGTGTAGTCCTACAGGACACATTTATTTTCTCTGGAACCATTATGGACAATATTCGATTTGGTAACCCCAGGGCAACAGATGAAGAGGTAAAGAAGGCAGCTACTGCTGTCGGAGCGCATCTCTTTATTGAAAAGCTATCAAGTGGGTATGAAACGGAAGTAGAAGAGCGAGGAAATGTGCTTTCTGTCGGAGAGCGTCAGCTCATATCATTTGCACGTGCTCTACTAGCTGATCCGAAAATCTTAATCTTGGATGAGGCGACAGCAAGTATTGATACTGAAACAGAAGTTAAGATTCAAACAGCACTAAAAACATTGCTACAAAATCGTACTGCCATTATCATTGCCCATCGATTATCAACTATAAGAGAAGCGGATAAAATATTCGTTCTTGATCATGGTGAGGTCATGGAACAAGGTAGTCATTCTCAGCTTATGGATTCTAAGGGGATATACTTTAAGTTAGTGAAGTCTCAATTTAATATGTTGAGTGCTGGGTAGGTAGTGGGCTCTGACTGTGGATAGTGCTGGTAGTTAATTGTTGTTTTCACACTCCTGAATGTGAACACCATTCAGGGGAGGTGGGAAGAAGGGTATTCGGGTAGGTGCGGCCTCGGCACGAGACCGAGATTAAACCCAAACCAAACCAAACCCTAAACCCAAAAACCAATAGATTAGATATAGTAATAGAAAATATGAAAAGGGACTTGCAAGTTGAGGTCCCTTTTTTGTGTGTCAAAATTAGTATAGGCAAGGTATCCAATTAAAGGGTATTATAAAACCAAGAAATTTTATTTAATATTCATTATTTTGTAACAAATCTGTAATATTTTCGTCTATGTAAAAAAGAGGGGCCTAGTTTGAAGCTGAAAGATATGGTTTTATGGTCATTATTTATCATATTAATGGTAACACTTATTGGTTGTAGTGGAGGAAATAAAGAGGAATCAGCGGATATGTCGGGAAAGGAGTCTTCGATCGATGAGGATTCAAAAATGGATAATCAAGCTACTGAGTCAGAAGTAGAAGAAGCAGAGTCTGCTGAAGAGCCAGCCGCCATTTCAAGTGGTACCGATTCTAAAAGTACAAATCAACCTCAATCCAACCAGATGATCATTTATCATGCTAGTATTACTATTGAGGTTAAGGATTTTAACAAAGCGAAAGACAGTCTGGAACAGCTGATTGTTGAGAAGAAGGGTTACATTGCTAATTCATCTAGTCAACAAATTAGTGATGGACAGGTAGAGGGTTCATTGTCTGTAAGGATCCCTCAAGAGCATTTTCAGCAATTCTTAGATGAAATTGAAGACTTAAGTGTTAAGGTTCATCACCAATCCATTGAAGGTATGGATGTTACCGAGGAATATGTAGATTTAAGCTCTAGATTGAAGTCAAGAGAAGCGGTAGAAGAGCGACTATTGCAATTTATGCAAGAAGCACAAAAGACAGAGGACTTACTAAAAATTTCCGCAGATTTAGGTAAGATTCAAGAAGAGATGGAGCAAATTAAAGGAAGAATAAAATATTTACAAAACCAAGTAAGTCTTTCAACCGTGGAAATATCGTTTACAGAGAATAAGATTATAGTTCCTTCAATTGATAACAGTGAATTAAATACATGGGAAAAGACGAAGAAACAATTCATAACTAGTGTCCAGTTATTGCTGTCTTTTTGTTCAGGAGTGTTTATTTTTCTAATCGGTAATTCACCAGTATTTATTATTTTGGCAGGTCTATCCCTTCTTATCTACTTGTTTTACCGGAGAAGACTAAAGAAAAACCAGTTGCCAACAAATCATCATGATGGGGATATTAGCTGAAAATAATAGTACTTTGTGATAAAATCACAGTGAATAGATTTAATAAGGTCAATTGGAGGAATCATCGTGAAAAAAGAGTTCGCCGTCATTGGCCTAGGAAGATTTGGTGGTAGCATATGCCGTTCACTAAGTCAGCAAGGGATGGAAGTATTAGCTATAGATTTGGATGAAGATAAAGTGAATGAATATTCTTCAATTGCTTCACATGCCGTTGTTGGAGATTCAACTGATGAAATGGTTCTTAAAAGTCTAGGAATTCGTAACTTTGATCATGTAATCGTAGCAATTGGTGAAAATATTCAAGCAAGCATCCTAACCACTCTTATTCTAAATGAATTAGGAGTTAAGCACATCACGGTTAAGGCCCAAAATGATTACCATGAAAAGGTACTTTCAAAAATTGGTGCCGATCACATTGTGCATCCTGAAAGAGATATGGGTCAAAGAATTGCCCATAATATTATCTCAAACAATGTACTGGATTATTTAGAACTTTCAGATGAACATAGTATTGTTGAACTTATTGCGAGTAAACGAGTAAACGGGTTCTCATTAATCGATTTAGATATTCGAGCGAAATACGGTATTAATATCGTTGCCATTAAGCGTGGAAAAGAAATCTTGGTTTCGCCACAAGCTACCGAAACGATTCAACAAGGTGATATATTGATTATCATTGGTGCGGATACTGACATTAGCAAATTTCAGAAAAAATTTATCGACTAAAAGTAAGTCCCTTATCCACTTGGAACAGGGGCTTTTTTATGTTAAAAAAAGAAAAAACTCCTCAAGTAGAGGAGATTTCTTCGAACCGCTTAGCTGTAAAAGTATTCTTTAAACTTCCATTATGATTGGTAAAATCATTGGTCTACGCTTTGTTTTCTCATAAAGGAAAGGAGATAAAGTATCGGTGATTTCATTTTTAATTTCAGACCATTGTGTTGTTTTTCTTTCCATCACACGATTAAGGTGCTTTGTAATGAGTGCTTGGGCATCGTTGATTAGATCTCCAGATTCTCTCATGTAAACAAATCCACGTGAAATTAAGTCTGGTCCTGCTGAAATTTTGAATTCCTTCATATTGATGCTAACAACAACAATGACAAGTCCTTCTTCAGATAAAATACGGCGATCTCTTAAAACGATATTCCCGATATCACCAATACCACTTCCGTCGATATAAACATTACCTGAAGGGATCTTACCGGCAACACTTGCTTCATTTTCGGTAAGTGCTAACACCTCACCGTTGTCCATAATAAAACAGTTTTTTTCGTCGACACCACAGTCTACTGCTAGATTTGAGTGCATTTTTTGCATGCGATATTCACCATGAATAGGCATGAAGAATTTTGGTTTCATGAGACGAAGCATTAACATCTGCTCCTGTTGTCCACCGTGACCTGAAGTATGTATATCACTAAGTGAACCATGAATAACGTCTGCCCCGGCTTTGAAGAGGGCATTTATTGTTCGGCTTACACTTATCGTATTACCAGGAATAGGTGAAGAAGAAAAAACGACCGTATCACCAGGTATGATTTGAATCTGACGATGAGTACCGTTAGCAATTCGTGATAAGGCAGCCATTGGCTCACCTTGACTACCTGTACACAAAATAACAACTTTATCTGCCGGTAATCTATTGATTTGAGAATGTTCAATAAGTGTTTCCTTAGGGCAAGTAACATAACCCAATTCTTGACCAATCGTCATAGCAGCTTCCATGCTTCGACCGAATACGGCTACTTTTCGTCCATTAATTACTGCTGCCTCGACAACCTGTTGAAGACGGTGAATGTTAGAAGCAAATGTTGCAAAGATGATTCTTCCTGGAACCTTACGAAAGATCTCGTGTATACTTTCGCCAACTTTTCGCTCAGACATCGTAAAATGAGGAACTTCACTATTTGTACTATCAGATAATAAGCAAAGTACGCCTTCTTTTCCGATTTCCGCCATCTTGGTCAAATTAGCAGGTTCCCCAACAGGTGTAAAATCAAACTTGAAATCACCTGTGTGAACAATTTGTCCAGGAGGTGTTTTCACAACAATCCCATAAGCATCAGGAATACTGTGGGTAGTTCTATAGAAGGATACTGATGTTTTTCTAAACTTTATAACATCATCTTCTTTAATTTCATTTAAAATCGTTGTTCTTAGTAGGCCATGCTCTTCTAGTTTATTTTTGATTAAACCTAGAGCTAACTTTCCACCATAAATGGGGATGTTAATTTCCTTTAATAAATAAGGAATTCCACCGATATGATCCTCGTGTCCGTGTGTGATAAATAATCCTTTAATCTTATCTACATTTTTGACTAAGTAGCTGTAATCCGGAATAACATAATCGATTCCCAATAATTCATCTTCTGGGAATTTAATACCAGCATCAATTAAGATGATTTCGTCCTGAAATTGAACTCCATATGTGTTTTTACCAATTTCGCCCAGTCCGCCTAGGGCAAATACTGCTGTTTGGTCATTCTTTACAAACTTCATATCTTACACCGTCTCCAATACGTAGTTTTCAGATTGTTTTTCATAATCAAGGTAAGCACCTGTTACTTTTTGTACGAGTTCGATATTGTAGTTGCGGTCTGCTAATCTTCTTCGTACTTCTCGTTCCGTTTCAGCCTCTAAGTAAATTGCTTTCGTACGCTCACGTACTGGTACTTCAAAAGTACCTTCTTGAAAATATACTTTAAATATCATTTCTATCTCTCCTTGGGTTACTTTATATATAATGTTCAAAGCTTCACTAACACGCCTCTATTGTTTATTTGTGTTCTAAAAGAAAGAGGGTTAACTAACTACCAAATTGAACATTTCTATGAAATATCTGTAAATACAAATAAAATCAATTATATGATGATATGTCCGAGTATGCAAACAACATAGTAAACGAACCAATTAATCTCAAGATAAGTTCTATTATATCGGAAATCTAATTTTATTTCATGTTTTTTCTATACCACGTAAATTTCACTAAATAAAATGCGTCTTAAATAAGCTTTTTGTCCAACATATTTTGACAAGTGCAGCCTCATTCTTGAGTTATAGTAAGAGGTACTATTACGCAATTGTTCTTTTTCGTAGCATATCATTCCATTGCTCCATTAATTTTTGCTTTAGTTTTTTTAACATGTCTTATCAAACTCCTCTCTCGTTTTACTTATTAATAGAATGGTCTCAGTTGGCCTTTTTACTACTAGTATATGATTTTTTAGGTCAACCCTTTCGTGGATAAGAATGGAAGTTTGCGAAAAGATACAATTGACATTTAATGAATCATTCTTTAGCGTAAAAAGTAGATGTGTTTTGAAGGGGAGATACGCACGTGGGGAAGCTATACGTTGTTTTACTTACATTGAGCTTGATATGGGGAACGTCTTTTTTGTTTATAAAATTGCTTGTAGATCCATTAGGTGCATGGGGAGTAGTGTTTTGGCGTTGTTTTTTTGGGACAGTCATCCTCGTTGTAATTGTAACCATTCGGAAAGAATGGGGTTCTAGTAAAAAATTACCTTTTATGATGATTATTATTGTTTCCTTATTAAACAACGCTATACCTTGGGTCTTAATTGCATTGAGTGAAACGCAGATATCAAGTAGCTATGCTTCATTGATTAATGCCACGACGCCAATTTGGACGGTTATAATAGGGTCAATATTTTTCTTCCAAAAACTAGGGTGGATACAGTGGTTTGGAATATCCCTTGGATTTATCGGAATCGTGATTTTAACTGACGTCCAATTAGTCAATCTATTTAACCAATCCTTCATAGGTTTGTTTACAATGCTAGGGGCAACAATCTGTTATGGGTTATCAACCCACCTTTCAAAAAAATACTTGAAGGGAATAAGTATAACGATGATTTCCGTAAGTACATTACTAGTCTCAACGATTATTAGCTTCTTTGTCGTTCTAGTCTCCAACCCTAGCACCTTCAGTAAGGTAATGGATCCATCTATCTTCCTTGCTTTAATTGGCCTTGGGGTGTTTGGTTCAGGATTTGCTTACATCCTATATTATTATTTGATTCAAGAAGGAAGCCCGGATTTCGCTGCTCTTGTAACGTATTTAGTTCCAATATCAGCCATGTTGTGGGGATCTTTATTTTTAAATGAGAAAATATCGTTTATGATGATTATTGGCTTCTTTATTATATTAAGTGGTGTTTACTTCTCTTCAAAGAAAACGAAAGTACCAGAACTCGAAAAACGAGCTACAGCCTAATTATACTTGGAGGTTTAATCAATATATGCAGAATACAAAACTCATTTTCTTTGATCTTGATGGAACGTTATTAAATCATAACAAACAAATTCCAACGAATACTATAAAAGCAATTGAATCCCTAAGGTCTGCTGGACACTTCGTCGCGATTGCAACAGGTCGAGCACCCTTCATGTTTAAAGAAATACGGGAGAATCTTTCAATCGACACATTTATTAGTTTTAACGGACAATTTGTTGTCCATGAGAATGAACCTATTTTTAAAAATCCATTAAAGAAGTCTACCTTACAAAGGTTGCACGTTGAATCAAATGAATCAGGTCATCCGCTTGTCTTTATGGACCATTTAACAATGAAGGCAAGTAGCGGAGATCATCCTCATATACATGAAAGTTTAGGGACGTTACATTTTACACATCCAGAGGTAGATCCACTTTATTATGTAGACAATGATATCTATCAAACCCTATTGTTCTGTAAGAGTGTTGATGAAATGCCGTATGTGGGCTCTTATTCAGACTTCCATTTCATAAGGTGGCATAAATATTCGACAGATGTTCTCCCACATGGTGGCTCGAAGGCGAAGGGAATAGAAGTTATGATGAAAAAACTTGGATTTCAGAGAGAAGATGTTATCGCATTTGGTGACGGACTAAATGACCTAGAAATGCTAGAATTCGCTGGAACTGGAGTAGCAATGGGGAATGGTGTTCAGAAAGCAAAGGAAATTGCAAACATAGTTACCAAATCTGTAGATGAAGACGGTATTGTATATGGGTTGGAAATGTTAAAGTTGATCTAATAGAAGGTAAACCCCCGACAATATGTCGGGGGTTTACTTGTTACTATTATATTCCATTTCATTGTACTATTATCTTTCAATCGCAATAGCGCCCTCAGGTTCTTCCATTGGGTCCTCTTGGTTTATGTGATCATAAAACATCACACCGTTTAAATGATCGATTTCATGTTGAAAGACAATGGCCGGAAGTCCTTTTAATCTTAGCTTAACTTCTTTACCGTCTAAAGTAATTGCTTTTACAGTAACCCTTGCGTATCTTGGAACATATCCTTCAACTTCGCGGTCTACTGATAAGCATCCTTCCCCAACTGTTAAGTATGATTTCTCAACAGAGTGACTTATGATTTTTGGATTAAAAAGAGCATAACTAAGTAGGGATTCTTGATCATCTGTAACATGAATTGCTATCATTCTTTTTGAAACATTAATTTGAGGGGCTGCAATTCCAATTCCAGGGCGTAGATCATACTTGTTAGCAAGCTCAGGAACTTGGCTATTGATAACAAATTCCATCATATCCTTTAAAGTCCCTTTATCCTCTTCAGAAGCAGGAAGATTTACTTCTTCCGCTACTTTTCGAAGAGTGGGATGACCTTCTCGTATAACATCATTCATTGTAATAATGGTAACCCTACCTCCAAACATGCATTTATAATTGTAAATAGCATACCATATCTGTGGCTTTGTAAAAAGAATAAAATATCGTATTTATATGGCAGTCAGCCTTATATACTTTTATAGGCTAGGACTATTTTTTGGGACAAGCGCATATGGTTGGGATAAGACTTTTGTTGTCAAAAGAAGGATAAAAAACTATAGTAGAACGAGGAGATATAAAGGGGGGAGTAATTAAATTATGAAATATGTTTTGATCATTTTGGGCCTGTTGAGTATCCTTTTAAGTGCTTGCCAAACTGGTCCATTACCAGAGGAACAAATATATGTACATCTTGAACAAGCTGTCAAGCTAGAGGCTGAGTTTGAAAATCAACAAGACCCTATTGTGGAACTTGAACAGAAAGAGAAAGAATTGTATGATCAAATTATTGAGCTTGGACTAAAGGAACTGGATCAAATCAAAAAACTATCAACAGATGCACTCTCTTTAGTCGCCGATAGAAAGTCAAGACTAGAAAAAGAATATGAAAGCATAAAGCAATCCAAAATTGAATTTGATAAAACGGCTGAAATCGTTGAACAAATAGATGCTGAGCAACCTAAACTACTAGCAAATGAAGTAGTAGGTTTAATGAACGAGCGTTTTCTAGCATACGAGGAGCTTTACAAAGCGTATTCTAGTTCTATAACTTTAGATGAAGAGTTATACAAGATGTTTCAACGAGAGGATTTAAAGCTTGAGGAGCTTGAGTCTCAAATTGAAAAAATAAATAAAAGCTATGAGCAAGTTATCACGTTGAATGAAACGTTTAATAAACTGACAACAGAATACAATAATCAGAAAAGAACGTTCTATGAAGCAGCAGGAATTGCAGTAACCTATGGTAAAGAATAATAATGACATATGGACTCTGTATAGGGTCTCTTTTTTTTGTGTGTTGTAATATATAGTACAGATGATTTAGTTGTGTTAGTACAGAGTTAATTCCTTTAAATACTGAATTTACTGATTTATTATAAATACTCAATATTTGACGGTAAAAAGATCTTTGTTGTAAACTGTTAATATAGTTTATTGTTGTATTAGTTTAGTTTTGAATTTGACTGATACAGATCATAGATTCTAACTTATAGTGCAACAATTTAGGATAAACAAGAAATAGGGAATAGAATACTGAATTAATTAAGTGGTTTATGAGTTTCTATGTTGTTTTTTGGGTAACCTAATGCTGTATGTAAACTAGGTTATTTACCATTATTTCTAAATGGAATATATAGGAGGAAGGGTGACTTATATGGCTGCCAAAACAAAAAAGGCTACTTTAGATGGACAAAAACAGTTTGATGCAATTGCAGACCAATTTCAAACTTTACAAATCTTAAATGAAGAAGGAAAAGTAGTAAATGAATCTGCAATGCCAGATTTAACTGACGCACAACTAAAGGAATTAATGTCAAGAATGGTCTACACCAGAATACTAGATCAACGTTCAATCTCACTGAACCGTCAAGGACGACTAGGGTTTTATGCCCCAACTGCTGGTCAGGAAGCTTCTCAAATTGCTTCTCAATACGCTCTTGAAAAAGAAGACTTTATCTTGCCTGGTTACCGCGATGTACCGCAAATGATTTGGCACGGACTACCATTATACCAAGCATTTTTATTCTCAAGAGGCCATTTCCATGGGAATCAAATGCCAGAAGGTGTAAATACGATCTCGCCTCAAATCATTATTGGTGCTCAATACATTCAATGTGCTGGAATTGCTCTTGGAATGAAGAAGCGTGGAGCGAAGTCTGTTGCGATTACATATACAGGTGATGGTGGTGCATCACAAGGTGATTTCTATGAAGGGATCAACTTTGCTGGGGCATTTAAAGCTCCTGCGATCTTTATTGTACAAAATAACCGTTTTGCAATTTCAACACCAGTAGAAAAGCAATCAGCTGCAAGAACAATAGCTCAAAAGGCTGTCGCAGCAGGAATTCTAGGAATTCAAGTTGACGGAATGGATCCGTTAGCTGTGTATGCTGCCGTGAAGGATGCCCGCGTGCGTGCGATAAACGGAGAAGGTCCAACATTAATTGAAGCCTTAACGTATCGTTATGGACCTCATACGATGGCTGGTGATGATCCAACTCGTTATCGCACGGAAGATTTAGATAATGAATGGGAACTGAAGGATCCACTTGTTCGTTTCCGGAAATACCTAGAAAGCAAAGGTATTTGGAATGAAGAAGAAGAAAATAAAGTAATCGAGCAGGCTAAGGATGATATAAAAGAAGCCATTAAAAAGGCAGACGCGCAACCAAAGCAAAAGGTTACTGATTTGATTTCGAATATGTATGATGAAATGCCAAACCATCTAAGAGAGCAAATGGAAATTTATAAAGAGAAGGAGTCGAAGTAAGCGATGGCTCAAATGACGATGATTCAAGCAATTACGGATGCGTTACGTACAGAACTTAAAAACGATCCGAATGTATTGGTATTTGGAGAGGACGTAGGAAATAACGGAGGAGTATTCCGTGCTACTGAAGGACTACAAGCTGAATTCGGTGAAGAACGTGTATTTGATACACCTCTTGCAGAATCAGGAATTGGTGGACTTGCAATAGGGCTCGCGCTTCAAGGATATCGTCCTGTACCTGAAATTCAATTTTTCGGTTTCGTGTTCGAAGTAATGGATTCAATTTCAGGTCAAATGGCTCGTATGCGTTATCGTTCTGGGGGACGTTACTCTTCTCCAGTGACGATCCGCTCACCCTTTGGTGGTGGTGTACATACACCTGAATTACATGCTGATAGTTTAGAAGGTCTAATGGCTCAACAGCCTGGTTTAAAGGTTGTTATTCCATCCACTCCTTATGATGCAAAAGGGCTATTAATTTCTGCCATTAGAGATAATGATCCAGTTATTTTCTTAGAGCATATGAAGTTATACCGCTCCTTCCGAGGTGAAGTTCCAGAAGGTGAATACACAATTGAGATAGGGAAAGCTGACGTAAAACGTGAAGGTACAGACCTATCTATCATTACGTATGGAGCTATGGTTCATGAATCTTTAAAAGCAGCGGAAGAGCTTGAGAAGGAAGGACATTCTGTAGAGGTAATCGACTTACGTACAGTAATGCCTTTAGACCTCGACACTATTATTGCCTCTGTTGAGAAAACAGGACGTGCAATCGTCGTTCAAGAAGCACAGAAACAAGCGGGTATTGCGGCTAATGTTGTAGCAGAAATTAATGACCGCGCTATTTTAAGCTTAGAGGCACCTGTGCTACGTGTTACGGCACCTGATACAGTATTTGCATTCTCGGCTGCCGAGACTGTTTGGCTGCCAAACTATAAGGATGTAATGGAAACAGCGAAGAAAGTATTAAATTTTTAAGACTTTTTGACATCATAAGAAATCAGATGAATAGTGCTGATTTCTTTTTCCCATTCTATAAAATTTTTCTTCACATGAAAGAGGAGGTAACATACAGTGTCATTTCAATTTAAATTACCTGATATCGGTGAAGGTATCCATGAAGGTGAAATCGTTAAATGGTTCGTAAAGCCAGGCGATGAAATTAATGAAGATGATTTACTTGCTGAAGTTCAAAATGATAAAGCCGTAGTTGAAATCCCATCACCTGTTAAGGGAAAAGTATTAGAACTACTAGTTAGTGAAGGTGAAGTCGCAACCGTTGGTCAGACGTTAATAACGTTTGATGCTCCAGGCTATGAAGACCTGAAATTCAAAGGGGATGATCATGATGATCATCCGAAAGAAGAGAAGAAAGCAGAAGAGCCTAAGCGAGAAGTGAAAATGGAAGAAGCTCCAAAAGCTCCTGTTGCAGAAGCACCTGAAAAGACTGAGGCTGCCAAGGTAGATTCTAACCATCGAGTAATAGCTATGCCTTCAGTCCGTAAATATGCACGAGAAAAAGGTGTGGATATTCGTCAAGTTGCTGGTTCAGGTAACAATGGTCGTGTGGTAAAAGGAGACGTAGATACTTACGCAAGTGGTGGTGGAGTTAAGGCTGAATCAACTCCTGTAACAGAGCAAGTAGCAGCACAAGGAACAGAAGAAAAGGCAGTTGCAACAAAGTCCGCGGCTACTCCTATCCCTACTGGTGATTTCCCAGAAACACGAGAGAAAATGAGTGGAATCCGTAAAGCAATTGCAAAAGCAATGGTCAACTCAAAGCATACAGCTCCACACGTTACACTAATGGACGAAGTAGATGTAACAGAGCTTGTTGCGCATCGTAAAAAGTTTAAACAACACGCAATTGATCAAGGTGTAAAACTAACGTACTTACCTTATGTGGTCAAAGCTTTAACTTCTGCTCTAAAGAAATTTCCTGCATTGAATACATCACTAGATGACTCAACAGATGAGATCGTCCATAAGCATTATTTCAACATTGGGATAGCTGCTGATACAGATAAAGGTCTACTCGTTCCAGTTGTTAAAAATACTGACCGTAAATCGATTTATGAGATTTCGAATGAAATTAACGAGCTTGCATCAAAAGCACGCGACAGTAAGCTGGCACCTGCTGAAATGAAAGGGGCATCTTGCACGATTTCAAATATCGGTTCTGCTGGAGGACAATGGTTCACACCAGTAATCAATCATCCTGAAGTCGCAATACTTGGTATCGGTAGGATTGCTGAGAAACCGGTTGTTCGTAACGGAGAGATTGTTATTGCTCCTGTTCTAGCACTTTCATTAAGCTTTGACCACCGTATGATTGATGGAGCAACTGCTCAACATGCATTAAATCATATTAAAAGACTTTTAAATGATCCACAATTAATCTTAATGGAGGCGTAACTAATGGTAGTAGGAGATTTTCCAATTGAATTAGATACTCTTGTCATTGGAGCTGGACCTGGTGGTTACGTTGCCGCAATTCGTGCTGCCCAACTAGGCCAAAAGGTAACAATTGTAGATAAAGGTGAGCTTGGTGGTGTTTGTTTAAATGTAGGATGTATTCCCTCTAAGGCACTAATTGCAGCTGCCCACCGGTTTGAAACAGCGAAGCATTCTGAAGATATGGGGATTAAGGCTGAGAATGTTACAGTTGACTTCACGAAAATGCAAGAATGGAAAACGGGTATTGTTAAAAAGCTAACAGGTGGAGTAGAAGGACTGTTAAAAGGAAATAAGGTTCAAATTCTTAAAGGTGAAGCCTATTTTGTTGATGAAAATACAGTGCGTATTATGGACGAAAATTCTGCTCAAACATATACATTTAATAACTGTATTATCGCAACAGGCTCTCGCCCAATTGAAATTCCAACCTTCAAATATTCAAAACGTGTCATTGATTCCACTGGGGCTCTTAATTTGAAAGAGATACCTAAAAAGCTAGTTGTAATCGGTGGCGGATATATTGGAACAGAGCTTGGTACAGCTTATGCAAACTTTGGCACAGAGGTTGTCATTGTTGAAGGTGCTGATGAAATTCTAAACGGATTTGAAAAGCAGATGACATCTATTGTGAAGCGTCGCTTAAAGAAGAAAGGCAATGTTGAAATCTTTACAAAAGCGATGGCAAAGGGTGTAGAAGAGACTGAAAATGGTGTAAAGGTTACCTTTGAGGTAAAAGGTGAAGCTCAAACAGTCGAGGCTGACTATTGCTTGGTAACTGTTGGTCGTAAGCCGAATTCAGATGAATTAGGACTTGAACAAGTCGGTATTGAAAAATCAGACCGTGGTGTCGTTAAAATTGATGATCAATGTAGAACTACTGTGAAAAACATCTATGCCATAGGCGATATCGTGGATGGACCACCGTTAGCTCACAAAGCGTCATATGAAGCAAAAATAGCAGCTGAAGCAATAAGTGGACAAACTTCAAAAATTGACTATCATGCTATTCCTGCTGTGGTATTCTCAGATCCAGAAATGGCAACGGTTGGATATTCAGAACAGGAAGCAAAGGATGCGGGAATTGACAGTATTGCTTCTAAGTTTCCGTTTGGAGCCAATGGTCGCGCACTAGCATTAGACAGTGCAGATGGTTTCCTAAAGCTTATTACACGTAAAGAAGATGGATTGGTTATTGGTGCTCAAATTGTTGGTACAAATGCCTCTGATATGATTGCTGAGCTTGGACTAGCAATTGAAGCAGGAATGACGGCTGAAGATATTGCCATGACAATTCATGCACATCCTACATTAGGTGAGATCGCAATGGAAGCTGCTGAAGTGGCCATTGGTCACCCTATTCATATCGTTAAATAGATGAAGAAAAAGACGAGTCAAAATTCAGAAAGTGAATTTGTGACTCGTCTTTTTTTTATAATATAAAATGTTTATCCCTTTAACACAGAACGAAATTCCCCGACACCAATTGTTTTTAAGAAAAGGTCAAATATGTGTCTATTTGGGATTTTCTATAGAAAATCTGTTTTCGAAAAACGTTGTTGCTTTTTAGAATAGGGGTTGATTGTAACGAGAGGATGCACCATTCCCCGGGGTGGGCGGTGAGCTTACTCGGCGAGAACGCCATGTGTTGAGTCTCACCTGTCCCACTGCTCTAAGCAGGTGCCCTAGCACCTTCGGTTCCAATCAACTCATTTATTTAAGGGTTGCTTGACCACTTTTTAGAGGGTGTTCAAAAAGTCCGGCAAAAATAGCTTCAAATTTCTTCGTCAGCTCGTCTCTCCGCTCCTCACGTATACAAAACATACGCGCAGGAAGCTCAAGACTTCGCTTCCTCGAACTTCTTTGCTCTTTTTGTCCTCCTTTTTGAACAGACTCTTTTAGAGAAAGAGCTTAAAGAAAAACACCAACACGACTACTTATTCTGAGATAGTGGGATAATCAGTTAATATAATTCTTTTTTTACTGTTCACTAATAACCATAGTCATTTTACTGATGATACTATCTTTTTCATTTTCACCTTCGATTTTAGCTATGATTTTTTTTTGATCAATAAGTAATAAAGTAGGGTAAGTCTGAATTTTTAACTCTTCTTTTATATTCTTTATATCATGGTGTGAAAGAACAAGGATTTCTTCCATTTCACCAGGGTACAGCTTCTTAATTTCTAAAAGGGCATTATAATATTCATTCTCAGTTTTACTGTTTTCTTCATTTGATATATATAAGGCATCTGCTTCAAGGAGCGTCAATAGCCTTGGGTCATTTTCCCTGTTTCCAAATTGGCAAGATGTTAACAATAAAAAAGAACATAGTGTCACGAGTATTCGTTTTTCCATTCCATCTCACCCTTTTTCTAACGGAAATAATTTTAGGGCTATTGTATCATGTTATCTGACATTATTTGTGAATGTCATTTAAATGTTACAAAAATGAAAAATACTCTTTCTTATCTTGCATAAACTTTAAATAATAAAGTTGTAGTTAGGAGATTGTCTATGAGGGGATTACTTGTAATAAGCTTACAAAACATCATATATAGTAGCTTTTTAATGGTTGAAATGAATTCCCAACACGACCGGTTATATGCCAAAGTCCTGTTGTTCATGGTATTTCTTTACCTTGCATTCTTTACAGCGAATATATCTGGTTATAACACTAAGCGTGCCTTTAAAATGACAATTGGATCATTAACAGCTTTCTTACTTTTACAGCAAGCATTTTGGTGGGTTTATTCCTCCATATAAGTCCTACCTATAAGTAATCTAATGTTGGTAGGAAATACATATTTACATCTACTTTTCCTTGTAGTAGCGTTGAATGACAGACAACATGTTATTTTAGTATGGGGGAGACTATGAAAAAGAAAAGGATTTTCGAACTATTGTTTATGATAAGTATAGTGACGGCATGTGCTACTGATACAAATGAATCTAAAGAAGAAATTCAGGTTCAAAAAGAAGATAGAATTCAAGAAAAACCGAATGAAGAAAATGCTACCGAAGATTTAGAGTCAATTGAGGATACAGACACCGTCAAGGAAACAGAGACAGTTAAGGATACAATCCAAAAGCCAATGTATAAAATAAATGACGCACATTGGGGAGTTGAGCCTTTAGAGAATGCCAATGATAAGGTCGTCCTATTAACAATTGATGATGCTCCAGATCAATACGGCTTACAAATGGCAGAGGTTTTAAAAGAGCAAGGGGTGAAAGCGATATTTTTTGTTAATGGACACTTTATTGACTCAGCCGAGGAAAAAGCTATCTTAAAACAAATTTACGACCTCGGATTTTCTATTGGTAATCATACATGGAATCATAAAAACCTAAAGAACCTGTCTGAAGAAGAACAATTTCAAGAAATCGTAAAGCTGAGCGACGAAATTGAAGCCATTACAGGTGCTCGTCCATCTTTCTTTAGAGCACCATTCGGGGCTAATACAGATTATGCTAGGAAGCTCGTGAAGACAGAGGGTATGGTTCTAATGAACTGGACATATGGCTATGATTTTATGAAAGATTATATGACGAAGGATTCAATAGCAGACATTATGGTAAACACTCCACTTTTAACAAATGGGGCTAATCTTCTCATACATGACCGTGAATGGACCTTTTTAGCATTGCCTGAAATAGTGAACGGGTTAAAAGAGAAAGAGTATGAGTTTGTGGACCCCAAAACCATTGAAACCGGGGCAAGTAGCTATTAATTAAGTAGAAAAAGATAGCCAGTGGCTATCTTTTTTTTTATATAAACATTAATCAATTAAAGGAAAAAGAGCACCCTTTGCTTTTCTTTATAAATATTTGCTTGCCTAAGGCTGGTTAGGCGCTTTCCATTTCTCATTTTCTTTTATAAAAGTACATAACTCTTCCGTTGAAAAGATGCAGTTCACCCTCAAGCTTCTTTGCAAGAAACTTACAAAATTCGTTGCCTTTTCCTTTATCACCAAATGTAGATCCATCTGGCAAAACGACTTGAATGTAAGACTGAGTTGACGGCTGACCATCTTCGGTTACCAATTCCTCACTACCTACACCGACAAGCAACATATTATATCCTCTCTCCTCAGATTTTAAATAAAACCATGTATCTTTTCCTTCGGGTTTCTCTTTTATTTCATACGGAAAGGCAACAGAGCTATATTCCCAACTCAATTGAGAGCCTGTTTTAGAAGTAATCTCTTTGTAATAACTAAATAATTCTTTTACCGCATCTAGCGTAATCTCTTGCTTGTTTGATGCAGATACAAGCTTAACATATGCACTATGACTCAACAAACTCACTCCTACTTAGCATTTTTTATGAATTAAAGAATAAGTTTTTAATAAACTAATTATTTTTCTCTTCGTACTTGGGTTGTTCGTCGCTACAGAGAATAATCCATTATGTTACTATTCTATCAGACGTTTTTTATGATTGACAACAGTTTGGTGAAAGGAATGAGAGAAGGTGCTATTGAATTTTGTTCCAACTATAAGATTTGGGTATTTGTGCGGGTTGATGAACGTCTGTTTTTAATTTATAATAATATTCAGAATAATTAAATTAAAATGGAGGGATACAATGAATTACTTTGATAGGCTCTATGATGAGAGTGAAACGGTAAAGGTTCGATTCGTTGGTTTTACGACAGACGATGTTCGATATGATTTTGGCATCGTTTATACTAATATGTTCTTTGGAAAACCTCTGGTCGTCTGTATGCAAACAGGTAGATCAGCCCTCCTTGACCCTCAAGATATAAAAAATTTAGAACATCTTCAACAAGTCTTCAAAATACGTTCCCTTAAAGAGGCAGAGGACATTGCCGAATTTTTTAAAGAGACATTGCCCTCTATGCCTCTAGAAACCCAATATGAATAACAGGTTAAGACGTCAACATGGCGTCTTTTTCTTCGTGGAGTTTTGTTGAGTTCTTAATAAGGGTTATGCATTAATGAGTGATACATAACAGTTAATGTGTTATACAAATTATTATTGACAGGTTTAATATGTCATATTATTATAAAAGAAAGAGATATTGATAACGCTTTCAACTTTTTTTAAATAAAGGGAGATGAGTAGCCTGGGTATTATCATTTGTCAGTCATGTGGGAAAACTATTGAGCATTTTGAAGAAGAGAAAGTAACGACCCTGTATGCACATTGTAACAATTGTCCGTGTGACTCAGTTAATAAAGAAAATAGAAAATTGAACTAATTTAAAATATAGAATAAAAGCATGCGGTGCATTACTCCTGCATGCTTCTTTTATCGTTTATTTGATTGCGCGATGTTCCTTTATGACTCTGAGATGTTTAAGTTCAAAATCCTCAGGACCTTGAACAGGTAAACCGACTTCAAGATTTTTTTGGATATAACTAAGGTTTTCTTCAGTAATAATTTCACCAGGGATAAAAATTGGTATTCCAGGTGGATATACCATTATAAATTCTGCAATAATTCTACCAGCAGACTCATGGAATGGGACGATTTCAGTTTCAGCGTAAAAGGCTTCCCTCGGTGATAAGGCAAGTACTGGAATATCCGGTACATAAACATGTGCTGCTTCAATTTTTGACGAATTTTCATATGTTTCCGAAAGCTTCTTTAATGCATTTACTAATATGGTGGTTTCTTTTTCAGTGTCGCCAGGTGTGATGATACATAAAATGTTATATAGATCAGAAAGTTCAACCTCGATGTTATAGTGTTCTCTTAGCCAACCTTCAACATCGTACCCTGTTATTCCTAAATCCTTCACTGAAATGGTCAGCTTGGTAGGATCAAGATCAAAGGTTGCTTTTGAACCTACTATTTCTCTTCCTACGCAATATAAATTTTTGATCTCGTTTATTTGATTTCTCGTCTTTTCAGCCAACTCAATTGCTTGACCTACTATTTCTTTACCTTCAACGGCTAACCTTCTACGAGCTGTATCTAAAGAAGCGAGAAGTAGGTAGGAGGTTGATGTTGTCGTTAACATACTAATAATGGATTGAATCCGTTTAGGTGAGACACGCCCTTCCTTTATATTAAGGATGGAGCTTTGAGTCATCGATCCTCCAAGCTTATGAACACTAGTTGCAGACATATCAGCCCCTGCTTGCATAGCTGATAATGGAAGTTCGTCATGGAAATGTATATGGACACCGTGTGCTTCATCCACAAGAACAGGTACATCATAAGAGTGGGCAATTTCAACAATACGTTTCAAGTCTGCGGAAACTCCAAAATAAGTAGGGTTTATGACAAGAACCCCTTTTGCATCTGGATTTTGTTGAAGTGCTTTTTCAACTGAATCAGAGGTGATTCCGTGCGAAATTCCTAATTCTTTATCAATCACAGGATGAATAAAGACTGGAGTTGCTCCAGAAAAAATAATGGCTGACATCACTGACTTATGGACATTTCGTGGCACAATTATTTTATCTCCAGGACCACATACAGACATAACCATCGTCATAATGGCTCCACTAGTCCCTTGTACAGAAAAAAATGTATGGTCCGCACCAAATGCTTCAGCTGCTAGCTCTTGAGCTTCTTTAATAATCCCTTTAGGATGATGCAGGTCATCTAAAGGTCCGATGTTAATTAAATCAATGGATAATGCATTCATACCTACAAAATCTCGGAATTCAGGGTCAATACCATTTCCTTTTTTATGCCCAGGTATATGAAACTGAATGGGATTTTTCTTTGCATGTTCTAATAAACCCGTAAATAACGGTGTTTTAGTTTGGTTCAATACTTACACCTCTTTACTTGTATCTTTATAGAAAAATAAAACAAAAGTGATTATAGCATTAATCGTTCCTGTTGCAAAGAAAAAATAATTGCCTAAATTATGCTTGCTCTACCTCTATACCATAACCTAACATTAAATGAATAAACAATAAGTATAAGAAAATCAATTTCATACCGGGTCGATTTAGAAGGAGGAATATAATTTATGAACTGGAAAACAAGAGTGACAGAATTACTGCATATCCAGTATCCGGTTATTCAAGGAGGATTAGCCTTTCTTGCTTATTCCGACCTGGCTGCTGCGGTTTCAAATGCAGGAGGATTAGGACAAATTACAGCCATGTCGTTACATAATCCTGAAGAACTACGTGAAGAAATTCAAAAAGTCCGTAAAAAGACAGACAAACCATTTGGTGTAAATTATGCGATTGGTCAACATGGTCGTCCTTTTGAAGAAATGTTAGAGGTTGCCATAGAAGAAAGAGTACCAGTTATATCAATGACTGGTGGTAACCCCTCTTCCTTTTTTGAACAGTTAAAAGGAGTCGACGTAAAAAAGTTAGTGTTAGTCGCTGCCAGAAGACAAGCGGAAAAGGCAGAAGAGCTCGGAGCAGATGCAGTAATGGTTGTTGGTCAAGAGGGGGGAGGTCACCTGGGGAAAAATGATATAGGTACAATGGTGTTAGTTCCACAAGTTGTTGATGCCGTAAGTATCCCTGTTATTGCATCTGGTGGAATTGCTGATGGACGTGGGTTGATGGCAGCCTTTAGTCTTGGAGCTGAGGGAATTGAAATGGGGACTCGTTTTATTGCGACAAAAGAGTGCATTCATGCTAGTCTAGAATATAAGAACCGACTAGTAGAGGGTACAGAAAATGACACAGTTGTGATTAAACGAAGTTTAGGTGCCCCAGCAAGAGCCATCCGTAATGTCTGGACGGACAAAATCCTTGAGATTGAGGCAAGGAACGAAGGGTATGACTCCATTAAAGAGTATATTAGTGGACTTGCCAATATGCGTTATATTCATGAAGGTAGAGAAGACGTAGGATTTGCATGGGCAGGGCAGGTAATGGGAAGAATCAAGGATATTCCAACAGTACATGAATTATTTGAGCGAATCATACTAGAGGGCGAGGATATTCGTCTAAAGTGGTCTTAGGAGGGAACGTGTATTATGAGCTATCACTATCCGATTTCAACGGATTGGAAGACAAATGAAATTGTGGATGTTGTTAACTTTTTTTCTTGTATTGAAACAGCCTATGAAAAAGGGATAGAGCGTGACAAATTAATCCAGGCTTACCAACGCTTTAAAGCAATCGTGACGAGTAAGTCAGAAGAAAAAAGTATTTGTGGGGATTTTGAAGATGAGAGTGGATATTCCTGCTATAAAACAATGAAAAAAGCAAAAGAAGAAACCACTACTAAAATAATAAAGATGAGATAGAAAAGTTGAATGCTTCCGTAAGAAAGCATTCAACTTTTTTTTTACAATATCAGAATTTATATGGACTAGTGCAATCTGAATCCGGCTCCAGCGCCCTGCACCTCGAGGTCTAATAACCTGAGGCAAAACGGGGCGCTTGCGCCTTTTGTTCCATCACTTTTGTCTTGCGTCTTTTTTATAAGGACTGCTTATAAATTGGCATAAGAGTTTTAAAGGTTTCTCTTGCAAACTCAATAAAAGCCTCTCCGTTCTTAAGTAATTCATCGTTAGCTTGTACATGTCTTCCGATTAGGAATTCAGCCTTTTTCACATTCTTAAAGTACTCAAGTGATTGTATAAATTCCGGTTTGGAAATATCTTTTATCGACTTTGATTCCTTCTTAGTATGATCCATCGACATTACATAGGTAGGGGGGATGGTCTTGTATATATTTGTTGCATCTTTTAAGAAAGCATTTGCAATCTCCGTTTTATTTGGAAGTTCATAAATAAAAGCTAACCAAATAAAGACATGATCATCAAACAATCCTATTTGAAAGTGAGGATGCTGTTTATAACCACGTTTATTATGGCAAATAGCTAACCATGTGTCCTTAGGTGGATTTACCGTTCTCCTTAAATGCTTGGCAATATGTAAATACATTTCCACGCCCGAAAATCCGGATATATCTTGGCAAAGAATATCCCCTAATTCCTTAAATTTCGGCTGAATGTTTTCTTTTATTGACTCCATCCGATTATCGAGTCCTTCGATTAAAAATGTCTGAAAATCTTGTTCTGAAAATCCGTTAAATATCATGTTTACCTCCATAGCTCTTATTCCCTATCATCATAGCATATCTAAAACTGAAGCTTTGAAAAAAATGCTTAAAAAAGAAAGAATAGGTGAATACACATTTTTGTTGCATAGCACAAGAACTATACATAATATATATAAATAAAAATATCAGAATATTAAGTTTATAACCCAGGTATTTAATTAGTGCAAGAGACAAAAAAACAATGAAAAGGGGTGCGATTTTTATGAAACAAGTGTTAAATACCCAAAAGAGAACAGACGCCGAAAAAAGGATCCCAGTTTTACGTTTAGAAGTAGACTATGAATTAGTTACCCTATATGATGCCATGAAAGAAAGTAACGCTAAGCAAATAATTGAATGTAAACGCAAATTAGAAAAACTTAGACAAGAAAAGATACGCTTGGAAGCATAAGCTTAGGTTACGAACCTTTGATGAGGTTCGTTTTTTCTGTGCTAAGACTCATGCATTTAGATTCAAGAGTATCCTATACTTGCTTTTCACCAATTACTTCCTTTAATCTTGATTTATGAATAGTAACAGGCTGTAAAGTAAAGGAGAATCTATAATGGTGGGAAAACATGATTGGGAAAAAATTGATACATATGCAAAACAGTGGATAAAGGAAGCTGGAAACATCATTTGTGAATCATTTTCGAAGGAATTGATGATTCATACAAAGTCATCAGCTAATGATCTTGTAACAAATATGGACCATGAAATTGAAAAGTTTTTTATTAAGAATATTTCTGAAAACTTTCCGGAGCATAAAATACTAGGTGAAGAAGGATTCGGGGATATAGTTTCAACCTCAGAAGGTGTCATATGGATCATTGATCCGATTGATGGAACGATGAATTTTATTCATCAGCAGAAGAACTTTGCCATTTCAATTGGTATTTATGAAGATGGAGTTGGTAAAGTCGGACTTATTTATGATGTGGTGAGTGACGAACTATATCATGCAAGAAGGGGAAAAGGTGCATACTTTAACGATACCAAATTACCTACACTTTCAAACGTATTGATTGAGCAATCTATTATAGGAATTAGTGCAACTTGGGTAACAGAGAATAAGCGCATAAATCCAGACCTTTTGTCCCCTTTAATTAAAAGGGTTCGAGGAACTAGATCTTATGGCTCAGCAGCAATTGAGCTAGCCTACGTTGCTTCAGGTAAGCTAGATGCGTATATTACAATGAGACTTGCGCCATGGGATGTTGCAGCAGGGCTTATATTAATTGAAGAAGTTGGAGGGACTGTCACGACGATTAACGGTGAGCCACTTAATCTGTTGGGACAAAACTCTATTTTTGCATGTAACAAAAGTATTCATGAAGAGATTATCCAGACCTATATAAATGGATCAGAGGAATGACCCTCATAAATCGAAGTATGACAAAAAAGGACTTCCCTTTTTTTCAGACTCTAATTAAGAGTAGTCCCGAATGGGAAACAGAGGAGTGCACTTCTGAAGAGCTAGAGCACTATTTGAAGAGATACGAAGACATTAAAGGAAAATGGTCTGTTTGGTATGTGGACAATATTAAAATGGCCATAACTTACTGTGTTGAAAACGCTTCTTCTAATTTACGTCCTTGGGTCGGAACCATAATAGTAGAGCCAGCTTTTCGTCAAAAGGGCTGGGGTAAAAAGATTGTCCATCGCTTAACGACTGACTTTCAAAAAAACAATCATCAAATTGTTTATGCGGCAGTATCAATACATCAAAATATCTGGATTTCTTTTCTAGCCTCATGTGGTTTTGAACAGTATAAAATAGAAAAGGAAGATGGAAAAACGTTTTTACTTTTTGTTAAGCCACTAAAAAAAGAGTAGGTCAAGGGACCTTACTCTTTTTCTCTTAGCTTTTTTTTATAGGTAAAACCAATCCCCATCATGGCAACAATACCGACGATGGATCCAATTATTCCAAGTATACTTCTCTCACCAACTGCAATTCCAATTAAAATAATTAAAAATGCTGTAAGAAATGCTAATATTAAGAATACTATGTTTGGTTGCTTCATTTTATCCCCTCCAACCTACAGTTTACAAAAGTTTTATAAAAATGAATAGAAGATTCCTTCACCACAATGAAAACTGTATGGTATAATAACAAAGTTGTAAAGAAAAGCCTGTCGAAAGCACAGGAACAGAGGACAAACCCTTAATATAAAGTAGGAGATGAGATCGTGAACTTACGTAACGATATTCGTAATATTGCTATTATTGCTCACGTTGACCATGGTAAAACAACATTGGTCGACAAATTGCTGCATCAGTCTGGAACATTCCGCACAAATGAACATGTGGAAGAGCGCGCTATGGACTCAAATGCACTTGAAAAAGAACGTGGGATCACAATCTTAGCGAAAAATACGGCGATAGAATATAAAGAGAAAAGAATCAACATTATGGACACACCTGGTCACGCTGACTTTGGTGGAGAAGTAGAACGAATTATGAGAATGGTTGACGGTGTTCTACTTGTTGTAGATGCATATGAGGGTACAATGCCTCAAACACGTTTCGTATTGAAAAAGGCGTTAGAACAAAAGCTTACACCAATTGTTGTTGTAAACAAAATTGATAAACCATCAGCTAGACCATTAGAAGTGGTTGATGAAGTTATCGATTTATTTATCGAACTTGGTGCGGAAGAGGATCAGTTAGACTTTCCAGTAGTCTACGCTTCTGCAATTAGTGGTACTGCAAGCTTAGATCCCGATCCTGCTAAACAGGAAGAGAATATGAATTGTTTATTTGATTCTATTCTAGAAAACATCCCTGCTCCAATCGATAACAGTGACGAGCCACTTCAATTTCAAGTTACACTTCTTGACTATAATGATTATGTTGGTCGTATCGGGATTGGACGTATTTTCCGTGGGACGATGAATGTTGGACAAGAAGTTAGCTTAATGAAACTTGACGGTACCGTGAAGAAATTCCGTGTAACCAAAATGTTTGGTTTCATTGGACTTAAACGAATTGAGATTCAAGAAGCAAAAGCAGGAGATCTTGTTGCTGTATCGGGAATGGAAGATATTAACGTTGGTGAAACTGTTTGTCCAACTGACCACCCAGATGCATTACCATTGCTTCGTATTGACGAACCAACTCTTCAAATGACATTCCTTGTTAACACTAGCCCTTTTGCTGGTAGAGAAGGGAAATGGGTTACAGCCCGTAAAATCGAAGAACGTCTAATGGCTCAACTAGAGACAGATGTAAGTTTGCGTGTTGACCCTACAGATTCTCCAGATGTCTGGACCGTTTCAGGACGTGGAGAACTTCATTTATCCATTCTTATTGAAAATATGAGACGTGAAGGCTTTGAACTACAGGTTTCTAAGCCAGTCGTTATCATTAAAGAAATTGATGGTGTTAAATGTGAGCCTATAGAACGAGTTCAAATTGATGTGCCTGAGGAAAATACAGGTGCTATTATGGAATCTGTTGGAATGAGAAAAGGCGAACTGATTGATATGGTAACAAATGGTGGTGGTCAAACACGTATGGTGTTTAATGTACCTGCACGTGGTTTAATTGGATACTCCACAGAATTCTTAACCTTAACGAGAGGTTATGGTATCCTTAACCATACTTTTGACAGCTATCAGCCTGTATTCCAGGGACAAATTGGTGGAAGAAGTAAAGGTGTTCTTGTTTCAATGGACGCAGGTAAATCAACTCTTTACAGTATTTTATCATTAGAAGACCGTGGTACCATCTTCGTAGAACCAGGTACTGAAGTTTATGAAGGTATGATTGTTGGGGAAAGTAGTCGTGATAATGATTTAACTGTAAACATTATTAAGGCGAAACAGATGACCAATATGCGTTCAGCAAATAAAGACCAAACAACAACAATGAAAAAGCCTAAAATCATGACCCTTGAGGAATCATTAGAATATCTAAATGATGACGAGTATTGTGAGGTTACACCACAGTCTATTCGCCTTCGTAAAAAGATTCTTGATAAAAATGAGCGCGAAAGAATGGCTAAAAGAAAGAAATTTTCAGATATAGAAGCATAAGAATTTTTTGAAGTGGGTTAACGTTTTTCGTTGACCCATTTCTTTTAATTTATTTTTTGGATCCATAACATGGTAATGCATGTGAGAAGTTAAAATACTACTTTTACATAGGTTTAAGGTAAGGATGACCTTGCCTTTATTTGGAAGGAGGCTGTCAAATGGAAATTAACGAGCGATTATCATTCTTTGCTGCTTTATTTAAAGTGGGTGAGTACCCAGAAGTGGGGATGTGGTTATTATATGGAGCTATTTTCCTTCTCTCGGTTCTCGTCTATAAACTTGGTTTTGCAAAGAAGCTACCTGTTTTGAAATCAGCTGTTGTTTATTTCGTTTTAGCCCTAGGTTGTACATTTTTGACTTTTTTAGGTGTATTTTTACCTGTAGCAGAAGGTTTAGTCGCAGCAGCAATTGTGCTCATCATTTATAAAATTCGATTACATCAGTCAAAAAAGGAAAATTCAACAATATGAGCTCACTTCAGGACACTCTTTATAATTGGTTAACAATCAAGATAGTGGCTGATGCAAGAAAAGATGATGTGTCTGCTCAAGAAACAACTGAAATGTTTTATGATATTCTAACGAAAGACCTCGCGTTAAGGAATATTCAAGTTGAGAAGGCCGACCAAATGTATCTTGTTCATTACATAATTGGAGATGAATCTAAATCAACAAAGTTCCCTATTGAGCTCATCGATGTCATGCTCCAACAAATGGAAGCAGAGCCCGAGAAATTTAAAAACTATCCAGAACTGAAATAAGGCCAATTAGTAATAAACGTTTTGTTCCATTTTATCTTATTTGAAATAACCAATCGTTGCTAGTAACAACTTGAAAATCCCGCCAAAAAATTGGCGGGATTTTCAAGTTGTTTGAGATTTCAGATGTTTGTCATTAACTTTCTAATTATCGACACATTTCACAGATTCAATACGAAACCAATTTGCCATATTAAACTCTTCTAACCAAAATTTGATGACTCAGAGCTAGAGCCAAAGCAAAAAGAATATGACCTGCTACCCACCATAATATTGCATATAAATCGTAAAGTGCCGGTGTTTCTTTTATAGATAGCAGTGTTAGTGGCACATACAATGGAATGGTAGGTAAGGTAAGAAGGATAGCCAGTGTATATCGATTGGATCTTTTTATAAGAAGTGCTCCATAACTTAATCCAATAATACAAGCAATGAGTAAGTGAAATACAAATTCAATTAATTCAGGCCATACAATATGGCCTATGATGGGCATGAAATCCACATTTAAAAGTAGTGTGTATACTTTTATATGTGTTACGATTTGAATTAGTTTTAAGAATAATCCAAGTACTACACCACTAATCAATCCACTCATTATTCCGACAGTATACCATTTCATGACTACCAGTCTTCCTTTAATTTCTTTTCTCGATAAAGTCTAAAGTTTCCGGTTGCAAAGCGTTCATTTGTTCTTTCTTCAATGCGTTCATGACATGGTTTACACATATATGTATGAATGGGACGATTTCTTAATCGTTTTGCAATTAATGTCTCATCCTCGATCTCTTCTATTTTGTCGCATAGCACGCATTTAACTCTCATTTTTCCCACCCCAATTGTTGAAATCTTCCTGTAAACAGTATAGCATGAAAAAAGTATGATGTTTATTTAAAAAAGTAAGAAGGATTAATCAATTGAAGATCGAATGTCCATAGGGTGAGTGCGCTTTTGACAATATAAGCATTCTAAAAGGATTAGAGTGAATCCACAGACTCAAATAAAACAGAATGGAGGTACTTTTATAATGGCAAATCAGGTAGAGCCTACTTTAACTAAGAGCTTATTTGAAAACCTTCAAAGGGAAAAATTTGTAACTATTTCAACCGTTGATCACGAAACAGCAGGTCCAAGTTTACGTGCAATTTCTTGGGTGTTTGCTCCAAATCAGGAGAAAGTTTTTTTTGCTATCGATAATCGTTCAAGAGTTTTGCAAAACATCAAGAAAAACCCACTTATTGTATTAAATATGATTGCAAATGAATCTACATATGCAATCTATGGTGAAGCGACTATTAAGATTGAAAAATTAGAGGAAGTACCATTAAAGCTTGCCCTTATTGAAATTTCAGTAAAGGAAGTTCGTGATGTTATGTTTTATGGCTCTAAAATCTCTGCCGAGCCTAAATATGAGAAGACATATGATGCAGAAGCAGCAGCGAAGTTAGATTGTCAAGTTATGAATGCCATAAAAAAAGCTTAGTAAGTTTTAATTTACTAAGCTTATTTGTTTGATTTTGGCCTTTTCTAAAAGCTTGTTGCTTTTAGATAGGAGTTTGTAAAAGTAACCTGAAGATAAACAAGTTGATTGGAGCAAGCATCCTGGAGAGGAAATCAGCCACTCCTCTTTTGGGTTAGATAGCAACAAAGTTTACGAAATCAGCCTAATCTTTTGAAGGAACTTTAGGGTTTTCTCGATCTTTCATATGTCCCTTTGATTGATCCTGTTGTACTTCGTCGAGCTGATTTTCTTTTCCTTCTGGAAGTTGTTTGTTATTACTATCAGTTGGTTCATCTGGTGCTTGCTCGAAGATATCGGCTGGTAGTTCTGGCATTAATCGACCAATCATAGCGGATAGTTCGTTCATAATCCCACTAATTGGGTGGCCTTGTTGTATGTCATTTGCCATTTCTCTTAATCGAACATTTGCATCCGGATCAGCAATAACTATGGCATTTGCTCCATGGGGATCATGCTTTAGGCTCTCTGCAACAGAATACTTAATGGTTCCAACTCGTGATCGATCAATTTTTGAATTTACGTCAATTCCAACAACAGCCACATTTCCAACGACAAGTGCTGTTGCATCATTTACATCTGGAACACTAGAAGCAAGTTTCACTAAATTCTTTGCTATCTGCTCAGCGGATTGCTTCTCGCTTTTGTCTGGTGCCTGATTTTTTACTTGAATAAGTTCATTCTTGGTATTTTGATTATTTTTGGCTTCGTTATTATTTGAGCAGGCAGTAACCATGCTAAGGACAAGAACCATAGCCATCAAAATTTTACTATTCATGATATCACTCCCTTTTTGAATCTCTTAAGAGTTTACTTGTGCTTATTGTTTAATAATTCTTCTATCTTTATTCATCCACTCATATATTTAAAGCAACATCTGAGCTGAGATATACAGGCAGATGAGTGGTTTTCACTCCTTAAATATGAACGGTTGGGCTCGTTGTCAACCAGTTACCTCAGATTATAACGCTTTTGTACAGCCAGAAAATCTTTGATGATACATAAACGCGTTATATACAAAGAAAAAGTGGAGTCAGGAGGCGGAAATTTGAGTAAAATCTATGTATTAGACACAAATGTGCTCTTGCAAGACCCGCAGTCTATCTTCTCATTTGAAGATAATGAGGTAGTCATTCCAGCAGTAGTCTTAGAAGAGGTTGACTCAAAAAAAAGGAATATGGATCAAATTGGAAGAAACGCTAGGCAAGTATCCAAACTGATTGATAAGTTAAGAGAAACGGGCCGTTTGAATGAGCAGGTCCCTCTTGAAAATGGAGGTACATTTAGAATTGAATTAAATCACCGATCCTTTCATCAGCTTCAGGAGATCTTTATTGAAAAGACAAACGATAATCGTATATTGGCGGTGGCCAAGAATTTATCATTAGAAGAACAAACAAAGGAAAATGGAAAACCCGTTATTTTAGTAAGTAAAGACGTCTTGGTGCGTGTAAAAGCAGATGCTTTAGGGCTTCAATCAGAGGATTTTTTGAGTGACCGAGTTGTAGAATTTGATCACATTTATACTGGATATCTTGAGCTTTATGTTAATTTAGAACTGCTCGATCGCTATTATGAAAAGGGTGAAATCCTAACAACGGAGCTTGCAAATCATCCGTTTTATCCGTATCAATTTGTCCTTTTAAAAGATGCTCTTGGTGGTTCTGGTTCGGCTGTAGGCATGGTTGATCCAACTTGTAGAAAAGTAAGGAAGCTAGTGTTTAATCAGGAGCCAATATGGGGGATAAAGCCTAGAAATGTTCAGCAAATAATGGGTCTAGAACTGTTGCTAAGAGAGGACATACCACTTGTTACACTAATGGGTAAGGCAGGCACTGGTAAAACACTTCTTGCTTTAGCGGCGGGACTTCTTCAAACAGAAGATTTAGGCATGTATAAAAAATTATTAGTTGCAAGACCAATTGTGCCTGTAGGGAAGGATTTGGGGTATTTACCTGGTGAAAAATCGGAAAAACTAAAGCCTTGGATGCAGCCGATCTTCGATAATCTAGAATACCTATTTAATACAAAAAAGCCAGGAGAGCTTGATGCTATCTTAGCTGGTATGGGATCCATTGAAGTTGAAGCACTGACATATATACGCGGTCGCAGTATTCCAGAACAATTTATTATCATTGATGAAGCACAAAATCTAACAAAGCATGAAGTAAAAACAATTCTTACTCGAGTTGGAGAGAGAAGTAAGATCGTTTTGATGGGGGATCCAGAACAAATTGATCATCCTTACTTAGATGAATATAATAATGGATTAACATACGTGGTAGAAAGCTTTAAGGATCAAAAGATTAGCGGGCATGTTCGTTTTGTAAAAGGAGAACGCTCAGGCCTAGCCCAGTTAGCTGCAGATCTTTTATAAGTGCTCTAGATCTATCTAGAACCTGTACTTGGATACTTTAAAAGAACAAAAGGCGCAAGCGCCCCGTTTAGCCTCAAGCATAGCAAATGTTCTCGAGACAAAAAGGCACTTTTTGCCTTTTTGGGCTTGAGGTTATTTAACCATGAGGGGCTGGGCGCTGGAGCTGTATTCCAACAACCCAACCTAGTTATCCACAGTTTTTTTACTCTATAGTTTCCTAGAAAATAAAAAAGGTTGAGGGGTATTTTAATTCCCCTCAACCTTTTTACGTCACGATTATTTCATGGATGGACGTAATGGGCTGATCCTTATTAGAACCATCACCATAATAAAAATGAATGGGCCCGTTTTCTGTGAAGCGTTTCCCTTTTAGGGAAAAGCCAAACAAACCGTTGTATGCATCTTTGTAAGGTAAGATAAAATCTTCCGTAGATGTCTTTAATACCACATGTTCAGCACTTGACTCTGGCTCAGCATTATCCAAGAAATAATGAAATGGGATGGCAAACGTGCCTGTTAAAAGTTTTTCTTTTTCATATTTTTTTACACTTTTCTTTATAGGAGGAAGAGAAGAACCTTCTTTAATTTCACGATCCCAATATTCAGAAACAGATTTTGTATAGGTCTCAAGAGAATCCACCTCAACAAGTTCTTGATCAAAATAAATAGTCAGATCCACTTTTCTGTCATCAAAAATCCAAACACCTGGATCGATTGTGAGTGGGAACTTCACTTTACCTTTTAATAAAACAATGGATTCCATTAATCGTTCACCTCGTTATTAATAAGAACATTACTTGTAAAAGTATATACGTATATCACCGATTTGTCATTTGGTGGGTAACCTGTCAAAGACCATTTATACATTTGAGCGCAAGTTCTTGCGATTATACCTAACTTTGCCGAGATTACGATCTTAATCTTGCCATGATGTTGACGATAAAGAGAGAATAGTATTGCCGAATTAAAACTATTCTAAATTCATTTCTGAACGCCATGAAGTTATCATATCTTAAGGAGTATTTTAAAGGATTGTTCGCTATTTTTTCTTGCATTTTGTTTCATATCAAGATAAGATTTAAAGATAAGAATGCAATCGCTCATAGAACGGAGGGATTCTATTGATGTCAGAGGTTGCGATCGACCATCGCGAAAAAGCATATGAGCTGTTAAAATCAGATGCTGATAAAATATTAAAGCTAATAAAAGTGCAAATGGACAATTTAACCATGCCACAATGTCCTTTATATGAAGAAGTCCTAGACACACAAATGTTCGGCTTATCAAGAGAAATTGATTTTGCAGTAAGATTAGGACTTGTAGAAGATCATATAGGCAGGGAACTAATGGACACGTTAGAACGAGAGCTGTCTGCATTGCACGATGCTTTTACAAATAAATAACCAAAGTAGTAAACTCACACTATAAAGATAATAGTTTGAGTTTTTTTCTTTTTTAATAGGGTTTCTTACCTAAATCTCTAATGTTTATAGTAAAATAATAATAGAATAACCATTAAATTAAAATAAGGAAGATTCTGATGCTGAAAAAAATGTTTCAGTTGTATGATTACAAAATAATTATCGCTGTTTTTTTATTGTGCTTATTTGGTTTGGTTATGATATATAGCTCGAGTGCAGTTATAGCTGTTTCTCGCTATGAGTTTGATTACAATTATTTTTTCTTGAAGCAGCGAAACTCGTTGATTCTTGCAAGCCTTGTATTTATATTTACAATGATTTTACCTTACCGAATATATTATAAGTTTTTCAAGATTATTGCCCTAGGTAGTATTGTAATATTAGCTTTAGTTTATATGATAGGGACGACAGCAAATAATGCTCAAAGTTGGATTTCAATAGGGGGATTCGGTTTACAGCCAGGTGAGTTTGTGAAAATTGGAGTCATTGTTTATTTAGCGGCAATTTTTTCTAAAAAACAGGCGTACATTAATGAATTTGGTACAGCTGTCTTACCACCACTTATTTTCACAGTAATTATATTTTCACTTGTGTTTTTTCAGCCTGATTTAGGGACAGCTGTTTTAATTGCAATGATTGCAGTAGTACTTACACTTTGTTCAGGGATGAATATGAAGAATGTAATAAAGCTTCTTGCGATGGGTGCAATTTTAATTGCTATATTAATTCCATCTGCTACCATAATTCTATCAGATGAACAGCTATCAAGAATTGGGGCAGCCTATGATCCTTTTGCTGATCCTGAAGATAGTGGGATGCAATTAATAAACTCCTATATCGCAATTGGATCTGGTGGTGTTACAGGTTTAGGTCTAGGAAACAGCGTCCAAAAATCTGGATACTTACCTGAGTCACATACCGACTTTATTATGGCCATTATTTCTGAGGAACTTGGTATTTTTGGAGTAGGTTTTGTGCTTCTGCTATTAAGTTTTATTGTGTTGAAAGGGTTTATACTTGCAAGAAAGTGTGAAGACCCATTTGGTAGTTTACTAGCAATAGGCATTTCAAGTATGATTGGAATACAAGCTTTTGTTAATTTAGGTGCCTTAACTGGACTATTACCTGTTACTGGAGTGCCATTGCCATTTGTTAGTTTTGGAGGTTCTTCTTTACTTGCACTTATGGCTTCAATGGGTGTTTTACTGAATATATCCATGTTTGTAAACTATCGAAAATTAAAAGATATACCTCAAGATTTAGCAGCATAGATGGCTCTGTCGTAAATGCAGAGTCATTTTTTTGGGAATACTTTTTTTGTAGAAATCACTAGGAGGGTTTATATGAAGAAGCGGATTCAAAAGGTATTGGTAGCCAATAGAGGAGAAATTGCCATACGGATTTTTCGAGCGTGTACGGAGCTCAATATTCGCACAGTCGCTATATATTCAAAAGAAGATACAGGTTCGTATCACCGCTACAAAGCAGATGAAGCGTATTTAGTCGGTGTTGGGAAAAAGCCAATTGATGCTTATTTAGATATTGAAGGTATTATTGAAGTTGCCTTAACAAATGGGATTGATGCCATTCACCCTGGTTATGGGTTTTTATCTGAAAATATCCAGTTCGCGAAGAGATGTGAAGAAGTAGGGATTATTTTTATTGGTCCTAAATCAAGTCACTTAAATATGTTTGGGGATAAAGTAAAAGCAAGACATCAAGCTAAGCTTGCGAACATTCCTGTTATTCCTGGAAGTGATGGTCCTGTTGATAATTTGGATGAATTCATAGAGTTCGGAAGACAATACGGATTTCCAATTATGATTAAAGCGTCTCTTGGTGGTGGCGGTCGTGGCATGAGAATTGTTAGGAATGAATCAGGAGTAAAGGAAGCTTACGAACGAGCTACATCTGAAGCGAAAGCCGCATTTGGAAGTAGTGAAGTGTATGTAGAAAAGTTTGTTGAAAAGCCCAAACACATAGAGGTACAAATTTTAGGTGATGAAGATGGAAACATCATTCACTTATTTGAAAGAGATTGTTCCGTTCAAAGAAGACATCAGAAGGTCGTTGAAATAGCTCCAAGTGTAACTTTATCGGAGGAACTTCGGATGGAGATATGCGCGGCAGCAGTTACGCTCATGAAAAATGTAAACTACATAAATGCTGGGACAGTTGAGTTTCTCGTCAATGATGACGGTTTTTACTTCATAGAGGTCAATCCGCGTGTCCAAGTAGAACACACGATTACTGAAATGATAACAGGTGTGGATATTGTCCAAACTCAAATCCTGCTTGCAGAAGGACATAGCTTACATGATAAAAAAATTGGTATACCGCACCAAAATGAAATCAAGACACATGGCTATGCCATTCAATCCCGTGTGACATCGGAAGACCCTTTAAATAATTTTATGCCTGATACAGGCAAAATTATGGCTTATAGAACGGGTGGTGGATTCGGAGTTCGTCTCGATGACGGCAACGGATTCCAAGGGGCAGTCATAACACCTTATTACGATTCTCTATTAGTCAAAGTTTCTACTTGGGCTCTGACTTTTGAACAAGCAACCGCTAAAATGATTCGAAACTTAAAGGAGTTTCGTATTAGAGGTATTAAAACAAATATTGCCTTTTTGGAAAACGTCATGAAACATGAAGATTTTATTTCAGGTGAGTATGACACTTCTTTTATTGATGCAACGCCAGAATTATTTGTTTTTCCAAAAGGTAAAGATCGTGGAACAAAAATGCTCTCCTATATTGGAAATGTTACTATAAATGGATTTCCGGGTATCGAAAAGAGAGAAAAACCATTCTACCCAAAGCCGAGAATGCCAAAAGTCAAATATGCAGAAACGATTCTTTCTGGTACAAAACAAATTTTGGACGAAAGAGGGGCTGAAGGTGTAGTTAAGTGGATCCAAGAGCAATCCAATGTACTATTAACAGATACTACCTTCAGAGATGCTCATCAATCCCTTCTGGCGACACGAATTCGTACGAAAGATTTAATAAACATAGCAGATCCGACAGCGCGTCTATTGCCAGATTTATTTTCATTAGAAATGTGGGGAGGTGCGACTTTCGATGTTGCCTATCGCTTCCTAAAGGAGGACCCTTGGGAACGATTATTAACCCTTCGTGAAAAAGTGCCCAATACTTTGTTTCAAATGCTTCTTCGAGCATCTAACGCGGTAGGTTATAAAAACTATCCAGATAATTTGATAAAAGAATTTGTTGAGCAATCATCACAAGCAGGAATTGATATTTTCCGGATTTTTGATAGTTTGAACTGGGTTAAAGGGATGACGTTAGCAATTGAGGCTGTTCGTGATTCAGGGAAGATTGCAGAAGCTGCCATTTGCTACACAGGAGATATTGGTAATTCAACAAGAACGAAATACGACTTAGACTATTATGTGAACATGGCGAAGGAATTAGAGGCAGCAGGAGCACACATTTTAGGAATAAAGGACATGGCTGGTTTATTAAAGCCTCAAGCAGCCTATACGCTTGTTTCTGCACTGAAGGATGCTATTACTATTCCCATTCACCTTCATACACATGATACGAGTGGAAACGGTATTTACACGTATGCAAAAGCAATTGAAGCTGGTGTAGATATAGTTGATGTCGCAGTAAGCTCAATGGCAGGATTGACCTCTCAGCCAAGTGCAAACTCCTTGAATTATGCTTTAGAAGGGGCAGAGCGAAAGCCTCAAGTAAAAAGCCAAGCACTCGAACAACTTTCCCATTACTGGGAGGATGTGCGAAAATACTATGTTGATTTTGAAAGTGGTATGAATTCTCCTCATTCGGAAGTTTATGTACATGAAATGCCAGGCGGTCAATACAGTAACCTCCAGCAGCAAGCGAAGGCAGTAGGTCTAGGTGAAAGATGGGAAGAAGTTAAAGTAATGTACCAGCGTGTTAATGAGCTTTTTGGTGATCTTGTCAAGGTTACACCATCATCTAAGGTAGTGGGGGATATGGCCTTATATATGGTTCAAAATGATTTAACAGAAGATGATGTGTATGAAAAGGGAGAAACACTAAATTTCCCTGATTCTGTTGTGGAGCTATTTGAGGGGTATCTGGGTCAACCATACGGAGGTTTTCCAAAAGAGCTACAACGTATTATCCTAAAAGGGAAAGAACCCATTACGGTTCGTCCAGGAGAGCTTCTCAAGCCTGTTCATTTCCAAGAGCTTAAGGAGACCATCACCCACACATTAAATCGTCCGACGACAAGCTATGATGCTGTTTCATACGCCCTATATCCAAAGGTGTTTATGGATTACCAGAAGACGGTTGAGGAATACGGCGATGTCTCTGTATTAGATACACCAACCTTCTTCTACGGAATGAGACTAGGTGAAGAGATAGAAATTGTCATTGAGCATGGTAAAACACTTATTGTTAAGCTGGTTTCAATTGGAGAACCACAGCTAGACGGTACAAGAGTTTTGTATTTTGAATTAAATGGACAACCACGTGAAATTGTTATTAAGGATGAAAGTATCAAATCAACTGTAGCAACCAAAATAAAAGCAGACCGCCAAAATCCAAATCATGTAGCTGCATCTATGCCTGGAACAGTTGTAAAGGTTCTCGTAAAAAAAGGAGAGCAGGTAGAAAGAGGAGACCACTTAGTCATCACTGAAGCAATGAAAATGGAGACAACGGTTCAAGCAACTTTTTCAGGTACTATAAAAGAGATTTTTGTAATAGACAGCGAATCTGTTCAAACTGGAGATTTATTACTAGAGTTAGAAAAATAAGTAGATGGAAGGGCTGCTGATAACCTATCAGCAGCCCTTTTTTTAGATTTAGTCGAATGGTTACATCAACAAAGAACAAACTAATTCTTTCCTGATTGGTGTCTTTTCATTAAAATAGTTGAGAGGTGAATCAGCATGAGTACTATTGGAATGTGGTTTAGAAGAGATTTTCGTATTCAGGATAATACAGCGTTATATGAAGCTGTAATGCATGCGAAGAGGGAAGGCTCCAAGCTCCTATTCTTCTATCATTTAGATCCGAAATTCATAAGGAAACGATCAAATCATCATTTGTATTTCTTTCAAAGCTTATCTGTATTTAAAGAAGAGCTAAGTAAAATAGGAGTTACACTACATCTCCTTTATGGTAATGAACAGACGGCATTCGAAAAGCTTTTGTCTGATATAGAGCTTCAGCAAGTTTATTTCAATTTAGATGAGGTTGGAAGTGGACTTCAGCGGGATCTGTATGTTAAATCCTTACTAATGGAAAAAAAGATACAGGTTCACTCCTTTCATGATTCACATATTCACAGTACTAGCCAAGTTGTTAAAAATGATGGAACACATTATCATGTGTTCACTCCTTACTATAGAGCCTGGCTTAAAAAGCCGAAAAGGAAGCCAAAATCAATTGAAGCTCAACTTCTAAAAGAGGTTTGCATTTGTGTTGATTCTCTTTCCAATGGTGAGGAAATACTGAAAAACACAATCAGTTCTAGTCCTATAAAATGGGATAAAATAGGGGAGAAACAGGCAAGGAAACAATTAAGTTCATTTTTAGAAGACTCTATCTATGCTTATCACGAGAAAAGGGACATCGTTTTTGAAAGTGGTACAAGTGGTTTATCCAAATATCTTAAAACAGGTAACATATCGGCTCGAACCGTCTACGATCATGTAAGTCAGTGCTACGGATTGGGTAGTGATGTAGGAGTAGAAACATATAGTAAGGAGCTAGCTTGGAGAGATTTTTATCATAGTGTGCACTACCATTTCCCCCTTTCAAAAGAAGAAGAAATAAATCTTAAGTATAAAGATTTAAAATGGAATGAAGATGAGTCATTATTTCAAAGTTGGTGTGAGGGTAAAACTGGATTTCCACTAGTAGATGCGGCCATGAAGCAGCTGAACGAAACGGGTTGGATGCATAATCGGTTAAGAATGATTACAGCCTCTTTCTTGACAAAGGATTATCTTATTAGTTGGAAAAAAGGAGAGCAATATTTTGAAGAGATGTTAATCGATTATGATGAGTCTTCTAATATTGGTGGTTGGCAATGGGCAGCATCTGTTGGTACAGATGCCGTTCCTTATTTCAGAATTTTTAACCCAATTACACAATCTAAGAGATTTGATTCAAAGGGTGAATTCATTAAACTGTATATACCAGAACTGAGGAATGTCGATATAAAACATATACACGAACCATATAAGATGAATGACTTAGAACAAGCTATCTCGGGGTGCATATTAGGGGTTGATTACCCTTACCCAATTGTTGACCACAAGATTCAAAGGGAAAGAGCCATTGAACTTTTTAAAACGCATAAAAGCGAGGGGTAAAATCCCTCGCTTTTCATTTTAAACATTTGCTGATTTAGCCTCATTGCTTGTATTCATTTTTTGGTGATACCTGCTTCTTGATAAAAGAAGTACAAGGTAACTTAATACTCCAAAAAGACAAGAAATAAGGAAAGCGTGTAATAGAGCAATTCCTAAGAATTCAAGTTTGGTTATGACAATCAAAGCCCCACTACATACTTGAAGTGAAACTAAAATAGAGGCAAATATAAAGCTCCATTTTATTGCAGGCTGCTTGCTATAATGTTTTACAGCAAAGAATGTAGCATATAAAATCCAAATAAAAATTAAACCTGCAACGAAACGATGTCCCATTTGGATCCATTCATGAAACTGAGTTGGTAAGCCAAACGGACTTTTGCTACACAAGGGCCATTCTGGACAAGCAAGGCTGGCGTTTTTATGACGAACTAATGCACCCGTATAAACAACCACGTAGCAATAAATAATAAGTCCAAGAATATGAAACTGCATTCTCTTATCAATAAATAAGGTTGAAGGGTTCACTTTTTTGTCCACTTCAAAAATTAATAGTGTTAATAAGAGAACGGCTGCAAAGGAAATCAGAGATATACCAAAATGGAGAGCTAATACAGTAGATGATTGTTCCCATTTAACAGCTGCTGCCCCTATTAAGGCCTGAAGAACTAAAAAAGAAAAGGCTAGAATAGCAAGGAATTTTGCTTCACGAACATGTCCTATTTTACGCCATGACCATATAGAGAGGATAAGCACTAAGATTCCAACTGCCCCTGTTACAAGACGATGGCTAAGTTCTATAATTAACTCTAGTGTTATTTCACTTGGAAGGATCTCCCCGTGGCAAAGTGGCCAACTATCACCACAGCCTCTTCCCGATTCAGTTTTTGTTACGACTGCCCCACTAATTAACACAATGAGCATTCCTATTGTTGTTAAAACAGCGAAGAATTTAAGAGCTCGATGCAAGTAATTCACCTTCATTCTATAGGAAGTAGTATTTTTAAGTTATACATACATTAGCAATCATATAAAAAAGAGGAGAAAATATCAAAGGAAATAAAGTGACAATAATGTGATAGATTTCAAAAAGCACTGATTTTATAACGATTTTTGTAAATTGGTAATTATTTATATGTACATAAACAGAGAAAACGGTTGAATATTATTCATTATTTTGCTAGTAATATAACTGGAATTACTAAATAAATTATAGAAGAATTAAAGTATGTCTTTCTATACATGCATACAAAAAGTCTAGTCACAAAAAAGACAAAAAACATCCACATCTATTTCACAATTTGTCAGTGTTTTATGGTTTAATATACTGTAGTGTTATTTTTTAAATGAAAACAATGTTATTATAGTAAAGGTACCATTAAATATGGACTGCCTTCGAATGTACTGTGTGCTTTGAAATTAAAAGGAGGAGTAATAATGGCGAATTCGAGGACATTGGATGAAACATCTGCAGATCTTTTAAAGCAAGATGGTCCTCAGAGTGATGCTTATGAAACAACCGTCTGGAAGGACCTTATGGCATTGATCAAGGTTGGTATTATCAGATCGAACCTAATCACAGCCTTCACAGGTTTATGGCTGGCATTCCATTTTTCGGGGATGAGCTTCTTTCAGAATTGGGACATTGCTCTGCTTACTTTACTAGGGACTTCATTTGTTATTGCAGGGTCCTGTAGTTTAAATAATTATATTGACCGCGACATTGATCATTTAATGGAGCGAACGAAGCAAAGACCAACTGTTACAGGTAGGTTTTCAGCTAAGAGAGTTTTATGGTTGGGTATCTTATTAACAGTAGTGGGAACAGCTCTTTTAGCAGCCACAACTTTAACTGCAGCTCTAATAGGCTTAGTCGGTACGTTCACCTACGTCGTTCTCTACACGATGTGGTCAAAAAGAAACTACACCATTAATACTGTAATAGGGAGTATTTCTGGTGCTGTTCCTCCGTTGATTGGCTGGGCAGCTGTTGATCCGGACCTTCATATGGTGGCTTGGGTTTTATTCTTGATTATGTTTATTTGGCAGCCTCCCCATTTTCTAGCACTTGCTATGAGAAGATGCGAGGAATATAGAGCTGCAGGCATACCTATGCTTCCGGTAGTTCACGGCTTTGAAATGACAAAGCGTCAAATTATGCTTTGGATTGCTTGTTTACTACCACTTCCTTTTTACTTGTATTCTCTAGGAACTGTATTTCTAATTCTAGCAACTCTATTAACTGTGGGTTGGTTAGTGATTGGTTTTAAAGGTTACAAATCGAAGGACGATATAAAGTGGGCAACCATGATGTTTGTATACTCCCTGAACTATTTGACTATTCTTTTTGTAGCGATGGTAGTAGCAACATTATTTTAAAACATTGGTTTATAGCTAGTTTAGTACCTTGACTCTAAAATAGAGTTTGAACAAGGCACTTGCTATTTAATTATTGGGATTCCTTTTTTATTCATATATAAAAAATCCAGGTAGGGTTCTCCCGTACCAACTAAGAACTATTGATAATTATAAGGAAAGTGGGGTTAACTACGTTATGAAGCAAAGGCAATTGAATTGGCGCATATTCTCATTATTAACAATGATGGCGCTTTTATTAGCGGGCTGTGGTAAGCCATTTTTGACAACACTAGAGCCTAAAGGTGAAGGAGCGGACATGCAATTCTCACTAATGATGATTAGTACAATCATCATGGTAGTCGTTGTATTGATTGTATCAATCATTTTTATTTACGTTCTCTTCCGTTTCCGTGCAAAAAAAGGGGACGAAGACGTAATCCCTGAGCAAGTGGAAGGAAACCATAAGCTTGAAATCATGTGGACTGTTATTCCGATTTTATTATTAATCATCCTAGCAGTACCAACAGTATCTTACACGTTTCAGCTAGCTGATGTTACACCAATGAAAGAAGAGACACGGGATAAAGATGCTCTTGTTATTAATGTAACCGCGTACCTTTACTGGTGGGAATTTGAATACCCAGATCATAAAGTAGTTACATCACAGGATTTAGTCATTCCAACAGGTGAAAGAGTCTACTTGAACCTTAAGGGTGGAGATGTTAAGCATGCTTTCTGGGTACCGACAATCGGTGGTAAGATGGACACAAATACAGACAACACAAACCAAATGTGGCTTCATGCTTATAAAGGTAAAGAAGGAATCTACTATGGTAAGTGTACAGAGTTATGTGGACCGTCCCATGCATTAATGGACTTTAAAGTAAGCGCCGTATCAAAAGAAGACTTCAATAAATGGATTGATAAAATGGCAAATGCGGATTCAACTGCAGATACTGAGCTAGCACAAGTTGGTGAGCAGTTATTTACCGAAAAGAGCTGTATTGGTTGTCACGCTGTTGGCAACGAAGGTAGTCGTTTAGCACCAAATTTAACGAATTTTGCTGATCGTACTCGTATTGCTGGTGTAATGGATCACAGCCCTGAAAAATTAAAGGAATGGTTACGCGATCCAGAAACATATAAATCAGGAAATAAAATGACTGGTACTTATGGAACTAAAAAAGAAGATGGAACTTATGCTCCGTTAACTGAAGAAGAAATTGATGCACTTTCTGAATATTTATTCAGTCTCTCCGTAAAGGATTAATTTAGCATCATTGAAAAAGGGAGGTAAAATCGTGACTACGTTAACAAAGAATACGATTGGCGCAACAATGTGGGACTATTTAACAACAGTTGACCATAAGAAAATCGCCATTCTCTATTTTATTGCTGGTGGCTTCTTCTTCTTAGTTGGAGGACTTGAAGCACTATTTATCCGTATCCAGCTTGCCATTCCTAGTAATGACTTTGTCAGTGCTGGACTTTATAATGAAATTTTAACCATGCATGGAACTACTATGATTTTCTTTGCCGCCATGCCATTGATTTTTGGATTTATGAACGCAGCTGTGCCATTACAAATAGGGGCACGTGACGTTGCATTCCCATTCTTAAACTCTTTAGGTTTTTGGTTATTCTTCTTTGGTGGAGTATTCATGAACTTAAGCTGGTTTTTAGGTGGAGCACCTGATGCTGGTTGGACATCATACGCATCTCTTGCAATGGAAAGTAAGAGTCATGGTGTTGACTTTTATGTATTAGGTTTACAGATTTCAGGAGCAGGTACTCTAATCGGAGGTATTAACTTCCTCGTAACAATTGTTAATATGCGTGCACCTGGAATGACTTACATGCGTATGCCATTATTCACATGGTCTAGTTTTGTCACTTCAGCACTTATTCTTTTTGCATTTCCAGCGTTAACAGTAGGTTTATTCTTAATGATGTTTGACCGTTTATTCGGATCTAATTTCTTTAATGAGGCACTTGGTGGAAATACAATTATTTGGGAACATTTATTCTGGATCTTCGGGCATCCAGAGGTATATATCTTAATACTTCCTGCATTCGGTATCTTCTCAGAAGTATTTGCTACTTTCTCGAAGAAGCGTTTGTTTGGTTACTCAGCAATGGTGTTTGCAACTGTATTAATTGGATTCTTAGGATTCATGGTATGGGTGCATCACATGTTTACAACAGGACTTGGACCCATTGCTAACGCCATTTTCGCTGTTGCAACAATGGCAATTGCGGTCCCGACGGGAGTTAAGATCTTTAACTGGTTGTTAACAATGTGGGGCGGACAAATTCGCTTTACGACTGCAATGCTATGGGCTGTAGCATTTATTCCAACATTCCTAATGGGTGGAGTAACTGGGGTTATGCTTGCAGTAGCTGCGGCTGACTATCAATATCATGACACGTATTTCGTAGTTGCTCACTTTCACTATGTAATTGTTGGTGGAGTAGTGTTTGGTTTATTCTCAGGATTACATTACTGGTGGCCAAAAGTGTTTGGTACTATGTTAAATGAAACACTAGGGAAAATTACGTTTTGGACCTTTTTGATTGGATTCCATTTAACATTCTTTATTCAGCATTTCTTAGGATTATGGGGAATGCCACGTCGTGTATTCACCTATTTACCGGGCCAAGGATTTGAACTTGGAAACCTAGTTAGCTCCATAGGTGCGATAGGAATGGCAATTGGGACAATCGTTCTTTTAATTAATGTTGTCGTAACTACAGTTAAAGGAAAACAAATTGGTAATGATCCTTGGGAAACTGGTCGTACATTAGAATGGGCAATTCCATCTCCTGCTCCAGAATATAACTTTAAGCAAACTCCACTAGTACGTGGACTGGATGCGTTGTGGGTTGAAAAGATGGAAGGACGTACTGAAATGACACCTGCTGAACCATTAGGTGACATTCATATGCCAAATGCATCTATCCTACCTTTTGTTATTTCACTTGGATTATTCATTGCAGCTTTCGGATTCTTGTTTGCAAATATTCAAGGGGATGTTACTAATATACCAGCTCTACTAGTTGGGATTGCGGGTATGTTAATAGTTCTTGGATCTATGTTCCTACGTTCAGTTATTGATGATCATGGGTTTCATATCCATAAAGAAGATTTAGAAAACGAAGACAAGGGGGTTAAGGGATAATGGCAGCACATGTTGAAGAAAAATTAACAGCCGAAACCTTCCCTGCTGATGCAGAAAAAGCTACCCTTGAAGGAAAGAACAAATTTCTAGCATTTTGGTTCTTTCTTGGGGCAGAAACAGTTTTATTCGCATGTTTATTTGCTACTTACTTAGCATTAAAGGATCAAACTGCTGGTGGACCTGGAACGGATGAATTATTCCAGTTACCAATAGCATTTCTAGCCACAATGCTTCTATTAACTAGCTCTTTAACGAGTGTATATTCAATGTATCACATGAAAAATTTCGATTTTCGCAAAATGCAACTTTGGATGGGTATTACTGTTTTATTAGGTTTTGCATTCCTAGGGTTGGAAATATATGAATTTATTGAATATATTCATGAAGGGCATACTTTTACAAGTAGTGCGTTTGGTTCTGCATTTTACACATTAGTAGGATTTCATGGAGCGCACGTTGCATTCGGATTAATGTGGATTTTGACTTTAATGATTCGTAACTCTCGTCGTGGACTTAGCTTATACAACGCTCCAAAGTTCTATATAGCAAGTCTTTATTGGCACTTTATCGACGTAGTATGGGTGTTCATCTTTACAGTCGTATACTTGATGGGGATGGTGGGATAACATATGGCTACAAAGCAATCAGGTAATCCTAATGTTGATTTAGCCTATCGTCGCAAGAAAAATAAGCAAGAAATGAAATACCAAGTTGTTTCTTTTGCCCTAATGATTGCTTTAACTTTAATCGCATTCTTGGCTGTTGGATATGAGGAGTTCTCGGCTTGGTTCTCTGTTCCGTTTATCTTGCTCCTTGCAGTTATACAGGTAATTTTCCAGCTATATTACTTTATGCATATGAGTCATAAAGGACATGAAGCTCCAGCGTTATTTTTATACTCAGGACTTCTAGTTGGTCTTATTACAATCCTAGCGTTTGTAACAATTATTTGGTGGTAAAAAAAATTGCACATGAATAGGTGTTTCAACTTAAAAAAAAGAGAGGATGAGCAAAATCAGCTCATCCTCTTTTACTTATTCTATCCTAGTGTTCACATAACGTTCATTGCTAGTGAAAAATAAACTATTGTATAATAGAAAAGTAACTACAATGAGTTACGGTTATCAAAGTCCCTTTGGAGGTGACATAAATGGATATAAGTATATTTGGATTTAGAGCATTATGGAGCCCAGGATATCTAACTTTTATTGTTGCTCTTATTGTTTTATACTTTTACTTAATACGCAAAGAAAAGTATGCTGTAACTGTGAAACAGCAATTCTTCTTCGTAACGAGCATGATCCTTCTTTATATGATGAAAGGTGGACCTCTTGATTTATTAGGTCATTTAATGTTCAGTGCACATATGACAGGAATGGCTATCGTATATTTAGCAGTACCACCTCTCTTAATTTTAGGCCTTCCTCAAACTCTACTAAGAGAATTTATTAATTTAAGAGGAATTAAACCTTTATTTTCATTTTTTTCTATACCATTGCTTGCACTGATCATATTTAATGGAATGTTTTCTTTTTACCATATTCCATTAATCTTTGACGTCGTAAAAACGGATGAAGTCCTTCATTCAATTTTTTCGGTTTTGATGTTTATAAGTGCATTTATTATGTGGTGGCCAGTTGTTAATCTTTTACCTGAGGCTGAATCACTGACTCCCATTAAAAAAATCGGGTATATATTTGCAAATGGAGTTTTACTTACTCCTGCTTGTGCCCTCATTATATTTGCGTCTGAACCTTTATACAGCACGTATTCTGATCCTACTATTTGGATGAAGGCACTAGAGCTATGTGTACCAGCTGATACTTTAGCTACATTAAACATTGGGGCTCCAGAGCTATTTAATTGGTTTCCATTGATTGAAGACCAGCAGACTGGCGGAGTGATAATGAAGGTAGTCCAAGAAATTGTATATGGTTCAATACTTGGCTATATTTTTTTCCAATGGGCGAGGAAAGAACGCGAAAAGGATCAGTTAGAACTTAAATCTACCCCACAAACTAATTTATGAGCTATACTTTGATTTACTCTACAGAATGTGTCTAGAAAGGATGCTAGTATGAATTTACCAATTTTACCGACAATTAGTACTATCTTTATCGCTTTGAGTGCGATTGCTGTTGCCATTGGATGGTACCTCATAGCAAAACGACAAATAGAGGCACATAAGAAAATGATGTTTTTGGCTGCTATTTTCGCTATCATTTTCTTCGTCATTTATGTTTCTAGAACTATTTTTATAGGTAACACACAATTTGGTGGACCAGCGGATATAAAAATTTTCTACACCATCTTTTTAATTTTCCATATTACTCTTGCTACTACGGGGGCCGCGTTTGGGTTATTTACACTGTATTATGGATATACGAACAAGCTTGAGAAACACAGGAAGCTAGGTCCAATTACAAGCATCATCTGGTTTTTCACGGCAATTACAGGTGTTGCTGTGTATTTATTACTTTATGTATTTTACCATGGTGGGGAAACGACGTCAGTCATTAGAGCCATTCTGGGTTATTAAATGTCTTAGAAATTTAATTTGAAAAGGCATATGAAAAGTTGGTCTTAGAATAGGATATTCTAAGACCTTTTTCTATTGGGAAAGGAAAGTGAAGATTTTAATGGAAGATTTGTCGGATTAGAGACTGGGAATCAAGCAAAGAGTAAGATAAGAAAGGGGATGTGTTCGTGGAGATTGTTACCGATCGCTTACTACTTGTGCCTTGTTCTTTAGATTTAACAAAATCATTGGCATTGTACAGAGGAGAGCTTGAAAAGCGATCACCGATAAGAATTCCCCATGATTGGCCTTCAACACAACTAATAGGTATGCTCCCTTACTATATTGAAAAGTTAGAAACAGACCAGGCTGAATATGGATGGGGAATATGGATGATTATTTTATATGAAGAAAAAAGAATTATCGGGGATGTTATGATGCTTGGAAAGCCATTGGATGGTGTAGTAGAATTTAGCTACCATTTGATTAGTGATATCCGTGATGATGGGATTGCTTTTGAAGCAATTGAGGCTATGATTGATTGGCTAATTGAATCGAACGATGTAACATCACTTTTGACTGAATGTGGTATTTATGATGAGAAATCCATCCGTTTACTTGAGCGTCTAGGAATGAGATGTACGTTAAAGGATGGTGAATTTCTCTACTGGGAGCTTCATCATGCGGTATAAAAAAAACTAAGGAAAGACTTCGTTTAAAAGTCATATAAAACCTTAGTTTTCTTATTTTTATAACTTAAAATTGAATCTTAGAATACCAGCTTCACGAGCGGAATTAAATGCGATTAGCAATAATGGCCCAACGATAAATCCGATTAAGCCAAATATCTTTAACCCTAAGTACATGGCGACTAGCGTGAATAACGGAGACAAACCTATATGGCTACCCATTACTTTTGGCTCAACAGTTCTTCTTATGATTAAAAGTATAACTGCTAGGATGGCAATATTCGTTCCAGTTGCAACCTGCCCCGTTAACAGGAGGAATAATGCCCATGGGCCAAGAATCACAATAGATCCAATAATAGGGATAAAATCTATCACCCAGATGACAAAGGACATTAAGATTGCAAGCTCTGGAGATACAATTAATAATAAACCAATTAGAGAAGCAATAAAAATAAGAACACTTACTAAAAATTGAGCTTTTAAAAAGCCGAATACCACGAAAGATAATCTAGATACCATGAACTGGGACTTTTCGGCAGTTCTTTCTGACATATGTGAAAATGCACGTTCCTTTAGCTTAGGGAGGTCTATCATAAATAAAAATAAGGCAATTAAATAAACAAGTAAACTCACTAAATAATTAGGTATTTTCGTCACGATCTGCTTTACATTTTCAATATTAACTGAATCGGTTATACTTTCTCTTACACCTGCGAGAAAATCATCTACTTGTTGGGTTATTTCATCAACAAATTGTTTAGGTAAATCCTTAGCAGCATCATTTAATTGATCTTCAATATCGTACCACGCTCTAGTAATATCATTTACATATAATGGAGCTTTTTGGGCGATATTTATACCTTCAGCAATGACTTTTGTTGTTAGGAAATATCCACTGACGCCGATAAACATCATAAAGAGTAAAAATACAATGATTACAGACAAATTTCTTGTTCGTTTAAATCGAGCTTGTAGTAACCTAACTGCAGGATCTAGAAGTAAAGCTGTAAAGAATGCCACTATAAGAGGTACTGATATTGGCATAATAAAAAAGAATAGGAGTAATAGGACGATTGAAACAATTGCAATTATGATAAGCCGCTTTGAAAATAGGTAAGACAATGTGTTTCCCCTTTCTAGTGCAAGCAAGTATAAGTTTTACATTTTAACATGTCTATTTAAATTATAGTATGAATTTTTGGAGAAGGATAGAAAAACCCACACTCTTTTTTCATTTAATTGGAATCACATTATGTGTGGAACCTGAACTTCATTTTGGTGGGTTAAGGAGGAAAGGCCATACTACCTTCAAATTTCACCAGTACCATGGGAATTAGTAACTTAATTTTTGAGTTCTAATCTTTAGGAATTTGAATCACTATAAGAAGCCTAAAAAAGTTGTGCCCAAAGTTCTGATCTTTCATACACTATGTTGAGTAGTTAATGATAGGGGAGTGAGCGTATGTTTAACAAAGTTTTACCATACGGAAGTGTTCAAATTGCTGATCAAATCGTGGCATTAATTGCATCGTTAGCCATTGTTGAAGTTGAGGGTGTTGCAGGAACGGTTGCAGATTTAAAGGATGAAATGATTCGTGTTGTCAATAAAAAATCAAGACAGAAAGGTATACTGATTGAAAAGGGTGAGTTTGACGAAATTTCAATTGAAATGAAAGTCGCCCTCTATTACGGAGTAGATATAGTGAAGACATGTAAAGCCATTCAGCACGCAGTTAAACATGAAATTGAAACAATGACTGGGATTGAAGTAAACGCTGTACATGTAAAGGTTGAGCAAATTAAAGTAAAAACGCATGAGTAAAATCATGCGTTTTTTACTTGTGTATTATGAAATTTTTGATAGGTTTTCGCTTAACCGTTTTAGGAGCTCTTCGCTACGTACTAAAACTGTTTTAGGGAAATCCTCACCTTCTCCATATTCAACACCATGGGGGTAGTAATGCTTTCCAAGTAGCGGTGTTAAAAGCTTTATGGAAGCATGATGACTGCCAACATCACCTTCGACAGTAAATCCAAAAACACGTAAGTAATATATTTCTTTTGCTTCTAGGATTTCGATCTTGTGATCATAAGTTACTCGCTCATAATCCCATTGACCAGCTCTTACAAATCCTAATTCATCCATCACTTCATCAAGACGAGTTAAATCTGCGATTACATTTTCAATCCCTGTATTTTCAAATTTCATTGTATGTACCCCTCCTCAAAAACTATCCAATCCTAATAATATCTTTAAATGAAGCAACTTGCAATGTATAGTATTTAATATTCCATGACGAATTTATGAAATTTTTAATTCATAGAAGTGATGGTTCTAATTAGCAATCAGTCATTGATTTTATGAATAATTGTGAGACATCTTAGACCATAATAAGATGTAGTATAGCTCTGGTAGTAGGGACTTATGCTTATTACGGTACACGGACGAACACCTTGTTTTTCCTATTTAAACGATATTCTAGGGGGTAAATATGCAAACGGTACGTGATGTAATGACAACTAATGTAGAATATTGTACTCCGCTTGACAATGTTTATGAAGTCGCAGTAAAAATGAAGGATTTGGATGTCGGTGCCATTCCGATTTGTGAAGACGATAAGCTTATTGGAATGATTACCGATCGTGATCTAGTCGTAAGAGGATATGCAGAAAAGCATTCTGGGTCCTATCAAGTAACAGGTGTTATGAGTAAGGATTTAATAAGTGTTCCTCCTGACACGACCCTTCAGGAAGCATCAAGATTGATGTCTGAGAAGCAAATCAGAAGACTTCCTGTTGTGGAGGAAGGTCAACTTGTTGGAATTGTATCATTAGGAGACTTAGCCACCAATCAAATGTCTGATGAAAGTGCAGGACATGCCTTATCTGAAATTTCAGAAGACAGTCAACGAAAGCATTAATGAAAAGCACCCATATGGGTGTTTTTTTGTACTATCAGAATTTATATGGGCTAGTGCATCTGAAACCAGCTCCAGCTCCCTGCCCCTCGAGGTCAAATAACCTGATAAAAAGAAAAGGGAAAACCAACCTTTTAATTCTTTTAGAACATTGGCTATGCCTGAGGCAAAACGGCACTTGCTCCTTTTGTTCGTGAAACTATTATATTCATCTGAATGTTTTTGTCACTGATTGATATATGAAGAAGTTAAAAACAAAACTAGTAAAAAAAAATAGTAAAACGCTTTCATTCTTGTTTTTTATGAATATTCTCCAACCTCATTAATATAATGGTAGAAATAGTTTTGTCTGGAGGGATGACGATTGAAAAAGATTAGCTTCATTCTATCTGTCCTATTAATTGTATCTTTTTTCTCATTTTATTCACAATTTAAATCTAGTAAAGGTTCTGAAGGAGAGCAGAAGAAAATTGTAATGGATCAACTAATGGAAGATGCTACTTTGAGGGCAGTTGAAACGAGTGGGAAGCCTGAAAAAATAGCGACAACAACTTACGAAGGACTTCACACATTAATTGGTGTTTCTGGAGATGAGATTATAGGATTGTGGGGGAAGCCACAACGAATCGACCCATCTTCTTATGACTATGTTTGGTGGATCTATAAACAAAATGAAACTAGCTATATCCAAGTTGGGGTTTTGGATAATAAGGTGGTCACGATATATGCTATTGGAGATGGAATAAATATTGATCCATTTATTATTAATCAGCCATTTGAAGATATAGTGAATAAATTTCCGGTTTTAGCAACATACACGCTAGAAGTAGAAGATAACTCCTATCGATTTGAGTTATCTGAAGAAGAGCAGCATGTCCGACCATTATTTCAGTTTGGTGACGTTTGGGCACAATTATATGTGGATCAATTTACAAACAGGCTTTCTAGCGTAAGGTTCTTAGATTCAGCTACCTTAGTCAAACAGCGTCCTTATGAACTTGTTTACAGGGGTGAATTAGTATCTCCACGGGAACTCACAAAAGGTGATTGGCTTGCCGTTGAAAAGGGGAGCTCTCAACAAATTCTCGATATAACCAATATAATTAGAAAACGACATAAGCTAAAGGATGTCATTTGGCATAACGAAACATCAAACGTTGCCCTCCTTCACAGTAAAGATATGAAAGAAAATAATTTTTTTTCACATCATTCTCCAACCAACGGTGGTTTGTCTGATCGGTTGGAAGTGGGTAATATCAAATATCAACTAGCTGGAGAAAATATCGCTGCAAAATATGTGGATGGCATAGCTGCAGTTGAAGGCTGGTTAAACAGTCAAGGACATCGTGATACATTATTAAACAGGGAGTTTACCCATCTTGGAGTTGGTGTATATGAAAAATACTTTACTCAAAACTTCATCAGTACTTGGGAACTTAAAACTAACAAGAAGTGATTAGCTTCTCGTTAGTTTTTTGTTTCAACTATAATATATCGATTAAAAGTAAACAAACCTTGATCCCAATACCCATAGCATATAATCTGAGTGGATTCTTCAATTGGATCAGGAAGAGAGGATAGGGTGATAGGGGTTCGCCTAACTACTTTTACCGTTTTTAGATGTGTTTGGATGAGCAAGGTAGTAACAGAAACGAAGTGACTCCCAACAAATTTCTCCGATTTCGTTATAGATTGAACGACTTTTCCCTGTATATAGGACTCTTCTTTACAATTTCCTAAGTTTAGCCACTCACTATATCTCCTTTTTCTTTCTACTATCGTGACATAAAAAAAGTAAAAGAAGATAATGGGAATAACGATGGCAGCAACCATTCTTACTTGATCTTTCTTGGAATAATAAAGAAGCTAGCTGTTGAATGAGCCATTAATTTTCCATCATCACGGAAAACCTTTCCTTCACATACCACCGTTCTTGATCCCTTATGGATTATAGTGGCCACACACTTGAGTTCACTACCAACTCCAGGTGCCACATAGTTGATTTTCATTTCAGTGGTTACTGCAGCCACATCACTTGGAAGTAATCGATGAACTAATGTACCCATTGCTGAATCAAGAAGAGTTGCAGTGATGCCACCGTGAACTATACGAAGAGCATTTTGAATGATTATACTATTGGGAATGGTCATTTCGAATCTTTGCTCAGACTCATCATACAGGCTTGTTGCTTTTAATAATCCACCCAAATACGATCCATTTTCCCCTTGTTGCTTTCGAAGCAATCCATCTAAAATAAATGTAAGAGCTTGTTCCTCTTCCGAATTTGCATCTTGTAAAAAAGTTTGAAGCTGGTTTTGAATCAATGCTTTTGTGTTGTCCATAGATCTGTACTCCTTCTAACTAAATTTCCTACTAACATTATTTTATCATAACCACCTTGTAGTTCCATCAAAATGGGCGAACCTTCTTTGCATTTCTATCCTACAATATAGTAGGCACTTGCATAGTTCAGCAATATACAGAGGTGAATAGTAGATGAGTAAAAAGACATTACATCCTTCAATTGAAAAGTTCAAAGAATTTGTCAAAAATCATCCAAAGCTTATCAATGAAGTTAGATTAGAGAAGAAATCATGGCAAGAGCTCTATGAAGACTGGTATTTACTTGGGGAAGACGATGGAATTTGGAAGCCATATAAAGATGGAAATGAACTCAAAGAAGAAAAAAAAGAAAAAAGTGATTTTATGTCTACAATCTTTTCTGCGGTGAAAGGAATGGATTTGAATCAAGTTCAGCAGCATATGTCTTCATTTGGTGAAGCAATCACAAATATACAACAACTAATTGGTCAATTTAAAGGAACCGAAAAACAAACATCAAGTACGAAACAAAATAACCAGCCATTCTTTTTCAATAAGGATTAAGGTGCCCGACTTATGAGACCTGAAATCATGACAATTATCCGTTCAAAGGAAGAATACAAGAAGTATTTACGTGAACAACCCTACTGGTACAGAAAGCTGACAAGAGAGCCAACATTCATTAGTGAGATTGATTTATATTCAAAGGAATATTTCAAACGGACCATCCCACATAAAGTGGCTAGTTTCTCAGAGAATCTTCAAATGGCTTCCATGATGATTAGTATGTTTCAAGCTATGAGAGAAAACGATTAAAGCGAATTCGAATTAGAGAATTCGCTTTAATTTTCCTGCGTGTAGAATACTCCTTTTTTGCAAACAATAGGTAAAAAGGAGTGAGCTTTTGATGAAATTTGTAATTAGTTTAGCATGCCTGTTAGCTGTAACAGCATGTGGCACAGATGACCCTAAACCTCCAGAAGCATCGGTCATGCCAATGTATTTGACCTACCCAATAGATGAATCTATTGTCGCTAGTGCTTCTATTAATGAAAACAATGTCACTGTTCGCCATCATGTAAAAGGTAATGATGTTTATGTAGAAGTTATTGTACCAAGCTTTACCTTCACCTCTTCAAACAAAAAGATAAATGTAGATGGCGAAGGATATTTAAAGTTGTTTCTAAATGGAAAACAAGTGGATGAAATCCATCAAGCTGCCTTTATTGTAAAAGGACTTCCAACTGGTAAACATAATTTGAAAGTTGAACTTGTTCATAATGATGCGACTAGCTATGGTATTGCTCAAGAAATGTCGGTTATCATACCTTAATGATTGTTCAACTATTTACTTGTTTAAAAAAGAGCCCGAAGCGTTAAATAACGGGTTCGGGTTTTCGAGTACAAAAAGTGAAAAAGCAACCTATTTAGAGACACAATTCGCAAATGAATTGGTGTCTCCTTTTTTATTGATATATCAATGTTTTATGCGTAACGCAGAAAACGTCAATTGGTGGGTTTCGGAACGTGTAAGAAGTCTCGTGAAAAGCTATGCAGAATACACCGAATATAACGAGAATGATGTGGTTAACGAATTTCTTTTAAACCTACTAGAAGATAAAGATTTCATTAAGTGGATTGAAAATAAGAGACAATCGAAGAATGATAAAACAGTTGGAAATTGAAGAATTGGTAGGTGAAGACAAGATTGGCTTAATTAAAACGGTTGTCTTCCAAAGAGGATAACTTAGTTGATGTTCACTCTCCACTTTCTATGAACGAAATTGGAGAAAGGATGAAAGATTATGACCATCTTACTCCAAAACAGTTTGGAACCAAATATAAAGATTTATTTTTTAAACCAAATGAATTCACTTGGAACGGTATTGTAAATCAAATTCAATATAATCATTGTGCCAGTCCGATTGTAAATATCTGGGCTATCTCAAACCAAGTTTGATGCGTAAGGCAAACCAACACGTTATAAAATTTCAGGAGTTTCCAATCATAAATCTATCAAATGCAATCCTGAACCGATGGGTTCGGGAAGAGAAGCTATATTAGGTTGTTACACCTCTAAAGCATATACCGAGGTAGAAATAAAGATGAAAAGCGAAGAAGAGCAAAAAGTAATTTTGGATTCTTATACATTTGATGATTAAAAGAAAGTTTTTGATGAAGTAGTAGCAGACGCTGATAAATTTGAGGAAGATGAACAATTTAAAAAATGGATTATTAGAACTTTAGCTCAAGAAAAGCTGTATTATGAAACATATTTAACTGATGAACAAGTAGTAACCCTATCTAAATAAGCAATGGAAGAAGATGAAGTGTGGAAAAAAATAGCTAAAGATGAAATGGTATTACTGTATCTAAAGAAGAAGTAGATAATTTTATTAAAGAAGGACCAGATATCAATGATTTACCGCAACACCTAGTATTTGCAGAGGCCTTAGGATTATCTTTGGAAGAACTAAATCACAATTTCGATTCTGATATTTATGAGAAGAATGCTATTTGGATAAAACTAAAACCAGAATTAGAAAAGAAATATGATATTACAGGTAATAATAAACAGGTTGAAAAGTATGAAGAAGTAAAAAAACAACTAAATTAATAGAAGTCATATTCAAAGAAGGCATTGATAATATCAATGCCTTCTTTACTGTTAATAATACTGTTATTTAAGGTTAAAAAACTATGCTAAAATGGATGCTATTTCTGTGTCTATTTTAACTTTTGTACTTCAAAACCGAACCCGTTACTAATTAATGGAGGTGTTTTTTATGGGAAGAAATTATACTCTTACTCAACTACTGCCTCTATTTTCAGATTATTGCCAGTGATTTTTCTTTCTCCAAAAATGGAAATAACAGTACAGGAAGAGATTTCTAAAATAGGAGAGTCCTCTTTTTGTACATAATCTACGAGTAAACCTTGCTCTACAAATTCTTCTTTTTCATTTACTACCATTACCTTTTGTCCCCTAAGTGACCTTAGCTTTGCGGTCAGAATAAATTTTTCCCACTTTTTAAAATTGGTCACAATACAAACGGGTCTTTGATCAAGTAAATATCCAAGTTGGCTGTTGCTATCATTTATCTTACCGTTAAGATGAATGACTAGCTCAGTCAACAACCTGTTTATAACCATATACTCTTTAAATGTTAAATTGTTTGCAAAAGTTCCTTTGACCCTATCGAAGTCTACTTTTATTGTAATTAGTTTCTTATTAGAGTCTATTGATTGGAAGAAGATACCGTTTGCTTCTTTCCATTTTAAATTATGCAATATTTTATGTGGATTTTCAGTAAAAGAGTGAACTGTAACTGTAAACATTTTAACACCATCTTTCAGAAATCATTACTTTTCATAATTATACGGAGAAGAATGAAAGATTACTGTGACCTACATCACTATCACCATAGCTTTTTTAGTTTTTGATTTAAGTATGAACACTTTATGAATTCTTTATAAACTGTGAAAAACATCACATCTAAAAAGCTTCGTTTTTCTTAAGATAAAAGTATCAACAAACAATTGATGACAGAAAGACGAAGTTCAGCAAATAGGTGAGTAGTTTAAGGAGGAATTTACGATGGCAAGGATCGGAAACAATTGGAATCCTGAACAGGAAGAATTTTGGGAAAGGGAAGGGAAAAAACATGCAAGAAGAAATCTATCCATTTCTGTACCTGCACTGTTTTTAGCATTTGCTGTATGGCAAATCTGGTCAGTAGTAGCAGTTCGTTTAAATGATGTAGGATTTACCTTTACTACAAATGAGTTATTTACACTAGCTGCTTTGCCAGGATTAACAGGAGCTACCTTGAGAATTTTTTATACTTTTATGCCAGGAATATTTGGTGGAAAGAACTGGACAGTTATTTCGACTGCCTCGCTATTAATTCCCGCTATCGGAATTGGGATTGCTGTTCAAAATCCAGAAACATCTTTTCTAACTATGGCAACATTAGCAGCCCTTTGTGGTTTTGGGGGAGGTAACTTTTCGTCTTCCATGGCGAACATTAACTTTTTCTACCCCAAAAAAGCTAAAGGTGCAGCACTTGGTATAAATGCTGGTATTGGGAACCTAGGAGTAAGTGCAGTTCAATTTTTAACACCTATTATTATCACTGTAGGAGCTTTTGGAGCTATTGGTGGAGCAAATCAAGTAATAGCTAATGGGTCTACTGTCTGGATTCAGAATGCAGCATTCATATGGGTAATCCCTATAGTTGTTGTAGTAATTGCTGCTATCTTTGGAATGGATAATATGCCTTCTGCCAAGCAGTCATTCAAAGCACAAGCAGTGATCTTTAAAAGAAAGCATACATGGATTATGACGTGGTTATATACGATGTGTTTTGGTTCATTTATTGGTTATGCTGCCGCATTCCCGCTATTATTAAAAACTGAGTTTTCTGAGTTAAACGTTATTCATCTAGCTTTTCTAGGTCCATTGTTAGGAGCCTTGATTCGCCCAGTGGGAGGATGGTTAGCAGATAAATTTGGAGGAGCATTGGTAACTCTTTGGGATATTGTTATTATGATTGCCGCAACTTTTGGAGTTATCTACTTTGTAAGTGCTCAAAATTTCACAGGATTCTTAATTATGTTCTTGATCCTATTTACTACAACTGGAATTGCGAATGGTTCCACATTCCGTATGATTCCATTTATTTTTCCTGAAAAAGAGGCAGGACCTGTATTAGGATTTACAGCAGCTATTGCAGCGTATGGAGCATTCCTTATCCCAAAAGTATTTGGGTGGTCTGTTGACACAACTGGAACCGTTAATATGGCACTTTATATTTTAATAGTTTATTACGTTATAAGTCTTGTAGTTACTTGGTATTTCTATGCACGTAAAAATGCGGAAGTGAACTGCTAGAACTTTAAGGGAGATGTGTCTTCAATGAGACTAAGGGATTTTACGAGAAGTGGACATACGCCAACGTTATTGTCTTCGTTTCTATATTTTGATATAAGCTTTATGATTTGGGTTATTCTTGGTGCAACAGGTACTTTTATCGTAGAAGATCTCGGATTAAGTCCTGCTGAGAAAGGAATGATGGTAGGTATTCCTGTGTTAGGAGGAGCACTTCTGCGGATACCAATGGGTTTATTAGCAGATCGATTTGGTGGAAAGCGTATTGGTATGATTGGTATGGTATTAACGATGATTCCACTATTGTGGGGATGGTTATATGCTTCTGAGTTATCACATATTTATGCCCTAGGATTTTTGTTAGGTATAGCGGGCGCCAGTTTCGCTGTAGCACTACCATTAGCTAGTCGTTGGTATCCTAAAGAGCATCAGGGATTAGCAATGGGTATTGCTGGGGCGGGGAATAGTGGGACTGTCTTAGCGATGTTATTTGGACCACGTCTTGCTGAGTTATATGGATGGAATATAGTATTTGGTCTTGCCCTTATTCCTTTAGCCATTGCATTTATCGTTTTCGCGATTTTTGCAAAAGATTGTCCAACAGCAGTGAAGGTTACTTCGGTAAAAGACTACTTAAATGTAATAAAACAAAAAGAGCCATGGTTATTCAGTTTCTTTTATAGTCTCTCTTTTGGTGGATTTGTTGGATTAACTAGCTTCCTATCTATCTTCTTTTTTGATCAATATGATGTAGATAAGGTAACAGCAGGTGATTTTGTAACCTTGGTCGTGTTTGCGGGTAGCTTTGTACGACCGATTGGAGGTTTGTTAGCAGATAAATACGGGGGTATGAAGTTATTAATCTTTCTTTTCTGCGGCGCATTTGTATCACTAACCATAGTTGGAATGCTACCCTCTGTATATGTTGCATTAGCAATGCTATTTATTACCTTGATCTTCTTGGGGGCAGCAAATGGTGCGTTATTCCAAGTCATTCCGGTTCGTTTTCCGAAAGAAGTAGGGTTGTTAACAGGTTTTGTAGGAGCGGCAGGAGGTTTAGGAGGCTTTTTTCTACCCAATATATTAGGGATGTTTAAACAACTAACCAATTCTTATTCACTTGGTTTTTGGTGGGTGGCAATTACAATGCTTGTCTCAGTAATATTTATGGTTAAAATTTACAAATCAGAAAATAGAGATAGATTAATTTCAAGTTATGAAAGAACAACAAATAGTTAAGTGCAACTTTAGTTTGAAGATAAATTCAATAAGAAAAAAGGTGATTATAGAGTAGTCACCTTTTTTTGTTGTTTTAATAAAATATAAAATTTTAACTCTGTACCTTTTTTATGTGTCAGTTTGAATCTCTTGAGTAGCTGCCATAACTAACTGCTAAGAGTATTCTTCAGTCTTACTTAACTAATCCAACGTTCTCTTGCTTTTGGGAACAAGACATTATTCTCAATATGCACGTGATTGAATAAGTCGTCTTCAATAGCTGCTAACCTGCGATATACTAACTGATAGGTGCCGCAAGCTCCTTCAGGAGGAGTGAAGTCGTTAGTTATAACTCTTAATTTTTTCATAATGTCACCTGCTGCATCATGCTCTGCTTCTAATTCCATTATTTTATTAGTTAATATTTCCGTAGCTTCAAGAATATTATCTTGCTCAGCTTGTAGGATAGTAGGGAAGACTTCTGTCTCTTCTTTAATGGTATGTTGCTCTAACTCAGTTTTTAATTGGTGGAATAACTTGTGTACCTCAGCTAAATGAGGCTGATGGTGCCCATGAACTCTTAATACCTTTGTTACATATGGACTAAGTGAAGGTAGCTCTTCTTGTAAGAACAGATGATGTTTTTGAATAATGAGCTCAATGATGTCTTCGAAGGATGCTTGATCCCAAACAACCCCAAGCTCATTACGTTTAAGAGCATTCGAATATAATGTATTTAAATCAGAGATAACAACACTTGCCTCTAATTCACGTTCATTAAGCGCTTCTATTAATGGACGATTTCCTCCACAACAAAAATCAATTCGGATTGATTTGAAATAATCACCTGCTTTGGGAAACTTTGCAACAATATCACCTACATTTGATTGTTCATGAAATACTTCTGCCATTTCCTTCGCCTCCATATAATTTTTACTTTTACACCTTTAGTTTACCCTTCATTGAATAGGGGAGAAGTGATGCAAGTCACATAAAACACCTAGTCTATAGTAATAATTGTCACAGACGTGTGACAAATTCATGTATACCATTACGTACTTGTTCGACTCGCTCTAACTAATATAATATTGAGTTTAAGAGTGAAACCTTGTAAATAGTGATTTACCTCACAGATTACTTTTGTCTTTTTCCTTAGAATGAATATAAATTAATGGAAAAGAGTGATATAAATGAACATGTTTGACGTTTTTCTTTGGGTAATCATTCCGTGTACATTTTTTACCATTTTCATCATGTCAATCATTTGGAAGTATGATTACCCATTACAAAACGAGAATAATGAAACCACAGGTTTTCAATTAGAAAAACTTACTGTTATCATATTTAATTTAAGTTTTCTAGGATTTATTATTTCTGGAGTGGTCCTGCTTAGTAAATTTGGTGCAATCACTATATTTACTTACCTAATAAATTGGATTGTAGGTCTGATAACGTTAAATCCAGATATGAATCAACTTTCTAATCAACCTATTTTATTACTCTTTCATCTATTATTTGCCTTCTTATTATTCATGGTTTCATTCAAACATAGAAAACACCTTGACGTTTTTATACAATGTCTAATTTCAATGAATTTATTTAGGAAAAAAATTCCAGTATGATACATTATTAATGTGATACCTTAACAAAAACGGTGCCTTGGCAATATTGCTAAGGCCATTTTTATTTCTCAATATTAAGTAAGGTTAAAAGGTACTGATATTCCATATGGAAAATATGGAAGAATGGTAAGTGATCTTATACATCTAAGCTTAATGATATCTATTTAGGTTATGCATTATATTTTTTTTATTCCAAGTAAGATATGAGCAATTTATAAAAATTATAAATAAAGTTGCTTGAACAGATTGTAGGACTAATGTGATATGAGGAAGGTTTTAATTGCGCTTCTAAAGAACTAGTTGATGGTAACAAAATAAGTGTTCTCGCCTATAGTCGCTTTTCAAACATTCCTGTAAAATGAGGAAGATTCGGGGAATTACGACATTTTTTGTTAGAGAGGAACTAGGGGAGTAATGAAAGTAGCAAATCTATCTAGAAAAGAAACAGCGAAGAAAAAGAGAAGAAAAAGTATAATGATATTTTTTTTGATTTTAAGTAGTCTTGTTTGTGGAATCATGTTAATAACCCACTTTACCAATAAAAAACCGTTGACAGATAGTACACTTTTAAAGAATGCCAATCTATTATCCTTACAAGCAGAAGCTGAAACTGTTGAGGAATTGCAGAGTCCATTAACAATTTTAGACAAAATTGAGGGTAAAGAGGTTATAAAGACAGAAGTCGAGTCACAAATAATTGAAGAACAAATAGCAGAAGAACAAACTGTTATAGCTGGGGACGTGGAAAAAAATGTATCTAGTCCTATTAAAGAGAAGGAAAATAAAGCTATAGAGATACCTACAACAGAAGAGGAATCAACGATTAGTATAATGAATTCTGTATCTGGAAATCAAAGTATGATTATACTTGAACATATTGTTAAGAAACAAGAAACCATTTATAGTATTTCAAAACTGTATTATGATAAAAATGAAGTTGAATACCTTCTTCGTTATAATCAAATGAAGAATCCACAATTACAGCTCAAGGCTGGAATGGTATTATTAATTCCTAATCCAACTTATTTGTCCCGTCATAAGGTTCATAAAGGTGAAACGCTATATCAAATTGTAAGAACATATTATAGTAAACCGAATCTACTTACTTACCTTGCGCAAGTTAATAATATAAGGAATCCTTCAACAGATATTAAGGTCGGAATAAATCTAAACGTGTTCCACGAACATCGGTTGATCCAACACAAGGTAATGACAAAAGAAACGTTATACAGTGTAATGAGTACATATTATCAATTCTCAGATTTTCTGTCCTTAATCAAGGATGCAAATAAATTAACAGAAAATGTAAAAGAGGGTGCGGTTATCAAAATTACCAATCCTTATCAAAACAAAAAACAATCAATCTCTGAAACTACGAAAGTTAAATGGACAGTTAAGGTCATGTTAGCTCAGAACAAAATAGATATATATCAAAATGGTAAATTGATTAAAACTTCAATTGTTGCTACTGGTAAAAATTCATTCACACCTAAAGGTACCTACCAAATCATCACAAAAATTAGCAATCCAGGCTATACTCCCGGAAAAATTTCAGGGGGAGACCCTCGCAATCCATTAGGGACAAGGTGGCTTGGCTTAAATGTACCAGGTACAACGGGAAGAACTTATGGTATCCATGGCACGATTGATCCAACTTCATTAGGTAAATATGTGACAAATGGTTGCATCCGTCTTGATAATGATGTTATAGAAGAAATATTTGACTTACTTCCTGTAGGAACTACTGTTGTTATTAATTAACGAATGAGAAAGATTACTAGCATTTTCTTTTTAAGCATATGAATACTTTAATTTATAAACCCGATTTAAATAATATGAGAAGTTATAACAAGTCTAGCTTTTGAGCCTAGAAGGGGTAGACATCTGTATGCAAAAAACCTCGGAACAAAAAAGGTGGAAGTACCTTTTGTGGCTCCGAGGTTATCTATTTTAAGATTAGTTTTAAGGGGTTGTAACTAGCGACTCATTTTTTATTCAATGGTGCAATATTTAGCGTCACAGTTCTCACAACCAACTTCTTTTTTTAGGTATCCTAAATCTTGGATTGTGATTTTGCCACTTTGAATGGTAAGAATGTTATTTTTTCTTAGTTCAGATAACATTCGGTTTATACTTTCTCGAGTGGTACCGCAAAAGTTAGCAAGAATCTGGTTGGTTAAATACATATCTATCAGTATACCGTTTGTAGTTTTTATACCATAACTATTTGTCATTCGAATAAGTGTGCTATAAAGGGCTCCTTTTTTTCCTAGCATAACTAAGTCTCGAAACTTAGTATGGGTTCTACGGAAATGATCACTCATCCATTTCATGTATTCAATTGATAACTGATTATTATGGAAAAGTTCTTCTTCCAACACATCCTTCTTAATCACCCCAACTTCACAATCCTCTATGACTTTAGCGTTTAGTAGGTACTTTGGATCCTTTGTAAAGAGGGTTAATTCCCCAACAATTTCATTCACACTACAAATCCTCAGTGTTAATTCTTTACCATCAGGAGTAACTTTACTTACTTGTATTTTTCCGCTCTTGATAACATAGATCTCTTTTGCAGGCATACCTTCAGTAAATAAAAAGCTACCTTTTTTTAGATTTAAAGTGTGATGAACAAGAAGTAATAACTCATGGAACTTATCAAATGATTCTAGAAGATTATTGAAGTTTTGAGTGGACATTCTTATCACCTTATTTCTTTAGTAATACATCGACTCTTTGTGCAAATTCCATATATTTTTGATAGGAGATACATCCTTCTCTGTAAATAGCTACAGTATCGTTTTCAACCAAAGGTTCAATTGGGAGCTGAGCAATTACATCCGTATCTAATAAGGATGCTAGTTTAACGCCTCCGCCGTTACCAAAAATATAAAACTTTTCGTTACTTTCTGGGGGAGTAAAGTAGCACATGTTTTCAACAATTCCTAAAATATCGTGATTCGCTTTTTGGGCCATCACACCTGCACGTTCTGCAACATGCGCTGCAGTAGGATGAGGAGTCGTGACAATTATTTCCTTGATTTCTGGCAGATGGTGATGCATGTCAAGTGCAATATCACCTGTCCCTGGAGGTAAATCAAGAATCATATAATCTAATTCTCCCCATATTACATCCTTAGTAAAATGTTCAATCATCTTACCTAACATGGGCCCTCTCCAGACAATCGGTTCGTTTCCTTTTACTAGAAACCCCATGGACATTATTTTCACACCTTCAGCTTCAACGGGAATAATTTTTCCATTTACTGTGCGTGGTCTCGAGGTAATTGAAAACATTTTTGGAATACTAAATCCGTAAATATCTAGGTCAACGAGGGCAACACTTTTTCCTAGCCTGACTAAACTAACAGCGAGATTAGCGGCAACAGTGGACTTTCCTACGCCTCCCTTACCACTAGCAATTGCAATAACATTTCTTGAAATCGAAATCATCTAATCATCCTTTCAGCTTATCTATCCCTCTCTATCTTAAAAGAAGTGAAATGTAAACTATGTGATGTTTCTCACATTTCTTCTGAAAAGTGATCATTTTCATTAATCTGTCACATAGTTTTAATTTGTCTTATAAAAGTGTGATTGATGTCACAGTCAAAAGAACTAATAACATTTAGAATGAAAGTACAACAAGTGGAGGGAGTTTTCTTCCGTTTTTAAAGGAGTGTTAGAGTTGGAATTACAAAGGTCCTTTTATTCACGAACTAGTATGTATGCTTTTTTTGTATCCATATTGTTAATTGTTACAACATGGGTAAGTACAGATCGTTTTCTTCATTTTGATATGGCCTTATTAGGATATTTTCTTTCATCGATTATTTTTGCTATTGGTGTAACGGTTAGGATGTGCTCATGGTTAATTCGTCCAGCTACTCATCAAGTCATTAAAAGAAGTTTGCAAAACTTAATTACACGAGAGCGAAAAAGGAGAAATATATCCTCAATTTTGATCACTGCAATTGACAATATTATTTTACAAAGATTTATCTTTCGCCGAGGAATTTGGAGAGGGGTTCAACATATTTTAATTGCTTGGGGTTGTATTGGATCCTTCGCAATCACATTTGGTTTAACGTTTGGTTGGTTACGTTTTGATTTAATTGATCCAACCACCTATCAAATTGTAGCGTTTAACATACCTACAATAAAAATGGCGGCACACGGAATTTTAGCTGAAATGATTTATAACGGGTTAAACATAACCGCAATTATGGTACTTATAGGAGTGTCAATGGCTCTTTATCGTCGAGTGAAGGATCATGATGTAAGGGTAACTCAACGAACTGAATTCGATTTATTCCCTTTATGGCTATTACTCGCAGTAACCGTTACTGGCTTAGTATTGACAGTTTCTTATGCATTTTTAGATGGTTTTATGCACCAATATTTAACGCTTATTCACCAAATGACCGTAGTCCTTTTGTTGGTTTACTTTCCATTCGGTAAACTATTTCACTTTCCAGTTCGCCCTTTAGCAACTGCGGTTCCAATGAACTACCAAGAGCAAATGCAAATTGATACAAGAGCATGTAAAAGATGTGGAACAAAATATAGTAGTGACGATCAGATTATTGACGTAAAAGAAATACTAGAAACTCAAAATTTTGATTTAAAGCTAGATGACGGTTCGTATTTAGCAGATTACTGTACCGCATGTCGTCGTCGAATTCGAGTAATGAAGCAATTGAATTTAGAAGCACCTAAAGGAAATCCTTATGGTCCAATCCAAACTTTAAATGATATACATTTATCGGGGTTTGGGAAAAAACGCTCTGATGAATTTTATCAATTGAAAAAAGAAGAAAAGGAAAAAAATGATGGGAGTGACCTAGCATGAGTGAATTTTTAGTAAAACAAGGTGTAAAAAATTTACATAAACCTGGAGAGAAGCTAATCACTACGCATTGCTGTTACTGTGGTATGCAATGTGGTATGCACATTCGAGTTAATGAAAAAACAAACAAAGTAGTTGGGGTTGAACCAAGATATGATTGGCCTGTAACAATGGGAAAGTTGTGTCCTAAGGGGGTAACTGCATATCAAACAATCGATCACAAAGACCGGTTACGAACTCCTTTAATTAAAAAAAATGGACAATTTGTGGAAGCAACCTGGGAAGAAGCACTTAATCTAATAGAAATAAACTATAAAAGATTACAAGGTGAGTATGGTAAAGATGCCTTATCTGTTTTTGGTGGGGTTTCTATGACAAACGAAAAATGCTATTTAGTTGGAAAATATGCAAGAGCAGTATTAGGTACGAGGTTTATTGATTATAACGGACGTTTTTGCATGAGTTCTGCTGCAGGTGGGTTCATGAAAACGCTTGGAATTGACAGAGGATCTACTTTACCTTGGCCTGAACTTGAACATTCGGACTGTTTCTTTATGGCTGGTACGAATACGGCTGAATGTCATCCAACAAGCATTCAATGGATATGGAAAGCGAAGGACAAAGGGGCAAAGCTTATCGTTGTAGATCCTCGCGAAGTACCTACCGCTCGTATAGCGGATGTTCATTTAGACTTAAAGCCAGGGACAGATTCCGCATTAGCAAATGGAATGCTTCACCTTTTGATAAATGAAGGATATGTCGATGAAGAGTACGTTTCTAAACGTTGTAATAATTACGAAGAGCTAGTCGAGTCAGTTCGCAAATATACACCGAAATATACATCAGAACTTACTGGGGTTGATGAGAAGAAGATCATCAAAGCTGCTCATATTTATGGCCAATCGTCTAGATCTGTCGTCATGTTTGCACGGGGTGTAGAACAACAATCCAAAGGTGTTGATAATGTTGCCCTTTATACTTCGATGGCACTTTTAAGAGGACAAATTGGCAAATTCGCTTCAGGCGTGGCCACTTTTACAGGACAAGGAAATGGGCAAGGAGGGCGTGAGCATGGTCAAAAAGCTGACGCATTGCCTGGCTATCGAAAACTAAACGATCCAGAAGCCGTAAAATATATTTCAAGCGTATGGGGAATCGATCCGAAAGATATGCCTAAAGAAGGTGTATCCGCATTTGAAATGTTTGATGAAATTCATAAAGGTAGCATAAAGTCCATGCATGTTATTTGTAGTAACCCAGCTGTCTCTGCACCGAAAACAGAGTATGTTTGGGAAGCGTTTCGAAAGCTAGATTTTATGGTCGTAAGTGATTTTTTTCTTTCTGAGACGGCAGAATTTGCTGACGTAGTTTTACCAGCTACTTCATGGGCAGAAGATGAAGGTACCACAACTAACTTAGAGGGCCGTGTTATAAGAATTAGAAAGGTAGTTGAACCAATTGGGGAGTCAAAGCCAGATTGGGAAATTTTAAAGCTTATAGCAGAAAAGATGGGAAAGGGTCACTTATTTCCATACAACAATCCGAAAGAAATATTTGAAGAGTTTCGGCTTGCAACAAAAGGTGGCAAAGCTGATTATTATGGGATTACATGGGACCGTATTGACAAAGAAGACGGTGTGTTTTGGCCATGTCCATCTGAGGATCACCCGGGAACTCCAACAATGTTTAAAGAGAAGTTCGGTACACCAGATGGTAAAGCCAACTTAGCCTTTGTCAAATGGAAAGAACCAGGAGAAATTCAAAGCAAGGAATACCCACTTATTTTGACTACAGGGCGAGTTGTCTACCATTACCTCTCAGGATCACAAACAAGGAGGATAGACTTTTTAATGGAACAATGTCCACTTCCATTTGTCGAAGTTCATCCAGAGCTTGCAAGTCAATATAACCTTTCAAATGGAGATTTTGTGAAATTAACAACGAGGCGTTCTAGTATGAAATTAGAAGTGCTATTGACGAAAGCAATTAGAAAAGACACCTTATTTGTTCCTTATCATTGGGGGAAGGAACTGTCTATTAATCAGTTAACAAATCCTTGTTTAGATCCAATTTCAAAAATGCCGGAATTTAAGGTTTGTGCAGTTAAAATGGAGAAAATTTAACGAAGGAGGGGAACTGTTATGAACAAAATAATGTACTTAGAGTTTGAAAGATGCATAGGTTGTCGGGCGTGCCAGGCAGCTTGTCGTGAATGCGGAGATCATGGTGGAAAGGAACGTAATTACGTGGAACACGTCGATTTTTTGGAAAGTCGCCAAACCTATCCAATGCTTTGTATGCAATGTAAAGATCCTGCATGTGCGAGGGTTTGTCCTGCCAATGCTATTCAGATTACAGAAGAAGGCGTTGTTCTATCTGCAATGGAAGAAAAATGTATTGGTTGCCGTAACTGTACGTTTGGATGTCCGTTCGGTATCCCTAAATTCGACTTTGAAGAAAATAAAATGTACAAATGCGATATGTGCTATGACCGAACAAAATATGATATAGCACCAATGTGTGCATCTGTTTGCCCTTCTGATGCCATTCGATTTATCGACTTTGATGAAATGCAATCATTAAGAAGAAAACGCACTCAAATGAATCTAGTCGAAGGAAAGAAACCAAAGGAAGGAAATAAATGGGAATATGTACCGGAGTTTTTTGGAGTTTATTCTGATTAATAACTTCGAATTGGAAAGGAGAGAGTTTTCTTAATGGTCAGTAAAAATAATAAGAAAAAAGACGAAGACATGATTAACCTGATTGACAATTTAAATCGAGAAGATGACTTGAAATATAATCGTCGTTCCTTTTTAAAATCTGCGGTAGGTGCTTCTATAACAATTGGTTTAGCGACCCTACCTTTTTCGATAAAAGCTATGATGGATAATGATGAGGAAGATATTATACGTGTTAAAATTATTGAATTAGAAAAACTTGCAAAAGGTAATTCAGTAAATTTTAATTACCCAACAGAGTCAGAACCTGCTATATTAGTTCATACCGTATCCGGGGAGTTAAAAGCCTATAATAATAAATGTACTCATTTACAGTGTCCTGTTTTTTACGAGAAAGAGGAAGATGTTTTATTATGTCCATGCCACAAAGGATACTTTAATGTATATAGTGGACAACCGGTTGCAGGACCACCTCAAAGAGAATTGCCTCTAATTGAATTGGAGATTAAAGGTGGAACCGTTTATGCAGTCGGAAGGAAAATTCGACATGGGTAAAAGAATGTGCTGGATGATTATCTTATTAACGATGGCATTAAATGTGGTCCTGCTTCATTATACAATTGAATCTTATTACGGAAAGGAATACGATCACGTATATCTTTTTACCGGTATATCTATGATATCTGTAATCATAGCATTTAGTACGTTTGTTAGATGGCGTAAACTAGAATATAAATAATAAAAAAAGGACCGTAAATTTACGGTCCTTTTAGACATTAATCCATCTATATTTGATGTTAGTGATCGTTTAAGATGCAAAAATGACCCATTTGTTTTGTTCTGCTATTTTAATCATGTCTTCTTTTGGATTGACAACAATTGGGTGAGTAACATACTTCAATAATGGAATATCACTTTCACTGTCCGCGTATGCCCAGATTTCATTTGTGGGTGAGTTTGTGAGAATTTCCTGCTGCGTGGTCCATTCCTGCAATTTTTCCACCTTTACATTTCCATTAACAATCTGACCAATTTCACCGCTGCACAGGCCGTTGTGATCAAATAATAATTCAGTACTAATTACATGAACATCCAGTTGAAGATCACTTGTAAAAGCTTTCAAAAATGGGTGTAGGGCACCAGACAATATAATGATTGTATCACCCTTTTTTTTATGCTCTCGAATTTTGACCACAAGATCTTGGTTAACATCTTTTTTTCCGAACTGTACAAGTTCCTGGAAAAAAAGTTCTAATTCTGTGTTTGTTAGCCCTTTAAAGGTCTTTGCAAACGCTTTGAAAAAGTCGTGCTGAAACTTTGTTTTTCCTTTTATTAAACCAACAGCACTCGCCTTAACTAATCCACCTGCTACAACTAGCCATTGGCTCATAGTAAATCTTTGTTTACCAATCTCAAACATCGCTTTAAAAGAGTTCCCTTGATAAAGAGTTCCATCAAAATCTACAGTAACAATTGCCAAAAAACTAACACCTCACTTTTTTAGTAAGTATAGGGTAGTGCTGAAATTTTGTAAATTGTTTTTCTTGTGTGCGATGGCAATCATTTTAATTACAGGATGCCAGACAAAAGCAAATACCCGAGGTAGAAATAAAGATGAAAAGCGATGAAGAGCAAAAAGAGATTTTGGAAACTTATACTTTTGATGATTACAAGAAAGTCTTTGATGAAGTAGAAGCAGACGCTAATAAATTTGAGGAAGATGAACAATTAAAAAAATGGATTATTAGAACTTTAGCTCAAGAAAAGCTGTATTATGAAACAGATTTAACTGATGAACAAGTAGTAACCCTAGCTAAATAAGCAATGGAAGAAGATGAAGTGTGGAAAAAAATTGTTAAAGATGAATATGGTATTACAGTATCTAAAGAAGAAGTAGATAATTTTATTAAAGAAGGACCAGATACCGAGGCTCACCGCCCACCCCGGGAAATGGTGCATCCTCTCGTTACAATCAACCCCTATTCTAAAAAGCAACAAAGTTTCCGAAAATAGATTTTCTATAAAAAATCCCAAATAGACACATATTTGACCTTTTCTTAAAAACAATTGGTGTCGGAGAATGTCGTTCTGAGTTAAAGGGATAATCATTTTTAAGGTTAAAAAACTATGCTAAAATGGATGCTATTTCTGTGTTTATTTTAACTTTTGTAATTCAAAACCGCCCGTTAATCGTTAAATGCGGCTCTTTTTCTTTTGCCAAGTATTATTCATTTTCTAGTTTTCTTTTTTCATGGTATGATGGGTGAAGGAGGTGTCGCTAGTGCTGGCAACTTTAGAACGAGTTGAACTTATTGAACATGCGGAAAATTTAGCCGACATGATTATTCAATCAGAAGTGGCAGATTATTATCGTGAATGCTTATATTTACTTAATAAAGATCAAGAGGCACAACATCTCATTAAGAGATTTGTTTTTATAAAAGAGCGGTTTGAAGAAGTACAACGATTTGGTAAGTATCATCCCGATTACAAGGAAATTACTTTAGAAACGAGACACTTAAAAAGAGAAGTAGACTTGCATCCATCTATTCTTGCCTTTAAGAAAGCGGAGAAGCAATTGCAAGAGCTCTTAGATGAAATAAGTGTATTGATTGGTCATGCAGTTTCACAATATATAAAGGTTCCAACGGGCAACCCATTCTTTGAAAAGTCATGTAGTACTTCTAGTGGTGGCGGTTGTGGATCAGGTGGGAGCTGTGGATGTAAATAACCGTGAGCAGAAATTGCTTATGGTTATTTTTTTTTCAAACGCACGCAATTAATACATAAATTTCCGCAACAAAACATTTTTTCCTGTGGGACGTAAAATCGGTGACGGTATACATATACATTCGTCTCCTTTCTCACGAAGATTGTTTCTGAGTGTAAACGCTTACCCTTCATCGCGAGTGCTGATGCTTCTCTTATACTTTTCTCTAATAAAGACACATCTATCGTTTTAGGGCATTCAATATAAAGAAATGGAGTTCCCGAATAAATTTGCTTAGTGACAGTAATGAAAGTTGTATCTTGATTTAGTTGATTAAGAAAGACAATCCAGATTTTTTCAAGATCCATAGATGTTCTCCTTTGTATATCTATAAGATGTACTTTATTCACCCTATTCTATTGCTTGTCAATCCAATTCCTGCTAGACTAGATTTTGACAAGATTGTTGTAAAAAGGGGAAAATATGATGTTTGAAAAGCGTCAAGGCGTAATTGTCTGGTTACACCATTTAAAACAAATTAAAAATCTTCGCCGTTTTGGAAACATTCATTATGTCTCAAAGCGACTGAAATATTGTGTGCTTTATTGTGCGTTAGACGAAACTGAACAGATCATTAAAAAGCTAGAAGTACTTCCATTTGTTAAATCTGCGGAACCATCTTATAAACCTTTCTTAAAAACAGAGTTTGAAAACAAGAGACCAGATAAAGCAAAGGAATATGATTATAAAATAGGAATCTGACTTAGTGCCCTCCACTAGGAGGTTTTTTTGTAATATCAGAATTTATATGGGCTAGTTCATCTGAATCCGGCTTAAGCGCCTAGCCCCCCCCCGAGGTCAAATAACCTCAAGACAAAAAGGCAAAAAGCGCCTTATTGTCTTCGCGAACATTTGCTATGCCTGGGCTAAACGGTGCGCTTGCGCCTTTTGTTCTATGTGGCTATACTCGTTAATTCTCCACACCCTATTGAATTAATCTTCATAAAGGGAGTGGAAAACCATATTCAAAGAATGGCGACCTAGGAACGAAACCAAGATATAAATTAACTAAATCAACACTGCATCCCATGCATCCCAAGCGCCTTGCAATCTATGACAATGGTGGAATGACGTGATAAAGTCTTAGGATTCCAATTACATATTGATAATAAAGTTCTTTTTCAGAGAATGCTGAGGAGGGTTTAATTTCAAACCTAATAATAGGTTTTTTGACCTCTTCACTAGCATATTCAAATATGGCAAGTCGTTGACTAGGTTTCTCTTCTGACAAGGAGATTCCTTCTCTACAAATGTAGATAGGCTGAAATTTACCTGTTTTGGCTGGGTTCAAAACAACAGCGATTGATGCAACTTTTTTATCGTTTATTTTTGTATGTAGAGCAAGAAAGTACTTCACTCTGTGACTGTTTGTTTTGGCAATTTCTACTAATTCGTATATATCTGAGTATCCTTCTCCAAGTTCTATAAATCGTTGTATCATGATGCTTCGTCCTTTCTCATGTTAACTTTGTAACTTTAAGCTTCTGAGCATACAATATGTTATAGCATTCTAAACCTAATACATCATACCATATATGAGCTTGAAGGGTGTGTGCTCGGAGGATTTGTTATGAGGCTGACCAGACACTTCTTTTAAAATCTTTAGATTATTTGCTTTAAATAAAAAAAGAAAAATAAAAAATCCCTGCAGTCGATTAAACTGCAGGGTCCTTCTATTTCTTGATTTTATTCAAGAGTAAGAAGGCAAAGGGAGAGGAGAAACCGGAGGAAGAACTTATGGGGAAACGTAAGTCTTCTCCGCGGTTGGCAACAACATCACGCAAAGAGATGTTGTTACAACTTAGTATGACCAATTGGTATTTAGCTATACATGATACGACCATTTAATTGTTATGTTTTTCTTTATTGCTAAGTATGGTAGGATAATGTTGTTTGATAATAAAATGCGTGTTACTAATGTTAGGATCGTGATAATAGATGAGAGTCGTTTCAGGAATATGTAAGGGTCATCCTCTTAAGGCTGTACCAGGACGATCAACTAGGCCAACAACAGATAAAGTTAAAGAATCTATTTTTAGTATGATTGGCCCTTATTTTGAGGGCGGAATTGGTCTTGATTTATTTGGTGGAAGTGGTGGCCTTGGTATCGAGGCCTTGAGTCGAGGGATGGAAAAATTCATTTTTGTTGATGTGGATCAAAAGGCCTTCCAAACAATAAAAGCAAATGTAGAAGCCTGTCGTTTAACAGAACAAGTTGAAATCTACCGAAATGATGCTGAAAGAGCGATTAAAGCATTAATTAAGAGAGAGGTAGAGTTTGACCTCATTTTCTTAGATCCACCGTATCATAACCAAAAATTGAAAGCGCTTATCTCGATTCTTGATGCCAATCGTTTAGTAAAAAATAGTGGGACAATTGTTGTCGAGCATGCAGCGGAGATAGAATTGCCTGACAACTTTGGGCTACTCACTCGAAAACGTCTTGAAAATTACGGAATAACAGCTATCTCAATTTATACATATACGGAAAAAACGGAGTAGAAGGGGGTTATTATTTTGCCGAAAATTGCAGTTTGCCCAGGAAGCTTTGACCCTGTCACTCTTGGACATTTAGATATCATAAAAAGAGGGGCAAGTGTTTTTGAAAAGGTATATGTTGTTGTTTTAAACAACTCCTCCAAGCAGCCCTTGTTTACGGTTGAAGAAAGAATGGAGCTGCTTAAAAAGGTAACCGAGGATTTACCTAATGTTGAGGTTGATTCATTCAAGGGTTTATTAATTGACTATGCAACTAGTAAAAATGCCAAAGTCGTGCTAAGAGGTTTAAGAGCCGTATCCGATTTTGAGTACGAAATGCAAATTACTTCCATGAATCGAAAACTTAATGATAACATTGAGACATTGTTTATGATGACCAATAATCAATACTCTTTTTTAAGTTCATCTATCGTGAAGGAAGCTGCAAAATATAAAGGGAATATATCGGACCTTGTACCAGTTGCGGTTGAAGAAGCATTAAAGAAGAAATATGAAAATCTAGTTCAACTGGATTAACCAAATTTATAAGTTTGGACTAAAATATTAAACTAAAGCCCCCTTTTCATTCAAGAGGGGGCTTTTTACCGTAATGACAACCTACTCACAAGCAATAGAACGTAGATACATAATGAAGCTATTGTGAAAATTGGACCTAAATAAATCATTAAGATCCATAGCTCGTGCAATTGATTACTAGACTGTTCAACCATATACATTACAGGTATAGTCGAATTATTGTGGTCAAAGGCTTGTAATTGGACATAAAGAGGCTGCCAAAGAATAAAGGCGAATAGACTAGCAAATAGTCCATGAAAGATTCTCGCAATAAAGAAGGGACGAAAACGGATGTCTGTGTCTGCTAGTATACTAGCAACCTGTGCTTGTACGGAAAATCCGCAAAATGCCAAGATAAAACTTACGATAATAACCTTCTGAAATAGTGCTGCATTTGCATGGCTTGTCATATCACTTCCAAGAGTAATTTCAAATAATCCAGAAATTAAGGGAACACTCAGTTCACTAGAAAGCTGAAAAGTAGCTAATATAAATGAAATAAAAATACCAAATAAGTCCGTAATATGTACTAATGATAAAAGACGATTTAATACAGAGAAAAGAATAATAAAACCACCAATCATCAGTAGTGTTTGGATGGAAGAAAGGACAGCATCACCAAGTAATTTTCCAATAGGGCGTTTATCCTTTAATCGTGTTCGATGTAAAACACGAAATGCTTCGATAAATGAAAGTCGTTTCGTTAACTTATCTGCTTTTGTTTTCTCTCTGGGGCCATGAAATCTCATTACTAACCCTACGCATATATTACCGAGGTAATGTGATAGTGCTAACACAATGCCGATTTTCGGATTGTTAAAGAAACCTACAGCAACTGCACCAAATATGAATAACGGATTAGATGAATTTGTAAAAGAGACGAGGCGTTCAGCCTCAATGGCTGTTAGTTGATTTTCTTGCCGTAGCCTTGCTGTTAATTTGGCTCCAGCTGGGAATCCAGATGCCATCCCCATTGCCCACACAAACCCGCCAACTCCAGGCACTCGAAAAATAGGTCTCATAATAGGCTCTAATATCACGCCTATAAAGCTGACTACTCCAAAACCAATTAGCATCTCTGAAACAATAAAAAAGGGTAAAAGAGAAGGAAACACAATCTTCCACCACATATCTAACCCATTAAGTGAGGCATCAAAGGATTCCTTTGGAAATGCAATTAAGGCGATAGCCATTAGTGTAATTAAAGATGCAAGAATGAGGGTCTTAAATCTCGATAACGTCAATATGATGCCTCCTATGGTAGAAATTCAAAATTATTTGCTCCCTAAGTTTTAACTGGATTCGTTTAGCTGATTCTAGAGGATGTCTTAAAAGTCTTTGCCGGTTGTCCACATGTAATATCAATATACGTGTATAGGGTGAGCATTTAGACCATAGAATTTATCACTAGGACATGAAAAAACGTACTGGAGATGATATGCTTGAGACAACCTAAAATTGGTCTTGCTTTAGGCTCTGGAGGTGCAAGAGGCTTTGCACATCTTGGCGTGTTAAAGGTTCTTAAAGAACACGATATTCCAATTGATCTAATTGCAGGAAGTAGTATGGGGGCTTTAGTGGCGAGTTTTTTTGCAGCAGGTCATGATATGGATCGTCTATATAAACTGGCAGTCGCATTTAAGCGCAAATACTACCTTGACTTTACGGTTCCAAAAATGGGCTTTATTGCAGGGAACCGAGTAAAAGAATTAGTAAAGGTGTTCACACATGGAAAAAATATTGAAGACTTAGAGCTGCCCATTGCCATTGTAGCTACTGATATTATTAGAGGAGAAAAGGTTGTTTTTAAAGAAGGCCCGATCTCAGATGCAGTGAGAGCGAGTATCTCGATACCAGGTATATTTGTTCCAGAAAGAATGAACGGAAGACTATTAGTAGATGGTGGTGTCATAGACCGAATTCCGGTCTCAGTAGTGCGTGAAATGGGAGCAGATATTATTATTGCTGTAGATGTATCACATGTTAAGATAAACGAAGAGATTACTTCAATTTTTGATGTAATTCTGCAAAGTATTGATATTATGCAGGATGAGCTTGTAAAAAATCGAGAAATTGAGTCAGACATTATGATCCGTCCCCATGTTGAAAATTTTAGTTCGAGAGCATTTACGAACATAGAAGAGATTATTAAGGTTGGTGAAGAGGAAGCACTCTTATTACTTCCGAATATCATAGAAGTTATTGAAAAGTGGAAGGAGAAACATAGTGAGTAAGCGAAAAATATATACCTTTTTCATTAGTACAGGCATAATGTTAGCCATCTTAAACTTTATAAAGCTTCCTTATTTTTTAAATCTACCCGGTGATGCCTATGAGTTAGCCCCAATTGTGAAGGTTGAGGGCGGTGACGCTGCAAGTGGGAAATTTATGATGACAACGGTGGGGGTGAGTCGAGGAGAAATAAACGTACTTACCTACCTTTGGGCACAAGTAGCGCCCCACCATGACTTAATCCCTTCTGAAAACATGAGACCAGTTGGAGAATCTGACAAAGAGTATTATTATCGTCAGCTTCATATGATGGACATGTCCCAAAATGTAGCCACTGCAGTAGCGTATGAAAAAGCAGGTAAACAGATTGAATATCAATATAACGGTGTTTTCGTAATGAGTTTAATAGAGGGTATGGATGCCGAGAATAAACTAGAAATCGGAGATAGAATTTTCAAAGTAGAAGGAAATCCTCTAGAAAGCTCGGAACAATTTATTGGGTATGTTGAAAAAATGAATGCAGGAGATCAATTAGAGCTGTCTTTAGAGCGTAATGGAGAGGAATTAACACGAGAAGTTAAAATAAGCCCTTTTCCATCTGATCCTGATAAATTCGGTGTCGGTATTTCCTTAGTGACAGACAGAGAGATCGACGTTGAACCTGAAGTAACAATTGATGCTTCTGCAGTTGGTGGCCCATCTGCCGGACTAATGTTTACACTAGAGATATACAACCAATTAACGAGCGGAGATTTAACCAGCGGGTATAAAATCGCGGGAACTGGAACCATCAATTATGACGGAGTTGTCGGTCCAATCGGTGGGATTTCTCATAAAATTATTGCTGCCAAAAGAGCAGGGGCATCTTATTTCCTAGCACCTGTAGCAAGTTCAAACTATACTGATGCAAAAAACACAGCAGAAGAAATTGGGACAGAGATGAAAGTCATTCCTGTTGATTCGCTGGATGATGCCATTAAATTCCTTCAAACACTGCAACAAAAAGGGAAGAACCAATAATAGGTTCTTCCCTTTTACACGAAAATTTTTTCTTTTTCATCAAATTGAATGGGAGGGGTAGAATATTCTAATTGATGCCAATCAGAACGAACAGGCTCATCGAAAATCATACCATAAGTATGTGATGCTTTAATGTCTAATTGTAGCATTTCATTAGAGTTCTGTTTTAGTTTTGAAATCAAAGGCAAAGTGAACTCTTTTTTATTTTGTTGCAAATAGGCTCGGCCAGTCTGACTCATTCCCAATAATCGAATGTAGGTAGCATTATTGCTTGTCACTCTTTTCATACTAACCTTTGTGGTGTTTGTTAATATATGTGTACACACTCTCTGAAGTCTCGTCCAAGTGTATCTTTTGGTCTTTACTTTTATCATAAATTCATTGAAAGATGTTGCATCCTTAATTTGAGAAATAAACCGATGCTCTAGGCCTTCCTCAACTTCATATATGGCTTTTAGTTCTTCAGGGGAAGAGGTCAGTACTTTATACTTTAAAAGCTGAAAATAGGCTTCCCAATGATGGAGCTGTCGAAAATCCGTCATATATTGATTCAATTCTTTAAAGGTTGTGTCGGGAACAAATGAACGAACATCATCTATTGATTTATTAGATGAAAATAGAGCCTTTCGAATACTTGTTGCACTTGCGATTGTAGGTGATTGAAAGTGTTCATCATGATAGTTAGCACCTGTACGAATAATCGTTTTTGGGATAATTTTAGCCTGCTGATCAACAATGGCTTTTATATAATGGAAACCGAGAATGTTGTTCGGTTGACTTAAATCGACCCCATCATCTTTTAAGGATAAAGCTTGGAATGCTTTCGAAGCGGACGTCGGAAAGCTATTCCCCTCTTTAAGGTAGATGTGGAGGTAAGAATTAAATTCTGTTTCATAGTCTTTCATTACCTGTACAGTATGTATGAATGGATCAAGAGATCCAGATTCACTGCCAAAGCAAACTTCATCAACGCCCAATCCTTCTAAAATGGAAATGGAACCATTTGCAAATATCTCTGCTTTCTGAGTGGAGAAGGCATATGGAAGTTCAATGACAAGGTCAACTCCAGCAAGCAAAGCCATCTTTGTTCGGGCCCATTTGGAAACAAGAGCTGGTTCACCACGCTGTAAGAAATAACCGCTCATCACAGCCACTATACAGTCTGCATTCGTCACCTTCCTGGTTTGCTTTAAATGGTAGAGATGACCGTTATGAAATGGATTATACTCTACAATTACTCCTGCCGTTTTCATAAATAAACTCCTTTCAACATAACCGTAAGACTAAGGTAAGAGTGGGACTGGCATATTAAAGAAAAACATGTTAAAGTATAAATTGTAATTTTAACTATACTGTAAAGAAATTTTATTGACAATTATATTATATAAGGGCTATAATTATTTTTGTTGCCTTGAGGTGATTAATTATGAAATGGCATGTACATCAGTTAAGCAAGTATCAGAATAAGCCACTCACGATTGATGAGATGGTCGATTTAAGTGAACTGAAGAAGAGAAATCACGAGATAAGAGACGTATCTCCAGTGCATGTTACTGGTAAGGTTGACGTTAGTAGTGATAAAGCAACTTTTCAGTTGCATCTAACAGGGAAACTTGTGTTACCTTGTTCGAGAACCTTAGTAGATGTTGATTTACCTTTTGACATCACAACAACAGAGCATTTTATGCTTAAACCCACAGAATTTGCGGGTGATGAGGATTTTTATCAACCTCAAGGAGAAGTGATTGACTTACTACCCGTTATAGAGGAAAATATTCTTTTAGAGATTCCCTTGCAAATTTTTGCGGAGAACCCTAATAAAGAAGAGAGTGCTCCTCAGTCAGGTAAGGATTGGCAAGTCATAACCGAACTTGAAAATAAAGAGAAAGTTGATCCTAGATTAGCAGGATTAGCGAATTTCTTTACAAAAGATGAGTAACTATTGTTGATTTTTTTAAGGAGGTGGGAACAATGGCTGTACCTTTTAGACGAACATCTAAAACTGCAAAGAGAAAGCGCCGTACACATTTTAAGTTAGTAATTCCTGGTATGGTAGCATGCCCAAACTGTGGTGAAATGAAATTAAGTCACCGTGTTTGTAAAGAGTGTGGAACATACAAAGGCAAAGAAGTAGTAAACAAATAATGAATTCTCTAAAGACCGTACTTGCTAAGTGCGGTTTTTTTGTGTTTAAAATAAGTAGAGTATGATGCAAGGAGGAATATCCATGGAAAAAACTAGAACTGAAATGAGACCAGATGGAATCGTTGTTTTTACAATCCAAAGACCTGCAGTTCGTAATGCTATCGATTTTGACGTGATGGAGAATCTAAAGAAAGTTATACAAGAGGTTAAAGAAAATGCCGCTTGTAAGGCTCTCGTTATAACAGGGAACGGAGAGGAGGCCTTTTGTTCAGGAGGTGATTTATCTGTTTTTCATGGACTACATACGAAAGAAGAAGCCTATTCTATGCTATCAAAAATGGGTCACATATTATATGAATTATTGACCTTAAATCGTCCAACAATTGCTTTATTAAATGGAGCAGCAGTTGGAGGAGGTTGTGAACTAGCGACTGCATGTGACTTCCGTATCGCTAGAAGTGGAGCGAAATTTGGCTTCGTTCAAGGGAAATTAGGTATTACAACAGGGTGGGGTGGAGGAACGATGCTACTCCAGAAGCTTACCTATGATAAGGCCTGTCAGTTACTATATTCGGCTGGGACTTATACGGTTGAATATGGAGAACAAATTGGGTTTATTCATAACCTTATCGAAGATCCAAATTGGAAAGATGCTGGGATAAGATGGACTGGAGAGCTTGTCTTAAACAGTTCGCCAGCAGTGTTATCAAGCTACAAAGAGATAGCTGTAAGAAAATGGATAGACTTACATATGAAGGATAGAATGTTGATAGAAATTGAACAATGCTCAAGGTTATGGGAGAGTGATGAGCATCATAAAGCAGTGGAAACTTTTTTGCAGAAAAAACATAAGTAATAGACAAAAAAGAAAGAAATTTATTCAATGCTAGAGTTTACTATGTCTATCTTTTCTCCTAGTCGCATATGTATGAAATAAAAAAGTGACTAGGAGGGTATACCATGACAACTGTTCGTCAGGATGCTTGGACCCAAGATGAAGATTTATTATTAGCAGAAGTTGTACTTCGATATATTCGTGAAGGTGGGACACAATTAACTGCATTTGAGGAAGTAGGGAGAAAGTTAACACGAACGTCTGCAGCATGTGGATTTCGCTGGAATTCATATGTAAGAAAACAGTATAAACAAGGAATAGAACTGGCGAAAAAACAAAGAAAAGAGTTAAAAACAGAAGGTTCCTTCCAAAAATTTCCTAGTATGGAAATACCACCATCAATTGAGAAAGAATCCACTTCACAAGAGAAATCATTGTCATTATCTGATGTTATTCAATATCTACATTCTTATGAGCAATCAGGAGATTTGAAACAGCAAAACCAACAACTGATTGAAAAGGTATCCATGATTGAAGGTGAAAATGCTAGACTAATGCGAGAGAAAAAAGAAATGGAAAAACAATTACTCTTAGTGAAAGAGGACTATAAAGCCTTGATTGGTATTATGGACCGAGCAAGAAGAATGATGATGCTTCAAGACGATGAACAGGGTCATAGGCAAGTGACGTTTCAAATGGAACGAAACGTAAACATTGAACGAGTAGAAAAATAAGTAAAAAACAGCTGAATTCATTGATTCAGCTGTTTTTTTATAAAACTACCTAACTTGCTCTTTAACCCCTTCTGGATACCAAACCAATGGGTTTTCGCCTAAATCTCGTTCCATATCGTAAGAGACTGGAGTAAAGCCCAAATTGCTCCAAAACTCTTGTGATTTAACACGCGGGTTTGTTTTTATTGGGAGCTGATAGCTTTTCGCAAAATTAACAAGTGCTCTTCCGAAACCTTTTTGTTGGTAGTCAGATAATACCTCAAGCTTCCAAAGCTCTAAAAAATCCTGAGCAGGTTCAAAATATTTATCGAATTTCTTATCAATTCGATATAAGCTCATTCTTGCTACTAGCTTTTCACCGAAATAAATTCCGAAAAAGGGTGATTCGCTATCATTTTCCATTATATTGTCCTGAAGATCCTCGAGCATAGATAGTTCTTGTAATCCGTACTCTTTAAATCTTTTAAACTCTTCAATTGTTTTATAATTAATACGAAGCCTTTCTACCTTAAATGAACCCATTCAAGCTCCCCCTCACATATAGTAAATATCTCTCTTAGAGGGTGTTCAAAAAGTCCGGCAAAAATAGCTTCAAATTTCTTCGTCAGCTCGTCTCTCCGCTCCTCACGTATACAAAACATACGCGCAGGAAGCTCAAGACTTCGCTTCCTCGAACTTCTTTGCTCTTTTTGTCCTCCTTTTTGAACAGACTCTCTTAGTAAAGATATTTACGAAATAACATAATAAATATTCCATTATACAAATGAAAAATTTTATATAACACTATGTTTCTTCTCTACATTATTATACAAGATAACAAAAAAAACTGCATTAATTTCAGAAAGCGTTTACAATAAAAGAAGGATTTTTATAAAAAGTAAAGAAATAGTAGTGGTATGTTTATTTTTATATAAGGCTAAAGAATTCCATTTGCTACTTACTTTTTGCCCTAAAACATTGTATTTTTAATGGAGGAACGGAGCTGATTGTTTGAAAAAGATATTGATCGCTAACAGAGGAGAAATCGCACTTCGAATCATTAAAACGTGTCAAAGATTAGGTATTGAAACGGTCGCAATTTATTCTGAGGCAGATGCAGATTTACCTTATGTAAAAGAAGCGACTGTCGCATATTGTGTTGGGGAACCACCTGTCTTAAAATCGTATTTAAATGTAGATCTAATCGTTGAAATCGCTCAAAAGGAAAATGTAGATGCAATCCATCCTGGCTATGGGTTTTTATCGGAAAATGCAGGTTTCGCTAATAGGATTGAAGAAAAGGGAATCAAATTTATCGGACCGAGTGTAAAGACAATCGCTCAAATGGGTGACAAGGTAGTCGCAAGACAAACGATGAAAAAGGTTGGTGTTCCGGTCGTACCTGGCAGTGAAAATGAACTGAACAGCATAGATGAGGTTTGTGCTGTTGCGATGGAAATTGGATATCCTGTCATGTTGAAAGCCAGTGCGGGTGGCGGTGGTATCGGGATGCAAAAGTGCGAGAACGAAGAAGCCTTGCGAAAAGCTTACCAAACGACAAAAGGTCGAGCTAAGGCATATTTTGGTAATGATGATGTCTTCGTAGAGAAGTTCATTGAAAATGCTAGACATATAGAAATTCAAATATTTGGTGATTCTCATGGAAACATTGTTCACCTTTTTGAACGAGACTGTTCGATCCAACGTCGAAACCAAAAGGTAATTGAAGAATCGCCAAGTCCATTTCTAACACAGCAAAAAAGGCTTGAAATGTGTCAATCTGCTGTATTGGCGGCGCGTTCTGTGGACTATGTGAATGCAGGTACAATTGAATTTGTCGTCGATGAAGACGGGAACTTCTATTTCTTAGAAATGAATACAAGATTACAAGTTGAACATCCAGTTACAGAGATGATTACTAATTTAGACCTAGTTGAATGGCAAATCCTAGTTGCTAAGGGTGAGGAATTGCCTTTAAAGCAAACGGAGATTAATCAAGAAGGTCATTCAATAGAATTTCGTTTATATGCAGAGAATCCTGAAACATTTATGCCATCACCAGGTAAAATTACAGAATTCAGCTATTCACTAGGCGACGGTGTTCGATTAGACTTAGGGTATAAGAGTGGATCAACAGTCACACCTTATTATGATCCTATGATTGCGAAGGTTATTGTCCACGGGCATGATCGACAGGACGCGATTCAAAAGGCCAAGCTTTTCTTTAGGGATCTATCTATTAGTGGTATTAAGCACAATGGGCCATTATTTGAAGAAATATTAAATGACGAAGCCTATCAGAGTGGAAAATACACTACTTCTTACTTGGCAAAACAAAAAACATAATACAATTATTTGGAGGTAATGGAAATGAAAGAAATCACAGCAACGATGGCAGGAACAGTATTAAATGTATTAGTTGAAGGTGGACAAAACGTATCAGCAGGTCAAGAGATTATTGTTCTTGAATCAATGAAAATGGAAATTCCAATTGAAAGTACATATTCGGGGGAAGTAGCTGAAGTCAAGGTCAATATTGGTGACTTTGTTAACGAAGGCGACATACTAGTAGTTCTGAAATAAACTCTTTGGGAGGGGATTGTTATGGTTAAGACTGAGCAGCTAGAACAGATATTAAATGAAAACCGTACTAAGATTGAAGCGGGTGGAGCTCCAAAATACCACGATAAATTAACTGAACAAAACAAGTTATTCGTTCGTGACCGCCTGAGTCTTCTATTTGATAATGGTGATTACAAAGAGGATGGGATGTTCGCTAACCATTCTGCAGGAGATTTACCAGCAGACGGTGTCGTTACAGCGATTGGGAAAATCAAAGGTCGGACCGTTTGCGTCATGGCCAATGATTCAACGATTAAAGCGGGCTCTTGGGGTGCAAGAACGGTTGAAAAGATTATCCGTATCCAGGAAACGGCAGAGAAGCTAAAAGTACCCATGCTATACTTGGTTGATTCTGCTGGGGCAAGAATAACAGATCAACTTGATATGTTCCCTAATCGTCGTGGCGCAGGTAAAATATTTTATAATCAAGTGAAGCTGTCAGGAATGATTCCGCAGATATGCCTATTGTTTGGTCCTTCTGCAGCAGGTGGTGCCTATATTCCAGCCTTCTGTGATATTGTCGTCATGGTTGATAAAAATGCATCCATGTATTTAGGTTCACCACGTATGGCTGAAAAGGTAATCGGCGAGAAGGTGACGCTTGAGGAAATGGGAGGAGCACGCATGCACTGTTCGGTTAGTGGATGTGGTGATATTCTAGCTCAAAATGAAGAAGAAGCAATTGCTCTTGCTAGAACGTATTTGGACTTCTTCCCAAGTAATTACAAAGAAAGAACAAAGTTAATTGAGGGTATTTCACCTAAGATAGGTAGAAGCTTAACTGAAATTGTCCCAGAAAACCAAAATGCACCATTCGATATGTACGAGGCTATTGATTCATTAATTGACGAAAATAGTTTTTTCGAAATCAAAAGATTATTTGCTCCTGAAATTGTAACTGGACTCGCTAGAATGAATGGCCGAGCAATTGGAATAATTGCCAACCAACCGAGAGTGAAGGGCGGCGTACTCTTTGTTGATTCGGCTGATAAAGCAGCTAAATTCATTACCTTATGTGATGCCTTCCACATCCCTCTACTGTTTCTTGCTGATGTTCCAGGATTTATGATTGGAACAAAGGTAGAGCGGGCAGGTATTATTCGCCATGGTGCTAAACTAATTGCAGCCATGAGTTCTGCAACTGTTCCAAAGATTTCTGTTATCGTTCGTAAGGCATATGGAGCTGGATTATATGCAATGGCAGGCCCTGCATTTGAACCGGATTGTTGTATTGCCTTACCAACTGCTCAAATCGCAGTAATGGGGCCAGAAGCAGCCGTAAATGCTGTTTACTCCAATAAAATAAATGAAATTGAAGATCCGAAAGAACGACTTCAATTTGTTCAGCAAAAACAGCAAGAATATAAAGAACATATCGATATTTATAAGCTAGCATCTGAGATGATCGTTGATGACATTGTAGCCGCTGCAGAGCTACGAGAAGTGTTAATTGACCGCTTCGGGTTGTATGAAACAAAAGATATTCCATTCGGTGAAAGAAAGCATCCTGTATATCCTGTATAAATAACTAAAGAAAACCCATGACTAATTAATCATGGGTTTTCTTTAGTAGTTTGAGTCAGGCAAGCAAAATTCTGTAAATATAATAAATTTTTAAAGGAATTCAGGCAAAACAGCTAAGAAGTTTGCTAAAATGAAACTATTAAATAGTAAAGGAGATTCATTTAAGATGAATATTGGGATTATAGGAGCTGGTTCAATAGGACTGCTTTTTGGAGCCTATCTTTCAAAAATGAATCATACAGTGACTCTTTATACTAGGTCTGTAGAGCAATCTTCAATCCTTAATAAGGAAGGTGTGTTAGTCGAATATGCCGCAAGTAGTTCCAGTTCACCTGTTCGTTCAATTTGTATCAAGAACGGTCTCCTCACACACGATGTTATCATTATTGCAGTTAAGCAGTATCATTTGCCTACCATCTTGGATGAGCTTAATTCAATTGAAGTGACTACTCCGCTGTTATTTATTCAGAATGGAATGGGGCACGTAGACTTGTTAAAGGACTTACCACATCAACAAATCCTGGTTGGTGTTGTGGAGCATGGAGCATTAAAGAAAAACGATTTTACAGTCATACATAGTGGGATTGGCGTAACTAAAATCAGTGTTTTTAGAGGGGACTACACCATTTTACATAGCTTACTATGGAGCGATGCTACTCCTCAGTTTCCATTCCAACTTTGTGAGGATTGGTACGAGATGCTTTTATCTAAATTAGTAGTGAATAGCATGATAAACCCTTTAACTGCATTATTCGGAGTGGAAAATGGACAACTCCTTAGTAATCCATACTTTTTCAAGCTGTTTCAGCAGCTCTTCGGAGAAATCAATTCCCTACTTCAACCAGGAGACCCCGAAATCTGGTGGAATTCAGTTATATCAATTTGTGAAAGAACAGCAGAGAATCGTTCTTCTATGTTACGTGATCTCGAACAAAAAAGGCCAACCGAAATTGAGGGTATAATAGGATTTCTACGTTCGCTACCTGCCTACAGTCACAAAAATCAACCAGTAATCAACTTTTTATATACAGGAATAAAAGGGTTAGAAGGGCAAAGGAGAAGATAAAAATGACTTCCTTTTTTTCAGGAGTTATCGCTACCATTATCACAGTCCCGTTATTGGGCTTTTTACTTTTGTTTACCGTATTTAGATTCATCCTGGAAAAGAAACGGAAAGCATTTCAGCTTTCAGTAGATCTTACGACTATTTTGCTTATGTATTCGGTTTATTACTTGGGACAAGTCATTTTCAATATTTCGTTCCTTTCCTATATTTTAATTTTCGTATTAATTATTGCCATTATATTTTTATTCTTACAATGGAAAGTAAACGAAGAAGTACATTTTTTGAAGGTTTTAAAAGGTGTGTGGAGATGTAATTTTTTATTTTTTCTCGTCTTTCATTTTGCACTTACCATTTATGGGCTGACTGAACGAATGAGGGAGCTTTAGTAGTGAGCAATTTTTTTTCCTTTTCACACTCCTAGTGCTATACTCTAGAAAGAAAATTCTAGAGATCCTAAGAGAGGAAGAAATTTCATGGATGTTTGTGAGCACACAATACCCCTTACCAATAAATTAATGGCTGATTACATGGAGAGTAACCCACATACTTCCTCCTTTTTTCACTATACTCCATATGAAATGAGCTCTTATGATGCACGTATAGAGGAATTAAATACATATGATTTTCCTAGAGAAGCATTAGTACAATACTTAGAAGCTTTTAATCAAAAAATTGATGCTGATGAAAAAACTCTCCACAACATACAAAGACTAGGAGATTCTACTAGTGTAGTCGTCATTGGAGGACAACAGGCGGGTTTACTAACAGGGCCTATATATACAATCAATAAAATTATTACGATTATCCAGCAAGCAAAGCAAATGGAAGAACGCCTAAATAGACCCGTACTCCCTGTGTTTTGGATTGCGGGTGAAGATCATGACTTTGCTGAAGTCAATCATACATTTATTGAAAAGAATGGGCAGATTCGCAAGCATTCAGTGGGTCAGAAATGGCCAAATAAATATTCCGTTAGTGATGTTGAAATTGACAAAACTGCCTGTATAAAATGGATTGAAAAGCTTTTTATTCATTTCGGAGAAACAGCTTTTACGAATAATATTATGGAAAAGCTATCAGGATGTTTAGATATTTCTACCACATATGTAGACTTCTTCGCGAGAATCCTATTTCTCTTATTTAAAGATACAGGTCTGATCTTAATTGATTCGGGTGATAAAGATCTGCGAAGAATAGAAGTTCCTTACTTTCAACGACAGATTCAACTTAATGCTGAGATTGATGAGGCATTGAATCGTCAACAAGCTAAATTGGTCGAATATAATCAAGACAAAATGATCGATACAGACTTTGGCACAGCCCATCTATTTTATCATGTGAATGGGGAGCGAATCCTCCTTCAACGTGAACAGCGTGATGGAATTGTTTATTTTGAAGGGAAACAAAAGGGATTTAGCTTTACTGAGTATGACTTGTTGAATCTTGTACAAAGTAATCCTGAGTGTTTTAGTAATAATGTCGTTACTCGTCCAATTATGCAAGACTTTTTATTTCCGACACTTTCCTTCATTGCAGGTCCTGGCGAGATCGCCTATTGGGCTGAGCTAAAAGAAGTTTTCGAAGTTTACGATAGAAAGATGCCACCCGTTTTTCCGAGGTTAGTCACGACCATAATTGAAGGTCCTGTTAGGAGAGATATCCAACATTTAAATATTTCCATTGACGAGATTCTTCAAAAAGGTGTAAGTGGTAGGAAAGAGGAGTATCTAGAGTTATTAAAAGACAGTAACATCACTGATGAGATCCAAGCTATGAAAAACGGATTGAATACCCATTATGAAGTGTTAAAGCAATCTGCTATAGGTATACATGATAGCCTATCTCATGTTGTCACAAAGAATGAAATCATCATACGCGATCAGTTAGACTATTTGGAAAAAGAGTTTTATAAACAAATTCAAAGAAAAAATAAAGTAACAATCCAACGATATGACAAAATACAAAATTCAATAAAACCAGATGGTCAGCCGCAAGAAAGAATGCTGAATATCTTTTATTTTGTCAATGTTTATGGATTTAGCATTATCACTCGTATACTAGAAGAGACCTCTTCATCAGAATATACTCATAAAATTCTTCACGTCTAATACCATTAGAAGCTCTCACTAACTGTGAGGGCTTTTTTGTTATACCTATTTCCTTTTCTCACTCCACTTCCCTTGAGGTTACTAAGCCAGAGGCTAAATGAAATATTTCCTCTTTCTACCTTCAATTTGTAAAAAAAATTGAATGAATACAAGATAACCTATTGCAGGATTATCATAAATGAGAGAGAATAATACTAATAAGTGGTGATTTGTGGGTGAAAGTGGTGGACGTTGGGTAGAGAGTGGGGTCATGGGCATGTTTATGGGCGAGTATCATCATAGTATTGACGCAAAAGGTCGAATTATTGTACCGTCCAAATTCAGAGATGACCTTGGTACTACATTTATCCTGACGAGAGGGTTGGACAAATGTCTATTTGGCTATCCAATTGAAGAGTGGAAGATCCTTGAAGAAAAGTTAAAAGCCCTTCCACTTACGAAAAAAGACGCCCGTGCATTTATTCGATTTTTCTTTGCTGGTGCCATTGAATGTGAAGTGGACAAGCAGGGGAGAATAAACATATCCGCACCTCTTGTGCAATATGCTGGGCTCGACAAAGAATGTGTTGTGATTGGTGTTTCAAACCGCATTGAAGTTTGGAGTAAAGACGGTTGGGACGATGTATTCTCTGATTCTGAAGAGTCATTTGCGGAGATTGCGGAAAATTTAATTGGATTTGACATTTAATCTTACAAAGATTCTAAGAAATTATGAGGTGCTCCCATGTTTGAACATAAAACTGTGTTGTTAGATGAAGCTGTTGAAGGATTAAATATTAAACCTGATGGACTATATGTGGATTGTACATTAGGCGGGGCTGGGCATAGCTTAGCGATAGTATCTAAGCTCACGAAAGGCGGAAAGCTTTTCGCATTTGATCAAGATAGTTTTGCTATTGAGACTGCAAAAGAAAGATTAAAAAGCTATCAGGATCAAGTGGTCTTAATAAAAAGTAATTTTGCCTATTTAAAAGATAGATTGGCTGAACTTGGTGTAGATAAAGTGGATGGAATTGTATTTGATTTAGGCGTTTCATCTCCGCAATTAGATTTACCAGAACGGGGATTTAGTTATCATAATGATGCCCCACTTGATATGAGAATGGATCAGCAATCTGACTTGTCCGCATATGATGTCGTAAATCATTGGCCTTATGAGAAACTAATTCGTATTTTCTTTCATTATGGGGAAGAAAAATTTTCAAAGCAGGTTGCCAGAAAAATTGAGGCATATCGTGAAACAAAACCTATTGAAACAACGGGTGAACTCGTTGAAATTATTAAAGATGCAATACCTGCTTTTGCTAGAAGAACAGGGGGACATCCAGCAAAACGTGTGTTCCAAGCAATTAGAATTGCCGTCAATGATGAACTACAAGTGTTTGAGGATACGTTAAAGGATGCGATTGGCCTGACCAAAAAAGGTGGAAGAATTAGCGTCATTACCTTCCATTCCTTAGAGGACCGTATTTGCAAAACAATTTTTAAAGAGCAATCTAGCGGGCCTGATTTACCTCATGGATTACCAATCATTCCTGAAGAATACCAGCCAATATTAAAGCTAGTGAACAGAAAGCCAATCGTTCCTTCTGATGAAGAACTAGATGAGAATAAACGTGCCCGGTCAGCTAAGCTTAGAATTGCAGAAAAGATGAAATAATCCCATTTACTAAAAGGAGGCAAACAGATTGAGTAATCTAGCCTATCAAATACAGCAACGTAGAAAAATTGAAGAACAACAACAACAACAAAAACAAATACAACACCCGACAAAAAAGAAATTACAAACTACAATGGGTGAAAATACACTATTCCTATTATTTGCATTTGTGGTTGTAATTGGAAGTATCGTTATGGTATCAAACAGTGCTAAAATATATTCAGTTAATAGTGAAATAAGTGAGCTACAAGTATCAATTGATACTCAAGTAAAGACTAATGCTGACTTGGATCAACAAGTTATGGAATTAAGTACATACAAACGTATCTGGACAAAGGCTCATGAGCTTGGATTAATGTTGAATGAAAACAATGTAAAGGTAGTTCAAGACTAATTAATGCCCTTTACTCCCTAATAATAAATTAGCGAAAAATAATACGATACAATTTATACTAATGTGTCCGCGAAAAGATACCCCAATACAAGCTTCATTACGCTGTATCGGCACTTCTTTTGAAAACAACAAACTAGAGTAAAAATAAGTATTTGTATTGTGAGCGTGGTCTAAAATGAAAACAAAAAGTAAAAATATAAACAGAGGAGCAGCTGTATTTTCAGTACTATTTGGCTCGCTCTTTTTTCTTTTATGTTTGCGTTTTCTATTTATCCAAATTACGGGAACGATTGACGGTCATGAATTACCTGTTATGGCTGAACAAAAATATTCAAAAACGGCTCCAATTGAAGCAGAACGTGGGAGTATTCTAGATCGGAATGGATTGGCTATTGCTCAGGATACTCCTGCTTACACTGTGATTGCCATTTTAAGTGAAGAACATTCAAAGGATTCGAAAGAAAAACGTCACGTAGTGGATCCTCTTGAAACAGCCGAAAAGCTCTCTCCATTGTTAAATGTGGAAACTAACACACTGTTGGAAACGCTTGAAAAGGGTATTAAACGTAAAAGCTTCCAAATAGAGTTTGGTTCGGCTGGTCGTGGTATTAGCTTTCAACAAATGCAAGAAATACAGTCATTAAGTTTACCGGGGATTATTTTCACCAAAGACACGAAACGGTATTATCCGAATGGAGATTTTGCCACCCATGTCATTGGATTTGCTCGGAAAGATGATGCTGGGAACGTTGAAGGGAAACAAGGGTTAGAACTCACACTAGAAGAATACTTAACAGAAAAAGATGGGGAGATTAATCGCAAAAGTGATCGAAATGGCATACCCATATTGTCTAAAAAAGATGAGATTATAGCACCTGTCCATGGCAAAAAGGTTTACTTAACAATCGATCAAAAAATACAAATATTCCTAGATGATGCGATGAATCGTGTTGTCGATGAATATGAGCCTGAGAACATTATAGGTATCGTAGCTGACCCTAATACGGGGGCAATACTTGCAATGAGTTCAAGACCAAGCTACGATCCGAATGAAATACCTGCAAATGCCTATATGTTAAATGATGCAATAGCTTCTCGGTATGAGCCAGGTTCAACCATGAAAATGTTTACCTTAGCCACTGCGATCGAAGAAGGGGTATTTAACCCGAATGAAACTTATCAATCAGGTTCGTATGTGGTTACAGGCACAAGAATAGGTGACCATAATCAAGGTAGAGGATGGGGGATAATTTCCTATTTGGAGGGATTCCAAAGGTCCTCTAACGTTTCAATGGCGAAGCTTGTAATGGAAAAAATGAATGGTGACGATAGACTATTTAATTATTTAGAAAGCTTCGGTTTTAATCAACCGACTGGAATAGATTTACCTGGTGAAGTAAGTGGAAAGATTCTATACAACTACCCAATTGAAAAAGTAACCACATCTTTTGGTCAAGGGACAACCGTTACACCAATTCAGCAAATTCAAGCAGCAACAGCCATCGCAAATGGTGGAAAGATGATGCAACCCTACATCATTGGAAAAATAGTAGATCCTGTAACGAACAAAATTATTGAGGATAGAGAGCCGGTAGTAGTTGGAACTCCGATTTCAGAAAAAACGGCTAATCAAGTGATGGATATACTTGAAACAGCAGTTTCCTCAGAAAATGGTACTGGGAATCCGTATCGTATCGAAGGCTATCAAATCGCTGGTAAAACGGGTACTGCGCAAATTCCAGATCCTAATGCAAAGGATTCAAAGCGAAGATATTTTTCAGGTCATGGAAACAATATCTTTTCATTTCTTGGCATGGCACCTAAGGAAAACCCAGAATTACTCGTCTATATTGCAGTGAAAAAGCCTAAGCTAACCATTCACCAATCTGGCTCACAACCAGTATCTGCAATATTTAATAGTGTTGTAAAAAATAGCTTACAATATTTAAAGATTAAGCCGACAACTACAAATAAGAGTGAAACAAGTCATGAATCAACAAAAAAACAAGTTGGAATGAAGCTTATTTCTTTTCTAGGACAATCAAAAGACAATACTCTAGCTGACCTTGCAAAGTTGGAAGTGAATACAGTAGTTATTGGTGATGGATCTAAAGTCATAGATCAAGTTCCCTATCCTTCAAGTATTGTAATGAAGGGTGAAAAAGTCTTGCTAAAGACAGACGGTGCATTTTCAATGCCGGACATTACGAACTGGTCTTTGCGCGATGTCATGAAACTAAGTGATCTATTAGGTTTGAAAATACATTTAATGGGTAATGGGTATGTAATCAAACAAAACATTCCTCCCGGTTCACCTATCATAGAAGGGGAACAATTGGTGATTGAACTCGACGTGCCAAAACCAAAACAAGAGGTACCACCGCAAACCGAAGAAAGTGAAAATATGGATAACACGGAAGAGCCCCTAAACTAGAGAGGCTCTTTCTTTTTGCATTACGAGTGTATTGATCTAGCTCCCGCGCCTAGCCCGCCTGAGGTCAAATAACCATGGGGGCAAGAAGTATTTTTGGCTTTTAGAACATTTGCTATGCCTGGGCGGAACAAGGAGCTTGCACTTTGCTTATAATGTTCTAATCCAATCTGTACAAGCATATGATGAATCGAGCCTATTAGATTGTACAAAAAATGGTTTTTGTACTTCTTTATATAAGGGGAGGATCAAAAAAATGCGTGTATCTAATGTAACAGTCAGAAGAAGACTACTTGTTGTTTTGACAGTTGGTGTTCTTCTTTTTACAATCATTGATTTTCGATTAGGTATTGTTCAGTTTTGGATAGGAGACTGGCTAACTGAGCGAGCAAAAAACTCTTGGAGTCGCAATATCCCATTTGAGCCTGAAAGAGGCGAAATTTTGGACCGCAACGGTGTTCCTCTTGCGACCAATATGAGTGCACCAACCGTTTTTATTATGCCCAAGCAAATTAAGAATCCAGCGGAGACTTCTGAGAAGCTAGCAGCTATCTTAGGTATGTCAAAGGAAAAAGCCTATAAATATATGACTCAAAAAAGCTATCTTGTAAGAGTTAATGAAGGTAGAAAAATTGCACATGAAAAAGCGAGAGAAATTCAAACTTTGGATATTGACGGTGTTTACATTGCGGAAGATTCAAAGCGTCATTACCCTAACGGTAGCTTTCTGTCACATGTTCTGGGCTTTGCAGGTGTAGATAATCAAGGATTAATGGGTTTAGAACTTTTTTATGATAAACAGTTAACAGGGGAACAAGGAAGTGTCCAGCCCTATATGACAGCTAAAAGTCAGCCAATGCCAAATCTATCGGCTGACTATGAGCCACCAAAGGATGGTCTGAATTTAAAGCTTACAATAGATTCTAAAGTTCAAACCATTATGGACCGCGAGCTCGATATAGCAGCAGCTAAGTATAACCCAGATGGAATGGTTGCCATTGCCATGGATCCTAAAACAGGGGCCATTCTAGGTATGGATAGCCGTCCTAATTTTGATCCTGCGAATTTCAGAAATGTGCCACAGGAAACGTACAATCGGAATTTGCCAGTGTGGAGTACATATGAGCCAGGTTCAACCTTTAAAATCATTACACTTGCAGCAGCTCTTGAAGAAAAAGAAGTGGATTTAGAGAAAGAGAGCTTTACAGATAATGGCTCTGTTAAGGTAGGAGGGGCAACTCTTCGTTGTTGGAAGAGACAAGGGCATGGACATCAATCATTTTTAGAGGTCGTTCAAAACTCCTGCAACCCAGGCTTTGTTGAATTAGGTGAACGTTTAGGGAAAGAGCGTTTATTTAAATATATAAAAGATTTCGGGTTTGGCCAAAAGACAGGTATAGATTTACAAGGGGAAGGTAGTGGAATACTTTTCAAGCTTAAAAATGTTGGACCTGTCGAACAAGCGACTACTGCTTTTGGCCAAGGGGTTTCGGTAACGCCGATTCAGCAGGTGGCCGCTGTAGCTGCTGCTGTAAATGGGGGGAATTTATTTACACCATATATCGCTCATGAGTTTGTTGACCCTGAGACGGGAGAGGTTGTGAGTAGAAACACTCCTGAGCTTAAAAGAAGAGTGATTTCAGAAGAAACATCCAAACAAGTAAGACATGCCCTAGAAAGTGTTGTTGCACAAGGCACTGGTGGGAAGGCTTTTGTAGAAGGTTACCGAGTTGGTGGAAAAACAGGGACAGCGCAAAAGGTAAAAGACGGTAGGTATATGGAAAATAATCATATTGTTTCATTTATCGGCTTTGCCCCAGCGGATGATCCGCAAATTGTCATCTACGTAGCAATAGATAATCCAAAGGGCACAACTCAGTTCGGTGGTGTCGTAGCTGCTCCAATTGTTGGAAATATTATAGGTGATAGTCTAAGAGCACTAGGTGTAGAGCCTCGAAAGGACCAAATTGAAAAAACAAAATATAATTGGCCTGATCAAAAACCGTTGGTTATACCAAATCTAATTGGATTAACAAAGAGTGAACTTACCCAACAATTATATAATTTTAAACTCGATCTTACTGGTGAAGGTAATGTTGTCATCCAACAATCTCCAGTAAGTGGTACGAAAATTGAAGAAGGCTCAACCATTCGAATATATCTTGGTCACTCCAACAAAAATTAAAGAAAAAGAAACTATGGAGTAAAATCCATGGTTTCTTTTTACGAGGTACTTCATGTAAAATGAAATGGATGATTTTAAAAAGAGCTGCAGTTAATATGAGACCACTGAAAAAGTAGTTACTCTCGAACATGAGCTATTTTAAGGAGTATATGTTGATTGGAGCGGATATGCTCGACTCCTGCGCAAGGCGTTTGCGCCGAGGTAGGTTTTTTCACGGTAATGAAAAATAACCTTCCTTTTTTGCCCGCCCCGGGGAATGGGGTGCATCCTGGATTGGAAATCAATAGGTAGATTTAACATACTTTTAAAAATTGGACTTTTTCAAAGTCTCTGTTTATATAACGGATTACTCTGAAACTAACCTTTTGGAGAATTCTACTAAAAGTGGTTCAGAGTGAACCCTTTAACTGTCTAAATCCGCATATACCAAAGACTTTATTAATCGAATAGGAGGATGATTATGCACTTACAATCTTTACTTTCTTATCTTACCTTTTACAAGTCACAAACATTAGAAAATCCTCTAATCACTTCTATAGAAATGGACTCAAGAGAGGTCAAACAAGGTAGCTTATTTATTTGTATAAACGGATATACACTAGATGGTCATGAATTTGTAGAACAAGCCATTTCTAACGGAGCAATAGCGATTATCTCGGAACTTCCATTAGAATTGTCAGTTCCTGTTGTAGTGGTAAATGACTCAAAACGGGCAATGGCTGTTCTAGCAGATGCCTATTACAAACACCCCAGTCATAAGCTAACTCTAATAGGAGTTACGGGCACAAATGGAAAAACCTCAACTACTCATATGATTGACCAAATAATAATTGCTTCAGGGAAGAAAACAGGATTGATTGGAACATTACATACCAAAATTGGAGACCAAACCTTTGAAGTGAAGAATACAACTCCAGAGTCCTTAACACTCCAAAAAACATTCTTTAAAATGGTACAAAATGAGGTCGATACAGCGATCATGGAAGTATCTTCACATGCTCTAGACTTAGGAAGAACTCACGGATGTGACTTTGATATTGCGGTCTTTACTAATTTGACACAGGATCATCTAGACTATCATGGGACAATGGCTGAATATCGTCGCACGAAAGGCTTATTATTCTCACAATTAGGAAACACCTTTGATCCGAACAAGGAAAAATTTGCAGTGCTGAATAATGATGACGAAGCAGCGGATGAATATAGAAGAAGTTCCGCTGCACATATCATCACATATGGCATTAAAAAACAGAGCGATATTATGGCTTCCAGTATTAAAATGAAACATACTGGTACTAGCTTTATACTTTCAATATTTGAAGAGTCGTACAGCGTTGAAATAAACCTAGTTGGTATGTTCAGTGTTTATAATGTTTTAGCAGCCGTTTCTACATCACTTGTAGCTAAAGTGCCTATTCCAATCATTCTAGAAACGATAGTAAAATTAAATGGGGTTCAAGGTAGATTCGAGTTGGTTCATGCGGGGCAAGATTTTGCCGTGGTTGTTGACTTTGCCCACACGCCAGACAGTCTTGAAAATGCGCTCACAACACTTAAACAATTCGCAAAAGGGAAAATTTTTGCCATCGTTGGTTGTGGCGGAGATCGCGATAAGACCAAAAGACCGATCATGGCTAGAATTGCAACTGCTCTTGCAGATGTTCCCATTTTCACCTCTGATAATCCCCGGTCAGAAGACCCTAACCAAATATTAAAAGAAATGGAAGCGGGAGTAAAGGCAGGTAGCTATCAAACCATAGAAGACCGTGAAGAAGCGATACGTTATGCAATCAAACAAGCTAATAAGGACGATATCGTCCTTATCGCAGGTAAAGGACATGAAACCTATCAAATCATTGGCCAAAAGGTTTATAACTTTGATGATCGTGAAGTAGCAAAAAAGGCCATATTAGAGAGACTAGCATAATTCTAAAATGGGATTATTACTACCAGCTACTTTAAATGATTATTTTTGTAAAATCTAATGAAATCCGCAAATGAATGTCATAAAAAAATATATTCAATCGAATTATTTGAAAGGAACTAAAACTGTGCATACCAATTGCTTATTTTCTATAACTATTAAACATAATGATGAATTTGCTTCATATGCTAATGCTGTAAAAGACAAAATGTTAAATTACCCCACTATATGGTCAAAGTTAATTTTCCTTGTGTTTTCTGATGGGAAAGGAGGGGTAAGGCAATGGTAGAACAAGTGATACTCTTTACAATCTTAATGGGCTTTCTGATATCTGTTCTTCTTTCGCCTATCTTTATTCCTTTCTTACGTCGATTGAAATTCGGTCAAAGTATTAGAGAAGAAGGTCCAAAATCTCATCAAAAGAAATCTGGTACACCGACAATGGGTGGAGTGGTGATTATATTATCGATTCTAATCACCACTTTAGTAATGGCCTTTAAATTCTCAACACCGTCGGTTGAAATTTTGCTACTACTGCTTGTGACAATTGGTTTTGGAATAGTAGGTTTTTTAGATGACTTTATTAAAGTCGTGATGAAAAGAAACTTAGGTTTAACATCTAAACAAAAATTACTTGGCCAAATTCTAATTGCCATTATTTTCTTTATCATCTTTATCCAACATGACTTTTCAACAGTTGTAGGTATCCCTGGAACAACCTATTCTTTTGATTTAGGTTGGTTTTACATTATCCTCTTGGTCTTCATGCTAGTTGGCGGTTCTAATGCGGTCAATTTAACAGATGGTCTGGATGGATTACTTGCTGGAACCTCTGCTATTGCTTTTGGGGCATTCGCAGTCTTAGCTTGGAATCAATCACAATTTGATGTTGCGATTTTTTCATTGGCAGTTGTTGGTTCTGTATTAGGTTTTCTTGTCTTCAATGCACATCCTGCTAAAGTTTTTATGGGTGATACGGGTTCACTTGCACTAGGTGGTGCGATCGCGACTGTGGCTATACTAACAAAGCTTGAAATTCTTTTGGTCATAATAGGTGGAGTGTTCGTCCTAGAAACCTTGTCAGTAATTATACAAGTTATTTCATTTAAAACTACAGGTAAAAGAGTGTTTAAAATGAGTCCTCTCCACCATCACTATGAAATAGTGGGTTGGTCAGAGTGGAGAGTGGTTGTTACTTTTTGGAGTGTAGGACTTGTTTTTGCAGCAATCGGAATTTATATAGAGGTGTGGATGTAAGTGAAAAACATACAATTGTATACCAACCAGAATGTACTAGTAGTTGGCTTAGCGAAAAGCGGGTATGCAGCGGCTAGGCTTCTTCATCAGTTAGGGGCAAATGTTACTGTAAATGACAGGCTGCCTCTAGAGAAAAATGAAACGGCCCAATCCTTACAAGACTTAGGGATACTGGTTATTTGCGGAGGACACCCATTAGAATTAGTGGACGAAACATTACATATAGTTATGAAAAACCCAGGGATTCCTTATACAAATCCATTAATTCAAAAAGCAATGCTGCTAAACATACCAATTCTTACTGAGATCGAGTTAGCCTATCAAATTTCTGAGGCACCTTTTATTGGGATTACAGGCTCGAATGGAAAAACGACAACAACTACGCTGCTTTTCGAAATGCTAGAAGCTGGATTTAAACGACCACTTATTGCAGGGAATATAGGAACTGTAGCTTGTGAGGTAGCTCAAACTGCAGATAAGGACCATTATATTGTGACTGAATTATCTTCATTCCAGCTATTAGGCGTAAAAACATTTCGACCTAAGATTTCTGTTTTTCTAAATTTGTTTGAGGCTCACCTTGATTATCACGGTACCGCTTTGGAATACGGAAAAGCAAAAGCCAACATCTTCATGCAGCAAACAGAAGAAGAATTTGCAGTGATTAATGCAGAAGATGCTGAAGTCTGTGCACTTGCATCAGCATCTAAAGCTCAAAAAGTCTATTTTTCAACGAGACAAGACCAGCCAAACGGTGCTTGTGTTTCTGGAGAATACATACGATTCCTAGGTGAAAACATCGTTAGAATCAAGGATATCGCTTTGCCAGGAGAACATAATATAGAGAATGTTTTAGCCGCTCTTTCTGTAGCAAAGCTAGTTGGAGTCCCAAACGAGTGTATTATACAAGTCCTGAGAACATTTACAGGTGTCAAGCACAGACTTCAATTTGTTTGTTCCCTAAATGATCGGATTTTTTATAATGATTCAAAAGCAACCAATATGTTAGCTACTTCGAAGGCTTTGTCCTCCTTTACACAGCCTACAATACTACTAGCTGGTGGCTTGGATCGTGGAAATGACTTCGATGATTTAATGCCTTACATGAATAATGTAAAAGCACTTGTTGTGTTTGGGCAAACAGCTGAAAAATTAATTAAAATGGCTCAAGTTGCAGGGATTAAAACGATTGAACATGTCGATAATGTGGAACATGCAGTACCTTTAGCGTATGAGCTCTCTAATCCACATGATGTTATATTGTTATCACCTGCTTGCGCAAGCTGGGATCAACATAAAACATTTGAAGTGAGAGGAGACATTTTTGTAGAGGCTGTGCATAGACTGAAATAAGGGCTTGGCCAAACGAAAAGTACAAGCGCACCGGGTAGTCTCAGGCATAGAAAATGGTCTGAATTGATAAAAAGGGTCTCTTTTCCCATTTATTTTATTTAGGTTATTTGACCTCAGGCGGACTCCGACGCTGGAACTGGACAAAGTACCTCGCCTTTAATCTAGGACCTGAGGTGACACAATTGCCGACAAAAAAGTCTACACCAGATTTTTTATTAGTAGTGATTACATTAATGCTTTTAGCAGTTGGTATGATTATGGTTTACAGTGCTAGTGCCGCTTGGGCAACTTTTAAATTTGAAGACTCTTTTTTCTTTGCAAAAAGGCAGCTTCTTTTTGCTGGCTTAGGTATTATTGCAATGTTTCTTATCATGAATATTGATTATTGGACATGGCGGACATGGGCCAAAATTGTTCTCATAATTTGTTTTGGATTACTTGTATTAGTTCTCATTCCAGGAGTGGGTTTGACACGTGGTGGAGCTACAAGTTGGATTGGTATTGGAGCTTTTTCAATTCAGCCATCAGAATTTATGAAGCTAGCAATGATTGCGTTTCTTGCAAAATACTTATCTGAAAATCAAAAGAAAATAACTTCCTTTAGGAAGGGCCTCGTTCCATCCCTTTCGTTAGTGTTTCTTGCATTTGGGATGATTATGATTCAGCCGGACTTGGGTACAGGGACGGTAATGGTCGGAACGTGCATGGTCATGATTTTCGTTGCGGGTGGGAGAATTAGTCACTTTGTTGGATTAGGACTAATAGGTGTTGCTGGATTTGTAGCATTAATATTGTCTGCTCCCTATCGAATTAAACGTATCACGTCGTTTTTAGATCCATGGCAGGACCCAACAGATAGTGGATTCCAAATTATCCAGTCGCTTTATGCCATTGGTCCAGGTGGATTGCTGGGCTTAGGTCTTGGGAAAAGCCGTCAAAAGTTCTTTTATCTTCCAGAGCCTCAGACAGATTTTATCTTTGCGATTTTAGCAGAAGAACTCGGATTCATTGGTGGATCGCTCGTTATTTTGTTATTTGCATTGTTACTTTGGAGAGGGGTTCGAATTGCCCTTGGTGCACCAGATTTGTTTGGGAGTTTTTTAGCAATAGGAATTATTTCGATGATCGCTATACAAGTCATCATTAATATTGGAGTTGTTATTGGGTTGATGCCAGTAACAGGGATCACCCTTCCATTCCTTAGCTATGGAGGTTCATCCTTAACACTCATGTTAATGGCGGTAGGTGTGTTATTAAATATTAGTCGATATGCTAGGCTATAGAAAACGTAATTTCTTATGAATAAACCCTGTTTAATTAAACAGGGTTTAGACTATTTTTAGGTAGGGAACTTAAGATTAATGGAGGTGACCCATGAAAATACTAATAAGCGGTGGAGGAACGGGTGGACATATTTATCCAGCTCTTGCGTTAATAAAGGAAATAAAAAAGCAGGATCCAAATGCACTATTTTTGTATATCGGAACTGAAACAGGATTAGAAAAAAAGATAGTAGAAAAAGAAGGAATTCCATTTAAATCGATTCATATAACTGGGTTCAAAAGAAAGTTATCATTTGAAAATGTGAAAACGATTCTAAGGTTCTTAAAAGGTGTTCAAGATAGTAAGAAGATGATTAAATCCTTTCAGCCAGATATTGTAATTGGCACGGGTGGCTTTGTATGTGGTCCTGTCGTGTACGCTGCAGCCAAACTCAAAGTACCGACCATCATACATGAACAAAACAGTGTTCCTGGATTAACAAATAAATTTTTAAGTAAATATGTTGATAATGTGGCGATTTGCTTTCAAGAGGCTACACCTTTTTTCCCAAAAGAAAAAGTGTCGTTGACTGGGAATCCAAGAGCGACAGAGGTTGTGCAGCATGTACCAGTAAAAAAAGCCGAACTTGGTTTAAATCCGAACAAAAAAACAGTTATGATTGTTGGTGGAAGCAGAGGAGCAAGACCTATAAATGATGCATGTGTAAAGGCATTACAAAGCTTCAAAAAGAAGGACTATCAAGTTTTATATATTACCGGTGAAGTACATTATGATAAAGTGGTAGAGGAAGTAGAAAAGGTGGGTAATCCACCGAACGTCATTATTAAGCCGTTTTTGCATAATATGCCGGATTATCTAAAGAATATTGATTTAATCGTCGCAAGAGCTGGTGCAACAACGCTCTCAGAAATAACGGCACTTGGGGTGCCAAGTATCTTAATTCCAAGTCCTTATGTCACGAATAATCACCAAGAAAAAAATGCACGTGCATTAGAGCAGAATGGGGCAGCTATAGTGATAGTTGAGCCTGAATTATCAGGTGAAGTACTTTTACATGAGATAGACGGAATCATTGGGAACACTGTGAAATGGAATGATATGAGTTCTAAATCATTAGAACTTGGAATTCCGGATGCATCCTCTAGGTTGTATAGATTAATAAAAAAACTGATCAAAAAATAGACAATGACTTTCGCTCAACTCTCATGCATAGAATAGTAAAAATGAGGTAGTGGCAGTTTTGGTTAGGAGGTCGACATGGAAAAAATAGCGAGTAAACTTCGTAAAGAAAATGTTGGGAAAGTGTTAGTAGGGGAATCAATAGCTAATCATACAACGATGAAAATCGGAGGACCGGCTGATTTATTTGTTGAACCTTCTTCAGTTCAAGGTCTAGAAACCACGATTCAATTTATTAAAAAAATTGGAATTAAGTGGAGAGCAATTGGCAGAGGGTCGAACCTATTAGTCTCAGATAAAGGGATTGAAGGGGTTGTCATAAAGCTAGGCGACGGTTTAGATTCATTAGAAATCAATGGAACTGAAATCACAGTAGGTGGGGGCTACTCATTAGTAAAGCTTGCGGCTGTTTTAGCAAGAAAGGGCTTAGCGGGACTAGAGTTTGCTGGAGGTATTCCAGGTTCTCTTGGTGGAGCAGTTTACATGAATGCAGGAGCTCATCGGTCGGATATGTCAAAAATAGTAAAAAAAGCATATGTGCTGTTTGAAGATGGCACTTTTGAATGGGTATCCAATGAGGATTTAAAATTCTCTTATCGGACATCAGTTCTTCAAAAAGAACGACCTGGAATATGTGTTGAGGCTGTTCTTCAATTGTCAGAAGGAAGCACTGAAGTAATTAAGGCAGAGTTACAAAAAAATAAAGATTACAGACGTGATACACAGCCATGGAACTTTCCTTGTGCAGGTAGTATTTTCCGTAATCCACTTCCAGAGTATGCAGGCCAATTAATTGAGAAAGCTGGATTAAAGGGGTACCAAATTGGTGGGGCTCAAGTATCCGAACTGCATGCGAACTTCATTGTGAATAAAGATCGTGCCACAGCAGAGGATGTACTAAATCTAATTAACTATATCCAAAATACGATAAAAGATAAATATAATATAGACCTCCATACAGAAGTAGAAATTATTGGCCGAAAATAATCCCACTATCTTTCCATATTGTGCTATAATTTTACTATTATTAAAGAAAAAAGAATCCTATTTCGTGGATGGCGGCCTCGGCACGTCAGCCTGAAACATTTGAATATCACCATAGTTTAATAACAGGGCTATTAAAAGAATAAACGGCATGTTTCTATGCCGTTTATTCTATCGATTATATAAAAATTATAGTATCTTATTAAAATGTAGGTGGATAACGTATGGAGAAGGGAAAGATCCTGACACTTGAAGATAGAATTCCTAAAATTAAGCAACAAAGAAGACAAAAGGCAAACAGAAGACTAATTATTTATGTATCAATCTTTTTTCTTCTCATTATTGGTATCTTGTATCTTCAATCTCCTTTGAGTCATATCGCTACTATCGAGGTTAAAGGGAATTTGCATGTACCTACTGATGAAATCATTGCCTTGTCGGGGATTACGAACAGGACAAGCTTTTGGAACCTCAAAATGGATAAAATCATAAATAAAGTAAAGAAGAACAAAGAAATTAAACAAGTAGTTATTCAAAAGAAGTTTCCCAATACGATCTTTTTAACAGTTACTGAAATGAAAAGGGTCGCCTATGCTATAAATGAAGGGACTTATTTTCCGATATTAGAGGATGGGAATGTTCTTAAGGCTTTTAAAACGACAAGTATTCCTTCAGATGCGCCTATCCTAACGAATTGGGAAGCAAGTAGTGAATTGCAAGAAATGGCGGATGAATTAGCCAAATTATCACCTGCTATTGCTAATTCTATCTCTGAAATACATCATACCCCACAAGATGCTGACTTTCTTCATATCACATTGTTTATGAATGACGGTCACGAGGTCAGTGCAACTATAACTGATTTTGCAAAAAAGATGAGTGCCTATCCTTCCATTGTAAGCGAGCTTGATGCCAGTTTAAAGGGAGTCATCCACATGGAAGTGGCATACTATTTTGAGTCTTATGAACCAAAAGAGATCGAACAGGAAAAAGAGGAAGAAGTGAAGGAAGATGAAAGTGAAGGGTAATCATGTCATTCTATCCTTTGTATGTGTTGTGCTAGGTTTTATGATTTCATTTTCTTACCAATTTACAAAAAGTGAAAATAAAGATGAAAATCCTATCACAGATCGTCAATGGGAAAGAGAATATGAATATCGGAACACATTAATCAATCAAGAGAAAACAAATCGGAATTTACAGCAAGAGTTATTTAAACAGCAAGAAAAAGTGCGCCAAGTAGAAGAGAACTTAGGCGACCAAGAACAAGTCTTATTCAATCTAGTTGAAGATGTTGAAAAATATAGAATGTATGTTGGTGAAATTAAGGTACAAGGTAAAGGAATAGAAGTTACTTTAGAGGATGCTTCTTACGTTCCAACTGAAGCTAATGTAAACAGCTATATTGTTCATGAAGGACACATTCAAAATGTAATGAACGAACTAATGATATCAGGTGCTAATGCTATTGCCATAAATGGTCAACGAATCTTTCACGATTCGTATATTTTATGTATTGGTCCAGTTATAAGTGTAGATGGAACTCAGCATCCTGCTCCTTTCGTGGTTTCAGCAATTGGTGACTCTGACGTGTTAGAGGCAGCACTCAATATTACTGGTGGAGTAAATGCTCAGCTCGTGAATGATAATATTAAAGTTAAAATTGAGAAGAAACAGCAAATCATATTAGATCCAAAGCTTGGATTGGAAAAGAATAATTAGAAAACTTGAAGGAGGTTCTCGTGCGTAACAAAAGTGTTTATATTTTTGCCCTAATTGCCCTATTAGTAGGCTTTATGCTAGCCATTCAGTTCCAAACAACAAATGAACCCGTAATAAGAGATACAAGAGACGCATGGGAGCTTAGGGAAGCCATAAAAAAAGAACTAGATGTCCAATCCCAATTATTAAAAGAGATTAGAAAGTACGAAGAAACAATGAAGGATTACGAAACAGATCTAAAGCAAAGCAAAGAGGTATCTCTTAAAGACACTTTACAAGCACTTAGGGAAGAAGCAGGATTGACTGTTGTTAGTGGACAAGGCATTACAATCAAGATAGAAGAGATGTTTGACGAGCCCATAATAGGACAATCAAGCTCACGAGTGTCAGCCGAACAGCTCAGAAGACTAATTAATGAATTAAACATTAATGGAACGACTAATATTTCGATTGCAGAGCAACGGTATGTAAACACTTCTGCAATTAGAGATGTGAATGGATATACAACAATCAACAATTTTCGACTTCCAGTAGTTCCTATTGAAGTAAAGGTCATTACAAGTGATGCTGAGAAGTTATACAATCGCATGGTAGCTTCTGAATCCATCCAATTTGAGTTTGAAATTGAAGGCCTCAAGTTAGATATTTCTTCTCCAATCAATCATTTAACTATTCCCGCCTACGATCAGCCCATTCGTATAAAACATTTAGATTCTGTCAAAAGCGAGAAGGAGGGATCATGATATGTGGCTTCCACTCGTAGGATTAATAATAGGAGTTATTCTTGGACTATTTTCAGAAATCAAAATCCCTGATGAATACTCAAATTATTTATCAATTGCAGTTCTTGCATCCCTGGATACTCTTTTTGGAGGAATACGGGCTCATATGCAAAATTTATATGATGAAAAGGTTTTTGTTTCAGGATTCTTTTTTAATATCATCTTAGCTGCAAGTTTAGCTTTTCTTGGTGTCCATCTTGGTGTAGACTTGTATTTGGCTGCAGTTTTTGCGTTCGGAGTTAGACTATTCCAAAATATTGCTGTCATTCGTCGAATTATTATATCAAAATGGTCAGCCTCAAGAGAAAAAATAGAAAAAAATTAATTTTACAAAAAGGGAAAAAAGTAGTATGTGTTGAATATTTCCCTATGTGATAAATTTATTTGAAAAATCCGACAAAGATGTTGGAAACCTAAAAGTGAATGAACAGTGGAGACGGAGATTAAAAGGGAGGTGCCATAGAATGAACAGCAATGAGCTTTTCGTTAGTCTTGACATCGGTACATCCAATGTGAAGGTTATCATTGGTGAAATGTTAAATGATAATTTAAACATTATTGGAGTGGGGAATGTAAAATCTGAAGGATTGCGTAAAGGTACAATTGTTGACATAGATGAAACAGTTCATTCTATTAAAAGGGCTATTGAACAAGCTGAAAGAATGGTTGGAATATCGATTAATCGAGTCGTAGTTGGTGTAGCTGGTAATCATGTCCACTTGCAACCTTGTCATGGTGTAGTAGCTGTATCAAGTGATAACCGTGAAATTACGAATGAAGATATTCACCGTGTCATCGATGCAGCTCAAGTTATTTCGATTCCTCCTGAAAGAGAGATCATTGATGTCATTCCAAGGCAATTTATTGTTGATGGATTAGATGAGATTAACGACCCTCGAGGAATGATTGGTGTTCGTCTCGAGATGGAAGGAACCATCATCACGGGTTCTAAAACAGTCTTACATAATTTATTGCGATGTGTAGAACGCGCTGGTTTAGAAGTAACTGATATATGCCTTCAGCCTTTAGCTGCAGGTTCTATTGCCTTATCTAAGGATGAAAGAAATTTGGGAGTTGCACTTATTGATATTGGTGGTGGCTCCACAAATATTTCTATTTTTGAACACGGGAATCTTATTTCAACAATGGTCATTCCTGTTGGTGGCGAGCATATTACTAAAGATTTATCAATTGGACTTCGTACTTCAACCGAAGATGCTGAAAAAATCAAGATCAAGCATGGACATGCTTTCTATGATCATGCATCAGAAGAAGAAGTGTTTAGTGTTCCAATTATCGGAAGTGATCAGCATCAGCAGTTTAGTCAATTAGAGATATCTGACATTATTGAAGCAAGACTCGAAGAAGTATTAGAGCTTGTTTTACAAGAACTTAGAAAGCAAGGCGTGAAGGATCTTCCAGGTGGATTTGTACTTTCAGGTGGAGTCGTTTCAATGCCTGGAGTAGCAGAGCTAGCCCAAATCGTCTTGGATAGTAACGTACGAATTGCCACTCCAGATTATATAGGAGTTCGTGAACCTCAATATACGACAGGTGTAGGATTAATTCAGTTTGCATTTAAAAATGCAAAGCTTCAAGGGAAAAAAATTAGTTCTTCTGTTTCGGTTGATTCTGTGGAAAAGAAAGTACAAAAGAACCAATCAGCAAAGAAAACAAAATCAGAAGATGATAACATACAAAATAAAGTCAAAAAGTTCTTCGGCTACTTTTTTGAATAAGCTTAGGACAAGTCCTACCCCTGGTATTAATGACGTTAAACTAAATCGTATCAGGTGAATATCTCCGCGTAAGTACCTTTTTTCGATAAAATGGTATATTGCTAGGTAAAATGAAGTAACGGAAATTGGTAAATTAGGAGGACCTACAATGTTGGAGTTCGATACAAATTTAGATCAATTAGCTACTATAAAGGTTATTGGTGTTGGCGGCGGTGGTAATAATGCAGTTAACCGAATGATTGAGCACGGGGTTCAAGGTGTAGATTTTATTGCTGTAAATACGGATGCACAAGCTTTAAATTTGTCCAAAGCGGAAATTAAAATGCAAATCGGTGGTAAATCTACTAGAGGACTTGGAGCTGGAGCGAATCCTGAGGTTGGAAAGAAAGCTGCTGAAGAAAGCCGTGAACAGCTTGAAGAAGTTCTAAAAGGTGCAGACATGGTGTTTGTCACAGCAGGAATGGGTGGAGGTACGGGTACTGGTGCTGCACCTGTAATCGCTCAAATTGCACGTGAGATTGGAGCCTTAACTGTTGGAGTTGTGACCAGACCGTTTACTTTCGAAGGAAGAAAGCGTCAATCACAAGCTTCTGGTGGGATTGCAGCAATGAAAGAAGCAGTAGATACATTAATCGTTATTCCAAATGATCGTCTACTTGAAATTGTTGACAAAAATACTCCAATGCTTGAAGCATTCCGTGAAGCTGACAATGTACTTCGTCAGGGAGTACAAGGTATATCAGATTTAATCGCTGTTCCAGGTTTGATTAATCTTGATTTCGCAGATGTAAAGACGATTATGTCAAATAAAGGCTCTGCACTAATGGGAATTGGTGTTTCAACTGGCGAAAACCGTGCCGCAGAAGCTGCAAAAAGAGCAATCTCTAGTCCACTACTTGAAACCTCAATTCATGGTGCGCAGGGAGTATTGATGAATATAAGTGGAGGTTCAAACTTAAGCTTATATGAGGTTCAAGAAGCCGCGGATATCGTTGCATCTGCTTCTGATCAAGATGTTAACATGATATTTGGGTCTGTCATAAATGATAACTTAAAGGATGAAATTATCGTTACTGTCATCGCGACAGGATTTGAAGACAATAACAACTCAGCTGAACCAAAATCTTATCGTCCTTCCACACAAGGTAGCAAGCCTGTTACTCCAGTGACGAAACGTGAAGTTAAGCGTGATGAAGTTTCTTCTAATCAACCACAAGCTGAAGAAGCATTAGACATACCGACGTTCCTGAGAAATCGTAACCGTCGTCGATAATACTAGTTAAAAAAGTCAGTAGGGAACTTCCTACTGACTTTTTTTATATTTCTTTCCAAGAATTATAAAGTTTTACATATTTGAATACAGAAAAATAAGCCATTAACCCGATCCATAATGTTGGCTTAATGAAACATGACTTCTTTCTAACGAGAGATTTTAATATATTTAGGAAAAAAATAAAAATACGTAACTAGTCTGAATTTAAATAAAAAAACTCACTATTTTAAAAACTATAGATTGCCAAAGGAGTTTCAAAAAAAGCTCCTTCTTTTAAGAATGTTTGACAAAATAGGTCTAAATATTTCAAAATTTCTACGCTCTTGTCGGCATAAACTGACAGACTTCCAACTAGAATGAATATATACTAGATTTTACAAAGGAAATAAATGAGCTGTTTCATAGATTAATGAAAGGTTGTGCTAGCTTGACAGTATATTTAGATGCGATCTGGTTATTGAACTTTTGTATTGACGCATCCTTGCTGCTGTTAACAGCCATTATCCTTAAACGGAGAATACAAAAAGTCCGACTACTACTTAGTGCATTAATTGGATCAACCATTGTCCTGTTTATGCTAACGCCTTATTTTTCAGTTGTCAGCCATCCTTTTAGCAAGCTGTTATTCTCAGTTGTCATGGTATTGGTCGCATTCGGATTTAAGAGACCTCGCTATTTTGTCCAAACTTTACTAACTTTTTACTTTGCGACGTTTATTCTGGGGGGAGGTATGATTGGTGTACACTATTTTTTAAGCTCCGATATCGAGGTAGTAAATGGAGTGGTTGCAACTAAATCTACAGGTTTCGGGAGTCCTATTAGCTGGACATTCGTTGTAATAGGTTTCCCGGTTCTTTGGTACTTTTCAAAAGCTAGATTAGAAGATATGGAACTTAAGCATATTCAATATGAGCAATTTGTAGAGGTCTCCATTTCCATAGATGACCAAACACTCAATATAAAGGGATTAGTTGATAGTGGAAACCAATTATATGACCCCATTACAAAGTCTCCAGTTATGATACTAGATGTTAGTCGAGCTAAGGGATTTTTACCACCTGAAATAATTGAAAAAACAGAAGGTTTTGATTCATTTACTGATGTTAGCTCCCATCATCCGTGGGAGAGTCGATTACGAATTGTCCCATATCGTGGGGTAGGGCAGCAACATGAGTTTTTGGTTGCAATAAAACCAGATTTGGTGTCCATTTCACAAAACGACGAAGTCACACATGTCAAGAAGGTACTAATCGGTTTAAGTAAATCAACCCTATCATCAGATGATGAATTCGACTGTATTATTCATCCGAAAATGCTTGTGCAATCTTCTATACAATCTGCTTAAAGAGGAGGACAATTCATGCGACATTGGAAAATTCATTTAACCTTATGGTGGTATAAAGTTCTTATAAAGTTGGGCTTAAAAACGGATGAAATCTATTATATTGGTGGAAGTGAGGCGTTGCCACCACCACTTTCAAAAGACGAGGAAGAAGTATTATTACAGAAACTTCCGCTTGGGGATAAAGCTACTAGATCGATTTTAATTGAACGAAACTTGCGTTTAGTTGTGTATATTGCAAGAAAGTTCGAGAATACAGGGATTAATATTGAAGATTTAATTAGTATTGGAACGATTGGCCTAATAAAAGCTGTAAATACTTTCAATCCTGAAAAGAAGATTAAGTTGGCTACATATGCTTCACGATGTATTGAAAATGAAATTCTAATGTACTTACGTCGAAATAATAAAATTCGATCAGAAGTCTCATTCGACGAGCCATTAAATATTGATTGGGATGGAAATGAATTGCTTTTATCTGATGTACTAGGAACTGAAGATGATATTATTACAAAGGATTTAGAAGCAAATGTTGAAAAAAAATTATTGATCAAAGCATTACATCAATTAAATGATCGCGAGAAACAGATTATGGAGCTGCGCTTCGGACTTATAGGTGGCGAGGAGAAGACACAAAAGGATGTTGCAGATATGTTAGGGATTTCTCAATCCTATATCTCACGGTTAGAAAAACGAATAATAAAAAGGCTGAGAAAAGAATTTAATAAAATGGTGTGAGTTGGAGAATATTCTGAGAATTATGGGTCATGGATAAAACAAGTTTCTATATTGATTTTTTAAAAATATTTTAAAGAATTCATAAAGAAATTTTCAGGACAAAGAATAAGGAATATCAGGCATTTTAGATATTTTTATGATTAATGAGCGGGTCAACTCCTGTTAGCTTGTGCATAAATTTCCCTTCAAAGGAGATACTTTACTTTGTACAGCAGCTCCTGACAGGAGGGAAAGAATTGACTCGAAATAAAGTAGAAATCTGCGGCGTGGATACTTCTAAACTTCCAGTATTAAAAAATGATGTGATGAGAGTGCTTTTCAAGGAAATGCAGAGTGGGGACCTTTACGCTAGAGAAAAACTAGTAAACGGAAACTTGCGACTTGTATTAAGCGTCATCCAAAGATTCAACAATAGAGGAGAATTTGTTGATGATTTGTTTCAGGTAGGCTGTATCGGTCTGATGAAATCCATTGATAATTTCGACTTAGGACAGAATGTGAAATTTTCAACATATGCAGTGCCCATGATTATTGGGGAAATTAGACGATACTTACGTGACAATAACCCAATCCGTGTTTCAAGATCATTAAGAGATATTGCTTATAAGGCTTTGCAAGTAAGAGAAAGATTAATGAGTGAGGTTTCTAGAGAGCCCTCAGCAGAAGAAATCGCTAAAGAACTAGGAGTACCTCATGAAGAAATTGTTTTTGCTTTAGATGCGATTCAGGATCCAGTTTCGTTATTCGAACCCATTTATAATGATGGTGGAGATCCGATTTATGTAATGGATCAATTAAGTGATGAGAAAAATAGAGACATCCAATGGATTGAAGAATTAGCATTAAAAGAGGGAATGAGACGCTTAAACGACCGAGAGAAGCTCATTCTTAGAAAAAGATTCTTTCAAGGTAAAACCCAAATGGAGGTCGCTGAGGAAATTGGTATTTCCCAAGCACAAGTCTCTCGCTTAGAAAAAGCTGCGATTAGACAAATGAATAAAAATATCCAATCGTAAGAACTGTCATAGGGCAGTTCTTTTTTTATGTTTTCTTTTAAGCATGATTAGGATTCCTTGTATCATATATATTTATAAGCGGAATTATTTCCACTCACCACATAAATATAATCATAAACATAGAACCCGAATCATAAAGACAAAAAAGCAAAATTTAAAAGTCAACGTAATACATTTTCAGAGCAGATGGATAAATGAGTTGGAAGTAGTACCTTTTTAAGAGATACAAGTAGAAAGGAATGATGTAAGTTATGGTTAAAATTTCAGAGTTTCAAATTAAGGATGTTGTTAATGTTGCAGATGGAAAAAAATTAGGGAATATTGGAGATCTTGAAATTAATACGACAACTGGAAAAATTGATTCTATAATTATCTCTTCAGGAGGTAAGATGTTTGGATTATTTGGGAAAGATGAAGAGGTTATGATTCCGTGGAGAAATATTGTTAAGATTGGAACAGATGTTATTTTGGTCCGTTTCTATCAAACATCAGAAGAGTATAAGGAGACTATTAATTAGCAATAAAAATGTATTTCCCGTTTTTTCGTCATTTATGATAAAATAGTGTCGAAGGTATTATTTTCCTCTATGTAAGGCCTATAGAGAAGTTCATTACAAACAAACGATAAAGCTAAAGGAGATTTTTTTTGATGGAGCCTTTCCAACTAATTCAAGATGAGATCGTACTTATATCTGAATGGAAAAAGCTATATCCCCACTTGACTGCTGGTTTTACGACAAAAAACGGTGGATACAGTAAGGAACCATTTGAATCGTTTAATTTAGGCTTACATGTAAATGATTTGGACGAACACGTTCATCAAAATAGAGTGAAACTTTCAGAGATTATTGGGTTCTCAACCTCCGAGTGGGTTTGCTCAGAGCAGGTACATGAGTCTGAAATCAAGAGGGTATCTACTCGTGAAGTTGGAAAAGGTGTATTTACGTATAGAGACGGGATCCCTCTTACAGATGGGATCTATACGGATGATCCTTCAATTTTGTTAACATCCTGCTATGCGGATTGTGTTCCCTTGTTTTTTTTCGCACCAGGAAAAAAACTGATAGGATTAGCACATGCTGGTTGGAGGGGAACGGTGCAATGCATTGCAATTAAGATGGTTGAGCGATGGAATCAAGTAGAGGGGGTATCTCCTAAGGATATTCTTGTCTCAATAGGTCCTTCTATCCGTGATTGCTGCTATATCGTAGATGATCACGTGATACAAGAGGTTAAAAGGATATTAGATTCATCATCTGAAAAGAAGCCATTCAAAGAAGTATCATTAGGTCAATACTCTTTGAATTTACCATTGTTAAATAAACAGCTGCTAAGAAATGCTGGAATTGAAGAAGAGCATATTCTAAGCTCATCCTTTTGTACCTCTTGCGAAGAAAAACTGTTTTTTTCACATCGCAGAGATCAAGGAAGTACCGGACGTATGATGAGTTTTATTGGGTACAAGGAGGATTGAAATTCTTTGTCAGTAAAAGAAAACCTAGCTCAAATTCAACATAGAATACATGAAGTATGCCAGATTACAGGTCGAAATCCTGATGAGATTACTATTGTTGCAGTGACAAAATATGTTACTATTGATTTAGCTGGGAAAGCCATTGAAGCTGGGATTAAACATATTGGTGAGAATCGAGACGTTGGTTTGCTTGAAAAGAAGCATTCGCTTGGAACTGGGCCAACCTGGCACTATATTGGATCCCTTCAAACAAGAAAAACAAAAGATATTATTAATGAAATTGACTACATACATTCTCTGGATCGGATTTCTTTAGCAAAAGAGATTAATAAGCGTTCTTCAAAAATAGTAAATTGTTTTGTCCAAGTAAATACATCCGGAGAAGGAACGAAGCATGGTCTTGCTCCGGATGAAACAATTAAGTTTATTAAAGAACTGAGTACCTTTAATAATTTAAGAGTTGTAGGGCTTATGACGATGGCCCCTTTTACAGAAGATAAGGTGGCCGTTAGACAATGTTTCAAATCGCTTAAAGAACTAAGAAATGATGTACAAGCATTACAACTTCCATATGCTCCATGTACAGAGCTTTCAATGGGAATGTCAAACGATTATGAAATTGCGATAGAAGAGGGAGCAACATTTCTTCGCATAGGTTCTTCACTGTTCGAGTAACAACCGGCGCACTTTCAGTATTTTAACTTGTTGTGTCTAGCTTCATTGCCCATACCGCCTTAGGTCAAATAACCTAACGCCAGAAAGGCAAAGAACGCCTTTCTGGCGTTAGAACATTTGTTATTTCTGAGTCTAAGCGGGGTACTTCAGCATTTCTAATTAGGAGGTATATATATGACTATGAAGTCAAAGCTCAAGAATTTTTTTGCCTTAGATGAAGAATTTGAATACGATGAGCATGAACGTGAAATAGAAGAGGAAGAGTTTCCGATATCTCGTTCTGCTAAGCATCAGGTGAGTGGGAAACAAAATGTGGTAAATCTTCAGAGTGTTCCAAAATCCACGTCTAAGATGATCTTATTTGAACCAAAATCCTACTCTGAAGCACAGGGAATTGCAGATCATTTGAAGAACAGACGTTCAGTGGTTATAAATTTACAAAGAATTTCACGTGATCAAGCACTTCGAATTGTTGATTTTTTAAGTGGCACGGTTTACGCAGTTGGAGGAGATATCCAAAAAATTGGTTTGAATATCTTTTTATGTACACCTGATAATGTAGATGTTTCTGGAAACATTTCTGAAACTCTCCATGATGAAGAATTATCTGAAAAGGGGTGGTAAGTATGGAGGCAATTTTAGGAATATTGTTATTGGCAATTCGGTTCTATACGTATGCATTAATTGTTTATATTCTATTATCATGGTTTCCGAATGCTAGGGAAAGTGGCTTTGGAAAATTATTAGCTAGAATTTGTGAGCCTTATTTAGAACCATTTAAACGCATTATCCCACCATTAGGCATGATAGATATTTCACCAATTGTTGCGATCTTCTTATTGAATTTCGCAAGTATAGGTTTAACAGCATTATTTGGAATGTTAGGACTAACTTGAGGGAAAGGGAATCTATTGAATTGGATTCCCTTTCTTTTCGCATTTTAGTTGCTATGAGAGCCGTGAATGAGGAGAATTTTTATGTCGATTTATCAGCACTTCAGGCCAGAAGAACATGCTTTTATTGATCAAGTTCTAAAATGGAAGGAATCTGTGCGCTCTACTTTTGTTCCAAGGCTGACAGATTTCCTGGATCCAAGAGAACAAAAAATAATAAAAAGCATAATTGGTGAAGATACCGAAATTACCATTTCCTTTTTTGGAGGAGCAACACAAGTAGAGCGTAAGCGTGCGTTGCTTTTTCCAGATTACTATGTGCCTTTAGAAACTGATTACCAAGTTCAGTTTTTTGAAGTACAGTATCCTCATAAATTTGTAACAATTGAGCACCCCCAAGTATTAGGTTCGTTAATGTCTCTTGGCTTAAAACGTTCGAAATTCGGGGATATCTTAAAAAAAGAAGAAACGATTCAGCTTATGGTTGCAAAAGAAATCTCTGACTTCATTTTGCTTAATCTACAATCTATAGGCCGTGCAAAGATAACATTAGTTGAAAAAGAGGCCAATGAGATGATAAAGGTTATTGATGAATGGAGAGAAGAGGCGTTTACGGTTTCTTCGATGAGGCTAGATGTCGTGGTTGCAGAAGCCTACAATCTTTCTAGATCGAAAGCAGCTCCTTTAATCAAGGGAGGGGTTGTCAAGGTGAACTGGAGGCAAGTCGAAGAGGTATCTTTTGAATGTAAAGAAGGAGACGTGATTTCTGTGAGAGGTCATGGAAGATGCAAGATTATCGAGATAGAAGGACAAACAAAAAGGGAAAAATGGAGAATAAAAGTTGGGAAAGTAAAATAATAATTAAAATTTTTTCACTTTTTAGAAGGAATCTAGCCTAAATTTGTCGAATTAAGAGGTTAATTGTAATTAAGAGAATTATGTGGAGGTGGCCAGCGTGCCTTTAACACCATTGGATATTCATAATAAAGAATTTTCTAGAGGATTTCGTGGGTATGATGAAGATGAAGTAAATGAGTTTTTAGATCAAGTGATTAAAGATTATGAATTAGTCATCCGTGATAAGAAGGAATTAGAGGAAAAAGCAATTGAGCTAAAAGAAAAGCTAGGATACTTCTCTAATATTGAAGAAACTTTAAATAAATCGATTTTAATAGCCCAAGAAACGGCTGAAGATGTAAAAAGGAATGCTACAAAGGAAGCCAAATTAATCGTAAAAGAAGCAGAGAAAAATGCTGATCGTATTATTAACGAATCCTTAACTAAAGCAAGAAAAATTACATTTGAAATTGATGATTTGAAAAAACAATCCAAAATTTTCCGCAATCGATTTAGAATGTTAATCCAAGCTCAACTTGAGTTAATTGATAATGATGATTGGGATCATCTCATGGAATTGAATAAAGAAATTAAAGTTCCGAATTTAGATGGAGATTCGAACGAATAAAATCTTGACGGATATGAATTTTTTACATATAATTCATTAACAACCAAAGATAAAATAAATGTATGACCATGATAGGGACAGTATCTCTTTTATAAAAACTGCACTAGCGAACCGGGGACAGTGAAAGCTCGGTACAGTATTAAAGAGTGAAAATCACCCTTGAGTTCCATGCTGAAATAGTAGTAGGCTATGGCGTTTCATTCACGTTACGAATTTCAAGTGGACTTATTAAAGCTAGTTACTAACATACTCATTTTCAATAAGTATGTTTTAAGTCTATAAGGGTGGTACCGCGAGACCTTCTCGTCCCTTTGGGGATAGAGGTCTTTTTTTGTTTTAATCTAGCTCCAGCGCTTATCCCTCTCGAGGTCAAATAACCTGAAGAATAGAAAAGGGAAAAACACTCTTTTTTCTTCAGAACATTTGCTTTTCAAGTCTAACCAGGGCGCTTACGCTTTTTGTTTTACTTACTAGTAGTTTTGGACATGCTGAAAATGAAGAAAACTGGAGGAATTTTGATGGAATATAAAGATACGTTACTAATGCCAAAAACAGAGTTTCCTATGCGAGGAAACCTCCCAAACAAAGAGCCAGAAATTCAGTCGAAATGGTCTGAGATGAGCATATATGAAAAAGTTCAAGAGCGTACAAAGGACCGACCTTTATATGTTTTACATGATGGGCCTCCATATGCCAACGGTGACCTTCATATGGGCCATGCCTTAAACAAGGTACTAAAAGATTTTATCGTCCGTTATAAGTCAATGAGTGGATATAACGCTCCTTATGTACCAGGTTGGGATACTCATGGTCTTCCAATCGAAACGGCTCTAACTAAAAATAAAAAGGTGAACCGTAAAGAACTTTCTATTGCGGAGTTTAGAAAGCTATGCGAGGAATATGCATACGGTCAAATCAATAGTCAGCGTGAACAATTTATGCGATTAGGAGTACGTGGAGACTGGTTTAATCCTTATATTACGTTGGATCCTGCGTACGAAGCACAGCAAATTAAAGTGTTTGGTGAGATGGCGAAAAAAGGCTATATCTACAAAGGTCTAAAACCTGTTTATTGGTCTCCCTCAAGTGAGTCAGCTTTAGCAGAAGCAGAGATTGAGTATCAAGATAAACGATCTCCATCTATTTATGTTGCATTTGATGTGAAGGATGGAAAAGGAGTATTAGCAGGGGATGAGAAATTAATCATCTGGACAACGACTCCATGGACAATTCCAGCAAACCTAGGAATTTCCTTACACCCAGAATTAGATTACAGTATCGTTAAAGTTGACCAGACGAGCTATGTGGTTGCCTCTGCACTTCTAGAAGAAGTGACAAAGGTGCTAGAATGGGAACATCCTGAGACTGTAAAAACTGTAAAAGGAATCGAACTAGAGGGTGTGATTACGAAGCATCCATTGTACGACCGTGACTCTCTCGTTATGGTAGGGGAACATGTAACGACAGAAGCTGGTACTGGTTGTGTACATACAGCACCAGGTCATGGGGAAGAAGATTTTATAGTGGGTCAAAAATATAACTTGGATGTACTTTGTCCTGTCGATGAGAAGGGTTATATGACCTCAGAGGCTCCTGGATTTGAAGGGATTTTCTATGAGGAGGCAAATAAGGCGATAACAGAGAAGCTTCAAGAGTCTGGTGCTCTTTTGAAACTAAGCTTTATTACTCATTCATACCCACATGATTGGCGTACGAAAAAGCCGACCATTTTCCGTGCAACAGCTCAGTGGTTTGCTTCTATTAAAGACTTCCGTCAAGAATTATTACAGGCAATCCAAGATACCAAATGGGTACCTTCATGGGGAGAAACACGCCTCTTCAATATGGTCCGTGACCGTGGAGATTGGTGTATATCCCGTCAACGTGTATGGGGCGTTCCTATTCCTGTTTTTTACGGTGAAAATGGAGAGCCAATTATTACAGACGAGACGATTGATCATGTATCAAGCTTATTTAGAGAGCACGGATCCAACATATGGTTTGAACGTGAAGCAGTTGACTTACTTCCAAAAGGTTTTTCTCATGCTTCTAGTCCGAATGGTCAATTCACGAAAGAAAAAGATATCATGGACGTTTGGTTTGACTCTGGTTCCTCACATCAGGCAGTATTAGAGGAGCGTTCAGACTTAAAACGTCCAGCTGACTTATATTTAGAAGGTTCAGATCAATATAGAGGATGGTTTAATTCATCTTTATCAACAAGCGTAGCTGTTACAGGTAAGGCAGCATATAAGGCAGTGCTTAGTCATGGATTTGCTCTAGATGAGCAAGGAAGAAAGATGAGTAAGTCCATTGGAAATGTCATTGTACCAAGCAAAGTAACGAATCAATATGGTGCAGATATTTTACGATTATGGATCGCATCCGTTGATTTTCAATCAGATGTACGTGTTTCAGATAATAGTTTCAAGCAAGTATCTGAAGTCTATCGAAAGGTTCGTAACACGTTCCGCTTTCTGCTAGGGAACCTTGCTGATTTTGACCAAATGACAAATGCAGTTAGCAATGAAAATTTACGTGAAGTCGATTTATACATGCTCGTAAAGTTGAATAAACTGATTGATAAAGTTAAAAAATCTTATGAATTATATGATTTCGCAGGGATTTATCATTCTATTCATAATTTCTGTACAATGGAATTAAGCTCATTTTATTTAGATTTTGCTAAGGACATCTTATACATTGAGTCTGAAAATCATCATGATCGCCGATGCATTCAAACGGTATTGTATGAGTCCCTCTTAACTTTAACAAAACTTGTTGCACCCATTCTTCCTCATACAGCAGACGAGGTTTGGCCTTATATCCCAGGAATGGCAGAAGCAAGTGTTCAGCTAGTAGATATGCCTGAGGCAGGAATAATTGCTCAAAGTGATGAGTTAGAGAAGAAATGGGATCATTTTATGCTGCTACGAGATGATGTATTAAAAGCATTAGAAATAGCTCGTAATGTGAAAATCATTGGAAAATCGCTCACAGCAAGTGTTACACTATTTACTTCAGTAAAAGTGGATGCTTTGTTACAATCCATTCATGAGGATTTAAAACAATTATTTATTGTTTCAAACGTTGAGATTGGTGGCTCTGTGGAGAATGCACCTGGGACTGCACATAAGTTTGAGGATGTATCTATTGTCATTACAGCAGCAGAAGGTGAAACATGTGAACGGTGTTGGATCGTTACTCCAACAGTTGGCCAAGATGTAGACCATCTAACACTGTGTACTCGATGTGCGGAAGTCATAAAAACTAGCTATACAGAATAAGTTTAAAGAGGCTAACCTTGACGATATGTTAAAGGATTAGCCTCTTGATTTGTTTATTGGGATATTTTAATTTTATTGTAAAATTAGGTCAATTTTGACGGGCTAAAGGGCAATCTTGTTATCGTATCTTTTGAAAGAAAGGAAAAAGTTGTTGCTTCTAATTTCTTGCCTGAGGGTTACACTAACTGTTAAGTAGCACAGTGAATACCATTCAAGAGGAGGCGTCCGATGAACAACGACTTTACGGAACTTTATTCTGAACTTCTTCTGATCAAAATGGAGCTTGAAAGTAGTCTACTTAAAGGTAAAGAAAACTTTAGTCAAGAACTTGCTAATGAACCCCTTTTTCAGTCCACTCCAAATGAAAAAAAAATTATGATCCAAAAACACATCCAAGATGATTTAGTTGATGTTAATCATGCCTTATATAAAATCGAATTTGGTTTTTATGGAATTTGTGAAGACACTGGCGAACGGATTCCTATTGATAAATTAAAAACCATTCCGACGGCAAGAAGCATTCATGATTTTAGATATAAAGAGCTAGTGAGAATATGACAATGAAGGGGCGCACTATATTTGCGTCTTTTATTTTGTTTTTTTCGTTGGATTTAACAAAATAGGAATGTTTTTTGGTTTAATTGTCTGTTTTGTCCATAATGTGATAAAATCAGTAAGTATCTTATAGGAATCGGGGGAATTAGTGTTGGTCTATTATGTTATCGCACTAATGGTTATTTTATTAGATCAAGGAACGAAATGGTTAGTTGTTACAAAAATGGAACGTGGAGAGAGCATTCCACTCATTACGGACTTCCTCTATCTAACTTCACACCGGAATACAGGGGCAGCTTGGGGGATTCTAGAAGGTCAAATGTGGTTTTTCTATATTGTGACAACAGCGGTGGTAATTGGGATCGTTGTCTTTATCCAACGATTGAAGGCGCATGAAAAATTAATAGGCTGGTCTCTTAGTCTCATGCTAGGTGGAGCAATTGGAAATTTTATAGACCGTTTATTTCGTAAAGAAGTCGTAGACTTTATAAATACATTCATTTTCACATATGATTTTCCGATTTTTAATGTGGCAGATTCAGCTTTAGTAATCGGGGTAGGGCTTTTCTTCATTCATACTTTATTAGAAGGAAAGCAAGAAAAGGAGAAACAGCATGGAACAGGTAAACTACACAATTAACAAAGAACAACATTTAGAAAGACTTGATAAATTACTTACTGGGATCGATGACGACTGGACACGCTCTCAAGTCCAGCATTGGATTAAAGATGAGTTTGTAACAGTGAACGGATTAGCTGCAAAAGGAAACTATAAATGTAAGACAGGGGATGAAATTATCATTACCATCCCTGATCCAGTTTCTCTCGATGTGGATCCCGAGGAAATGAATCTTGAATACTACTACGAGGATTCAGATGTGCTCGTTGTAAATAAGCCAAGAGGAATGGTTGTGCATCCAGCACCTGGACATAGTTCGGGTACGTTAGTGAACGGTTTAATGGCACACTGTAATGATTTATCTGGGATTAATGGAGTGATGAGACCAGGAATTGTCCACCGGATCGATAAGGATACTTCAGGGCTATTAATGGTTGCAAAAAATGATATCGCACATGTGTCATTAGTTAATCAACTTGTCAAGAAGACGGTGACAAGACGATACAAAGCGGTTGTTCATGGTGTCATTCCACACGATAAAGGAACGATTGATGCCCCAATTGGTCGTGATGAAAAAGACAGACAAAGTATGACTGTAACGGAAAAGAATAGCAAGGATGCGGTTACTCATTTCCAAGTACTAGAGCGGTTTAAGGACTTCACTTTTGTGGAGTGTCAATTAGAAACAGGTAGAACACATCAAATTCGTGTTCATATGAAATATATTGGCTATCCTTTAGCTGGTGATCCGAAATACGGTCCGAAAAAGACAATTGAATTAGAAGGACAAGCTCTTCATGCAGGGGTACTCGGCTTTGATCATCCAAGAACAGGGGAATACATTGAGTTTGAAGCCCCATTACCACCAGAATTTGAAGCAGTATTGGACTTGCTTCGAAAAAGAAGTTGACAAAATTCGACCTCACTGACATAATAAGTTTAATAACAAATGGCCCTTTAACACAGTCCCGTGAGGCTGAGAAGGAAACGGAGTAAGTGCTTAAGATACTTGTATCTTATTTGCACTACAAATCTATCCTCTCACTACGGTGAGAGGATTTTTTACTTCCTATGGGTACAAAAGTGTATGGTGAGGTGAGAAATTTGTCACAAAAAGCAATCGTTCTTGACGAACAGGCGATCAGACGTGCATTAACAAGGATAGCCCATGAAATCATTGAACATAATAAAGGGATTGAGAATTGTGTTATTGTAGGGATTAAGACACGTGGTATTTACTTAGCAAAACGGTTAGCGGATCGTATTGAACAAATTGAAGGGAAATCCATTCCAGTTGGTGAAGTTGATATTACGCTCTACCGAGATGATTTAACAAAGAAAACTGAAGATCATGAGCCATTAGTTAAGGGTTCAAATGTACCAGTCGATATTACGAACCAAAAAGTGATCCTAGTAGACGATGTTCTTTTTACAGGCAGAACAGTCCGCGCAGGAATGGATGCATTAATGGATATGGGTAGACCTGCACTTATCCAACTTGCTGTTCTAGTAGACAGAGGGCATCGCGAGCTTCCAATCCGAGCAGATTTTGTCGGAAAAAATATTCCTACCTCAAGTTCAGAAAAAATAGAAGTAGAACTACAAGAAGTTGATGGGATCGAACAAGTGACCATCCATGATTTATAAATTATACACCCTTTTAAGTTTAGTCCAGAGAGACTAGCAAAGGGTAGACGTATACTTACACATTTGTGAGTATTCTCTGCCTCTTTGCGATCATGCAAAGAGGTTTTGTTATTCTTAGGATAATTTTAAAAAAATAGAGAACTAATAATGTAGGTATATATAGGGGGAAAACACATGAAATCCAAAAATGATATGATCTTAGACATTCACGAAAAACCAACACCGCTTAATTGGTTCTCACTTAGCTTTCAGCACTTATTCGCTATGTTTGGCGCAACCGTATTAGTACCATTTTTGACAGGCTTAAGCCCAGCCGTTGCTTTAATCTCAAGTGGTCTTGGAACATTAGCTTTCTTACTCATAACAAAGGGTCAAGTACCTGCATATTTAGGCTCATCTTTTGCCTTTATTGCACCAATCATAGCTGCTCAAGCTTTGGGTGGTCCTGAAGCTGCTATGCTAGGAAGCTTCCTAGCAGGTATCGTATACGGTATTGTCGCACTGATTATTAAAGCGGTAGGTCATAAATGGTTATTGCGTCTATTACCACCTGTCGTTGTTGGTCCCGTCATCATCGTCATCGGATTAGGTCTTGCAGGGGTGGCAGTCAATATGGCCATGCTTGAAAATCCAAGTGATAGTTCAACATACAGCTTAGTACACTTCTCTGCCGCACTAGTTACTTTATTACTCACGATCATGTTCTCAGTTTTCTTGAAAAAAGGATTCTTTAGTCTAATTCCAATCCTATTAGGGATTGTAGGCGGTTATATCTACTCATTCTTTGTTGGATTAGTGAATTTTACAGGAGTGATGGAAGCTAAGTGGTTTCAAATGCCTGAGTTCGTAACATTTTATACAGAGGTAGACTTTTCAATGAATATCGTTTATCTTATGGTGCCTGTTGCAATCGTGACATTATCTGAACATATTGGACACCAAATGGTACTAAGTAAGGTTGTTCATCGCGATTTAATTAAGAAGCCTGGCTTACATCGCTCCATTATGGGAGATGGTGCAGCGACCATCATCGCTTCCTTAATCGGTGGTCCGCCAAATACAACGTACGGTGAAAATATTGGTGTATTAGCGATAACAAGAGTATATAGTGTATACGTTATTGCTGGTGCCGCGATATTTGCAATAGTATTTGGTTTCATTGGTAAAATTAGTGCCCTTATAAGCTCGATTCCAACTCCAGTAATGGGAGGGGTATCCATCCTACTGTTTGGTATTATCGCTTCATCTGGTCTTCGAATGATGATCGATTCAAAGGTAGACCTTGGAAACAACCGAAACCTGATTATATCTTCTGTTATTCTGGTTATCGGTATCGGAGGAGCTATCATTAAAGTATCCGAACACTTTGAACTACACGGCATGGCTTTAGCTGCCATTTTAGGAATACTTTTAAATGTCATATTGCCTGGTAGAGATGAAGTGTCAGGTGACTTGTATGACGCAAAGGATCAGCTAACTGAATAATTCACCTTTTAACTAAAGTCCAGAGAGACTTAGAAGGGTGTGTCGGGAGAGTGCTTTTTAGTTTCCTCTTCTGACTTCTCACACCCTTTTCAACAGTCAAAAGGGTGTTTTTTTTCAAAAAAGGAGGAGAATCGATTGAAGCATTTATTGAAAATGAGTGATTTATCGGTTTCAGAGATCTTTCAAGTCCTAGACGTGGCTAAAGGATTTGAACAAGGAGAAGCGTGGAAAAGTGAAAAAGAAAACTTTGTAGCCAATTTATTCTTTGAACCGAGTACACGAACACGCTTCAGCTTTGAAGTAGCAGAAAAAAGACTTGGTCTACAAGTAGTGAATTTTGAGTCAGAAAACTCTAGTGTTCTAAAAGGGGAGACTCTTTATGACACGGTGAAGACATTTGAAGCCATTGGAATGGATGCTCTAGTGATCAGGCATACAATGGACAATTATTTTGAAGAGCTTATCCCTCATATCAACATTCCTATCCTTAATGCTGGTGATGGTTGTGGACATCATCCAACACAATCCTTACTTGATCTATATACAATCCAACAGGAGTTTCAAAAATTTAATGATTTAAATGTTGTGATTGTTGGAGACATCAGGCATAGCCGAGTGGCGCGTTCGAACGCGGATGTTTTGAAAAGATTAGGCGCAAACGTCTTTTTCTCTGGTCCTAAGAACTGGCACGATGAAGAAAACTCGAATGGTACTTATCTAGATATAAACGAAGCCATAAAACTAGCTGATGTTGTGATGCTTTTACGAATTCAACATGAAAGACATGGAGAAAAAATGGGATGGTCGCCATCTGATTATCATGGTTTATACGGTTTAACACTTGAAAGAGAGAGAAACATGAGGACAGACAGTATTATCATGCACCCTGCACCTTTTAATAGAAATGTAGAAATTGCCGATGGCTTAGTAGAGTGTGAGCGCTCGAGAATTTTTAAACAGATGAAGAATGGTGTGTATATAAGGATGGCCGTGCTTAAACGTGCATTACAAAATTAAGGGGGACTTTTTAATGGCAACAATTCTAAAGAACGGACAAATGATTAATAAGGAAGGTCAATTAGAAAGTGTTGAATTAAAAATTGAGAATGGAAAAGTACTAGAACTTGCTCCTTCCATACAAGAGTCTCCTTTGGATGACGTAATAAATGTGAATAACCAACTTATTGTACCTGGCCTTGTAGACTTACACGTCCATTTACGTGAACCAGGTGGAGAGCATAAGGAAACAATTGAAACTGGGTCAAGAGCTGCGGCAAAGGGTGGATTTACAACGATTGCGGCCATGCCAAATACAAGACCTGTTCCTGATTCAAAAGAACAAATGGAATGGCTCCAAGCTCGTATTAAAGAAACAGCCTATGGCAGAGTTTTACCTTACGCTGCGATCTCAATTAGACAGTTAGGTGAAACGTTAACAGACTTTGAAGCACTTAAGATTGCGGGGGCGTTCGCCTTTACCGACGATGGTGTTGGAGTACAAAGTGCTGGAATGATGCTTGAAGCAATGAAGCGTGCAGTGGAACTGGATATGTCAATTGTCGCTCACTGTGAAGACAATACTCTCATTAACAAAGGCTCCGTTCATGAAGGTATTTTTTCAAAACAAAATGGACTTAACGGAATTCCATCAGTTTGTGAAGCCGTTCATATTGCCAGAGATGTTTTGCTTGCTGAAGCAACAGGGTGCCATTACCATGTTTGTCACATCAGTACGAAGGAGTCAGTCCGAGTAGTAAGGGATGCCAAAGGAGCGGGCATTCGTGTAACAGCCGAAGTAACCCCACACCATTTACTTTTATGTGAGGATGATATCCCGGGTCTAGACTCTAATTACAAGATGAATCCGCCACTTCGAGGGAAGAAAGACCAAGAAGCCCTGATTGAAGGGCTATTAGATGGAACAATCGATTTCATCGCGACAGATCATGCTCCACATACAGCAGAAGAAAAAGCAGAGGGGATGCAGCTGGCACCATTTGGTATTGTTGGATTAGAAACAGCCTTTCCACTCCTTTATTCGCACTTTGTTGAAAAAGGCATTATTACATTAAATCAGCTAATTGACTTCCTAACAATAAAGCCATCAGATGCCTTTAATCTTCCATACGGCAGGCTAGGTGTAGGGACAGATGCAGATTTAACAATACTAGATTTATCATCAGAGAAGGAAATCAACCCTTCTACCTTTTTGTCAAAAGGAAAGAACACTCCATTTTCAGGCTGGAAGTGTAAAGGCTGGCCACAGCTAACAATGGTAGGTGGAAGAATCGTTTGGGAAATGGAGAGTGCTCGAGTATGAAAAGACAACTAATACTAGAAGACGGTACAGTATTTGTAGGTGAAGGCTTTGGTAGCACAGATTCTACAATCGGAGAAGTTGTATTTAATACAGGGATGACTGGCTATCAAGAGATTTTATCTGACCCTTCCTATTGTGGTCAAATTGTTACCCTGACGTATCCTTTAGTAGGTAATTACGGAATTAACAGAGATGATTTTGAGTCCATTATACCAGCGATATCTGGTTTTATCGTAAAAGAAGTATGTGATGTTCCTTCTAATTTCCGAAGTCAATTCACATTAGATGAATATTTTAAAGCGAAAAATATTCCTGGCCTATCTGGGATTGATACCCGAAAGCTGACAAGAATTATTCGCCAATATGGAACATTGAAGGGAGCTTTATGCTCGTTAGATGTTGATGTTTTTGAGGTGATTCAATTATTAAAGGGCGAGGAACTCCCAACTAACCAAGTCCAACAAGTTTCAACAAAGGATCCGTATCCAAGTCCGGGTCGTGGCGATCGTGTGGTTTTAGTAGACTTTGGTATGAAGCACGGAATTCTTCGTGAGCTGACGAAACGAAAATGTGATGTAATCGTAGTTCCTTACAATACAACCGCAAAAGAAATACTACAACTGAACCCTGACGGAATCATGCTAACTAATGGACCTGGAGATCCAAAGGATGTACCAGAGGCAATCGAAATGATAAAAGAGATCCTAGGGAAAGTCCCTTTATTCGGAATATGTTTAGGGCATCAATTATTTGCACTAGCTTGCTCTGCCAATACAGAGAAAATGAAATTTGGTCACCGTGGCTCAAACCACCCTGTTAAGCACTTACAGTCTGGTAAGGTAGCAATTACAGCCCAAAATCATGGATATACAGTAGAGGAATCCTCACTTTTAAAGACTAGATTAGAAGTAACGCATGTTGCATTAAATGATGGAACAGTTGAAGGATTGAGACACCTTGATTTTCCTGCCTTTACGGTACAATATCACCCTGAGGCATCACCTGGACCAGAAGATGCAAATGGATTATTTGATGAATTTCTATCTATGATTGAACAAAGCAAAAAAGAAGGGGTTGCTAGAAATGGCTAAACGTCACGATATTGAAACGATTCTTGTCATTGGATCAGGTCCGATTGTTATCGGCCAAGCAGCAGAATTTGATTATGCGGGCACACAGGCATGTCTTGCTCTTAGAGAAGAAGGCTATAAAGTGATTCTTGTAAACTCCAACCCTGCGACGATTATGACAGATACAGAAATTGCAGATAAAGTGTATATTGAACCTCTTACCGTTGAATTTTTAAGTAAAATCATTCGTAAAGAACGTCCAGATGCAATCCTACCAACTCTTGGTGGTCAAACAGGCCTGAATTTAGCTGTAGACCTTTCAAGAGTTGGAGTTCTAGAAGAGTGTGGAGTTGAGATTCTCGGAACAAAGCTTTCAGCCATTGAACAAGCGGAGGATCGTGATCTTTTCCGTCAGCTGATGAACGAGCTAGGGCAGCCAGTTCCAGAAAGTGACATCATCCACTCATTAGAACAAGCGTATGATTTTGTTGAACGAATCGGATACCCAGTCATTGTTCGTCCTGCTTATACAATGGGCGGAACGGGCGGTGGAATTTGTGAAGATGAAGAAGAACTTATCGAAATCGTAACAGGAGGATTAAAAAGTAGCCCTGTTACGCAATGCTTGTTAGAGAAAAGCATTGCTGGTTTCAAGGAAATTGAATACGAGGTTATGCGAGACAGCTCTGACCATGCGATTGTTGTATGTAACATGGAAAATGTTGATCCAGTCGGTATTCACACAGGCGACTCCATCGTTGTCGCACCAAGTCAAACATTAAGTGATCGCGAATACCAGCTTTTACGAAATGCTTCATTGAAAATTATCCGTGCCCTGAAAATCGAAGGTGGATGCAACGTTCAGTTAGCAATTGATCCCGATAGCTTTCAATACTTTGTAATTGAAGTAAATCCACGTGTGAGCCGTTCATCAGCACTAGCTTCCAAAGCAACAGGTTATCCAATTGCCAAGCTAGCAGCGAAGATAGCTGTCGGATTAACACTAGATGAAATGATGAACCCGGTTACAGGAAAAACGTTTGCTTGTTTCGAACCAGCCCTTGATTATATCGTGACAAAGATTCCAAGATGGCCGTTTGATAAATTTGAGTCAGCTAATCGTAAGCTCGGAACTCAAATGAAGGCAACAGGCGAAGTCATGGCGATCGGTAGAACATTTGAGGAGTCACTATTAAAAGCAATACGATCACTTGAAGCGAACGTTTTTCATCTTACTGAAGCTGCATTCGAGAGCTTAACCAATGAGGAACTGCAACATCGTATAACAAAAGCCGATGATGAACGATTATTTATCGTAGCAGAAGCCTTACGGAGAGGTATATCAATTGAACAAATCTTTGAGTGGAGTAAAATTGATCGATTCTTCCTTCATAAGTTTTGGAAGGTCATTCAAATGGATCAAAAAGTTAAGGATCACCCACTCGATATAGAGGTATTAACAAAAGCGAAGCGAATGGGATTCTCCGATATTACCATATCAAAAATGTGGAATATGCCAGAGTCTGAAGTGTATGACCTAAGAAAACAAGAAGGACTTTTACCAGTTTACAAAATGGTCGACACATGTGCAGCAGAATTTGAATCTTCTACCGCTTACTTCTACGGTACTTACGAGGAGGAAAATGAGTCGGTAGTAACAAATAAGGAAAGTGTATTGGTTCTTGGGTCAGGTCCCATACGAATTGGCCAAGGGATAGAGTTTGACTACGCTACCGTTCATTCTGTTTGGGCGATCAAGGAAGCGGGTTATGAAGCCATCATTATCAACAACAACCCAGAAACCGTTTCGACTGACTTCAGCATATCTGACAAACTATATTTTGAACCATTAACAGTCGAGGATGTTATGCACGTAATTGAAGTAGAAAAGCCGATGGGTGTCATCGTACAATTTGGTGGTCAAACAGCTATTAATTTAGCAGCAGGATTAGCTGAGAAGGGCGTTCGTATCCTAGGGACGTCACTCGAAGACTTGGATCGTGCCGAAAACAGAGATAAATTTGAAGCGGCCCTTTCTACAATGGGAGTTCCTCAACCAGAAGGAAAAACAGCAACCTCAGTTGAGGAAGCGGTTGTAATAGCAAAACGAATCGGTTATCCGGTTTTAGTGCGACCTTCTTACGTTCTTGGTGGTCGAGCTATGGAGATTGTCGATCAAGAAGAAGAGCTCCTTTACTATATGGAAAATGCAGTCAAAATAAATCCGCAGCACCCGGTCTTAATTGACCGTTATTTAACAGGGAAAGAAATAGAAGTGGATGCAATCTCAGATGGTGAAACAGTCTATATTCCAGGAATAATGGAACACATCGAGCGCGCAGGGGTTCACTCTGGAGATTCAATCGCAGTCTATCCTGCACAAAGCTTGTCAGACGAAAAGAAGCAGCAGATTATTGATTATACAATTGCCCTTGCAAAAGGTCTTAACATTATCGGGTTGCTAAATATACAGTTTGTCATCTCAAAGAATAATGTATATGTATTAGAAGTGAATCCAAGATCAAGCCGGACTGTACCATTTCTGAGTAAGATAACGGGTGTACCGATGGCAAATCTTGCGACAAAGGCTATCCTTGGAACTTCTTTAAGAGAACTAGGATATGAAACAGGCTATCATCCAGAGTCACAAGGCGTATATGTAAAGGTTCCAGTGTTCTCGTTCGCGAAGCTAAGAAGGGTAGATATTACGCTCGGACCTGAAATGAAGTCAACAGGGGAAGTAATGGGCAAGGATACTACATTAGAAAAGGCCCTTTATAAAGGATTAGTTGCTTCTGGTATCTCCATCCCAACTTATGGGTCGGTACTATTTACGGTTGCAGATAAAGACAAACAAGAAGCATTAAGCCTAGCAAAACGTTTTCACCAGATTGGTTACAACATATTGGCAACTGAAGGAACGGCTGCTTTTATTCAGCAAGAAAAGATACCGGTAACGGTTGTAAATAAAATTGGGGCTCAAAAACCAAACCTCCTTGATGTTATTCGGAAGGGGGAAGCGCAATTCGTTATTAATACCCTAACAAAAGGAAAGCAAATTGCTAGAGACGGCTTTAGAATTAGACGTGAATCGGTTGAAAATGGTGTTGCCTGCTTAACTTCACTTGACACTGCTTATGCGATCTTACGAGTGTTAGAGTCGATGACATTTTCAACGCAGTCGATGAGACAAAACAGCACACCTCAAAAGGTGGTACTAACATGATTCGTCAAGAATGGATGACGATTGTTCATCAGGAATCCATTGCCAAAGACATTTTTGAACTAACTGTTAAAGGAAAGTTAGTAGAAGAAATGAGCGAGCCAGGACAGTTTGTTCATATTAAGATAGGTAGTGGTGTAGAACCATTGCTGAGAAGACCAATAAGTATTTGTTCGATTGATAAAGAAAATTTACAATTTACGATGCTGTACCGCAGCGAGGGCATTGGAACGAAGATGCTCTCTGAAAAGCCAGTGGGTGAGAAGGTCAATGTTCTCGGACCACTAGGGAATGGTTTCCCAGTTGTTGAAACAAAAAAAGGTGAAACAGCCTTACTCGTCGGGGGAGGAATTGGTGTTCCCCCTCTTTATGAGCTATCGAAACAGCTTGTAAACCTAGGAGTAAAGGTGACTCACGTCCTTGGCTTTCAATCCATTGATAATGTATTTTATGAATCGCATTTTCATGAACTTGGAGACACGTATGTATCCACCGTGGACGGCACTTATAGTACAAAAGGATTTGTTACCGATGTGATCGACCAATTCAAGTTAGAGTTTGATACCCTATATTCTTGTGGGCCAAATGTCATGCTACAGGCATTAGAAAGCCGCTATATAGATAGAAGAGCTTATATCTCTCTAGAAGAGAGAATGGGCTGTGGAATTGGGGCTTGCTTTGCTTGTGTATGTCATGTTCAAAATGATCCAACAGGATTCGCCTATAAGAAGGTTTGTAGTGATGGTCCAGTATTCAAAGTCGGTGAGGTGGTATTGTGAGTCGCTTATCAATCGAACTTCCAGGGTTGCAGTTAAAGAACCCGATCATGCCAGCTTCAGGATGCTTTGGATTCGGGAAAGAGTATGCTAATTTTTATGATCTAAGTGTTTTAGGTGCCATCATGATTAAGGCAACGACCGTGGAGCCACGTTTTGGTAATCCCACTCCACGCGTGGCGGAGACGTCATCAGGGATGTTGAATGCAATTGGGTTGCAAAATCCAGGGTTGGAAAAGGTTCTAACTGACGAGTTACCTTGGCTAGAAAAATTCGACACGCCGATCATTGCGAATGTTGCAGGTTCTGTTGTTGAGGATTATATCGAGGTTGCAAGGGAGATTTCAAAGGCAAAGAATGTTCACGCGTTAGAGCTGAATATATCTTGCCCTAACGTGAAAACAGGCGGGATTGCTTTTGGAACAATTCCTGAGATTGCAGCTGAATTAACTAAAAAGGTGAAAGAAGTGTCAGAGGTTCCAGTTTATGTAAAACTATCGCCGAACGTCTCAAATATTGTAGATATGGCAAAAGCGGTGGAGGCTGCTGGTGCTGACGGAATCACGATGATTAATACACTTATAGGCATGCGCTTGGATTTAAAAACAGGTAAGCCAATCCTAGCCAATCGGACAGGTGGTTTGTCTGGTCCAGCTATTAAACCAGTAGCTATTCGAATGATCCATGAGGTTAGTCAACAAGTATCTATTCCGATAATTGGAATGGGTGGGGTTCAATCAGCTGAGGATGTAATCGAGTTTCTATATGCTGGTGCGAGTGCAGTAGCTGTAGGGACGGCAAACTTTGTAGATCCTTTTGTTTGCCCAACAATCATCGATGAATTACCACATCTACTAAAAAGTTTAGGCTATGACCACGTTTCAGAGTGTATCGGAAGGAGCTGGAATAAACCATGCAACGTTCTCTCATCATCGCATTAGACTTTCAAAACCTAGAGGAAGTGAAGAAATTTCTAGCTCCTTTTGGAAATGAACAGTTATTTGTAAAAGTAGGAATGGAACTATTTTATAAAGAAGGTCCACAAATACTTCACTATTTGAAGAACGCGGGACACCAGATTTTCCTAGATCTAAAGCTTCATGATATTCCGAACACGGTTAATAAAGCGATGAAAAGCATTGCAACACTTGGGGTAGACCTGGTTAATGTTCATGCTGCGGGTGGAAAGGCCATGATGGAAGCGGCTCTTGAAGGATTAGATGCAGGTACTTCCCCAGGATTAGAACGACCTAAGCTTATCGCTGTAACTCAATTAACAAGTACGTCTGACACAATACTGAAACAAGAGTTACTAATTGAAACATCGTTGTCTGAAACAGTCATTTCCTATGCGAGTTTAGGACAAGATGCAGGATTAGACGGAGTTGTTTGTTCAGTTAAAGAAGTACCGATACTTCGTAAGGTCCTGGGAGACTCTTTTTTAACGGTCACACCTGGAATCAGGTTGAAAGAGGACTCAAAGGATGATCAGACAAGAATTGCCACACCAACAGAAGCTCGTATTGCTGGCTCAAGCATGATTGTCGTTGGCAGAAGTATCACGGGTTCTTTAAATCCGATTGAAAAATATAAAGTCATAAAGGGTCAATGGGAGGGTGTTACTGTATGAAAAATCAAATAGCTGAACATTTGCTAAAGATTGGAGCTGTTTCACTACAGCCACAAAATCCTTTTACATGGTCTTCGGGCATTAAGTCGCCCATCTATTGTGATAACCGTCTAACTATGTCCTATCCACATGTTCGAAAAGACATAGCTAGTGGCCTGAAGGAATTGATTACTGAACATTTTCCAGATGCAGAGCTGATTGCGGGAACGGCAACGGGTGGTATTGCACCTGCTGCTTGGGTAAGTGATTTGCTAGAGCTTCCGATGTGTTATGTAAGAGGAAAAGCAAAAAGCCATGGCCAAGGCAAGCAAGTTGAAGGAGCTTTCAAACCAGGCCAAAAGGTCGTTGTGATTGAAGATCTCATTTCAACCGGAGGCAGCTCTTTAGCGTCGGTCGAAGTACTGCGAAAAGCAGGCTGTGAAGTACTAGGGATAGCGGCTATTTTTACTTATGAATTAGAAACAGCCAAAAAAGCATTTTCTAACTTAGAGGTAGATGCGCATACATTAACTACTTTTTCATCATTAGCAGAGATTGCGGCGGCAAATGGGATCATTTCTACTCAAGATTTAGACAAACTTGAGCGATGGAGAAAGAATCCAAAGGATGAAACGTGGATTACTACTTGATTGAATCTTAGAATCTAATTTTATTGGCGTGAATTTAAATATATTGGAAAAACACAGAATATACTAGGTATAAGCCAAAAATCCCACGTTTAAAAGAAAAAAAGCACAGTCACTAATTATATTTCCTAAACTGTGGAGAAATGGGAAATAACAGTAATTTTAGAACACAAAAGGCTTGGTATTAAAACCAAGCCTTTTGCGACTTTTTTTAGGACTGATATAAATAAAATCCCCGTTTGATGAATAAGTATATCATCCTAATTTCCAAGAGCGTGGTCTAAATCCACCGTTTGTAGACGGTATACGCTTTCAGCCTTATCTTTAAATGGTTATCAAAAAAGTAGTCATGCCGTATCTGATATAAAATATCACGTTATATGGGTTACAATATATAGGAATAAGGTTTTGAATGGTGCAATTGCCAAAAGAACAAGAGAGTTGATAAGGCAAGGATGCGAAGCTAGAGGAATAACTATTCTGCAGGGAAGTGTGGGCAAAGATCACATCTACCTTTTGCTTTCTTGTCCTCCTAGCCTAGCTCCGAGTAAAATTATGCAGTACTTAAAAGGAAGATCATCAAGGCTGTTACAAGATGAATTTCCTGAACTAAAGAAGAGGTTTTGGGGACAACATCTATGGGAAAGAGGTTACTTTTTGTTCGACAGTTGGTAATGTCACGGAAGAAATTATTAGAAATATTTATTTTCACTTTATAAGTATGAAAAAAATCCCTATCTTTGATATGTTTTAATCACCACAAAAAAACAAGAAGAAGAAGGGATTCTATATGAAAAGTGTACAAGAAAATGCTTATCTTTCAACAAAAGAGTAAAGGTTAATTTTGACGGTGGGATCTTTCGTCCGATTTAGGGTTACTACTATAAAAGAGTTTGTTAAAAAAGTTAGGCATAACCGGAACGCTTAAATAAAACATCAAGATCACGGATTCTGCCTTCCATCACACACTCTCCAACCAAGATGTCATCATGCGGAAAGTGTACCAACATCTTGCGGGCTATCATACGGGAAATTCAGCTGACGATCTACAAGTGGAACCCACTATTTCGCGTTTGAATTAAAAAGTAGACGAAGAAACAGTCGGTCAATTTCAACAGACCATTCAATGATTATTTGGTTGAGTGCAACGAATAAAGCCAAGTGAGGGCAATATCTTCGATATCGATTCTTCTAATTTCAAGACAACAGGAAATCAAGAGGATACTGCTTATAATGCACATTATCAGACAATGGGCTACCATCCTTTATTCTTATTTGCAGTCGGTTTAACCAACAAGAAATAATAAGACAATATCAAATTCTTAGCCCTAAAAAAATGAAAATATAGAGGGCTTAGTTTAGTGTTGCCTTCTGGCCAAAAGTGTTTTCATACAAACAGCATTGTTGAATTGAATGGACCAACTCGCATGTGAATTGGTCTTTGTCTGCTATTTATATTGACTCTCATATGCGGAACTAATAAAAAATCGACTGTCCTTATTTTTTTAACTGCCGTACCAAATCTTGGTCAGGTGTGACATATACAGTTTGCTGATTGTCATATATAACATAGCCTGGTTTAGATCCATTTGGCTTCTTTACATATTTCACTTTCGTATAGTCAACAGGGACTGAGCTAGAGTTTCTCGCTTTACTGAAGTAGGCTGCTAAGGTAGCTGCATCGATGATCGACTGCTCGTCTGGTTCCGGATGACGAATGACCACGTGAGAACCAGGTATGTCCTTTGTGTGAAACCATAGTTCCTCACGATGTGCTAACTTATTGGTTAAATAGTCGTTTTGTTTGTTGTTTTTTCCAACAAGGATTGGTTTCCCGTCACTTGATTGATATTCTTCTAGGGTTGGTTTTTGTGGCTTGTTTTTCTTATTTCCTTTTGTTTGTTTGGCTTTTACATACCCTTCTTCAACAAGCTCTTCCCTGATTTCCGCAATATCCTTTGGAGAGGCAGACTCCATTTGCTGTAATAACGATTCGAAATACATAGATTCTAGTTTTGCTTTTTCAATTTGGTCTAAGATGAAATTAACCGACTTTTTGGCTTTCTGGTATTTTATATAATAGCTTTGTGTATTTTGGGATGGAGTCCTTAAAGGATTGAGGGGAATCGAAACTAATCCATTAAACTCATCATAATAATTATTTACTTCAATCTCTTTTTGACCTTTTTTCATCAAATGCATATTAGCAGTGAGTAACTCCCCAAATAATTGATACTCTTCAGCTTTGCCCGCATCTTTCAGCGTTTTTTCCAGTTTAATAATCTTTTTATCATTTTTCTCTTTTTCATTTCGGATAAAACGCTCAAGGTCATGTCCTTGCTGTTTAACTCGGTCTCGTTCTGCTTTTCCAAAATAGAAACGATCGAGTAGATCACTTGGAGATGGAAAGGATTTTACTTCGCCGCCTAAATGACTCAAAGGTAATACGTAGAAATATTCTTTCTCCTTACCCACAACGATCACAGGCTGAAATTGATGGTTTTTGATCTTTTCTATTTGCGTAACAAAGGCATTCGCAAGCTTTTGTTTACCCGTTATCCCCGCTAGATGAACAACTTCATTTGCAAAAAGAGGTGATACACCACTAAAAGCGCCGACAATCTGGTTGGCAAGCTTTCCAGAATTGAAGTCGAGCTTTCTCAAAAACGTCTCTTCATCAACTAAAAGAGGGTTTAATTTTTCTTGTGATGGTGGACTCACATAGTCATATCCAGGCAGTATGGTTCGGTGACGGTTTACAACAGGTGGAACATGCTTAATACTGTCCAAGATGATGTTGCGTTCCTTATCGATTAACACAATATTACTATGTTTGCCCATAATCTCAATGATTAATTGTTTAACCGTTTCATCTCCAAGCTCGTTCCTACCTCTTGTTTCAATAGAGATAATCCTTTCCATCTCCAATTGCTGGATAGAGGTAATGACATAGCCCTCTAAATGCTTTCGTAACAGCATACAAAACATTGGTGGTTCTGACGGATTATCAAAAGACTCATTGGTAAGATGAACCCTTGAATAAGAAGGATTGGCCGAGATCAATAGTTTATATGATTGACCATTGGCACGAATTTGAAGTAAAAGTTCTTGTTTATAAGGCTGATAAATCTTTGAAATGCGACCATTTAAAATTTTTTGCTGTAACTCATTTGTTATAGCTTTTGTGAAAATACCGTCAAATGACATAATAACACCCTTTCAACCGATACACTGCTTCAATCTTATGGAGAGCTTTTTCCAAAAATGAAATTGAACAATTGCTCTTAGTATAGCATTTTTTACACCTTGTCTGAATAAGATTCTCTAGGAGAGTGTCGTACAAGCGTCTTGACTATTTAGAGAAAAGGTGTGAGGTTACTCGATGAAGTGGTATGAACTAAGGACAGAAGATGTAGAGAAAAGAGTAAACACAAATTATGATGCTGGCCTTTCAGTTAAGGATGTGCAAGATCGTCTTCAAAAATTCGGGTATAATGAGCTGCAAGAAGCAGAAAAGCCGAATATGTTTCTGTTATTTTTAGAGCAATTTAAAGATTTTATGGTATTAGTATTACTTGCAGCCACTCTTGTTTCAGGGTTACTCGGCGAGTATATAGATGCTATTGCCATTATTGCAATCGTCATTATTAATGCCTGTCTAGGCTTCTTCCAGGAACGAAAGGCAGAAAAGTCGTTGGATGCATTAAAGGAATTGTCTGCACCGCAAGTTTTGGTAAAAAGAGATTCGATTTGGGCGAAAATACCATCTAAAGAACTAGTAGTTGGAGATGTTGTCAAGTTTTCAAGTGGAGACCGAATAAGTGCAGATATTCGTTTGATTCAGTCCAATAGTCTTGAAATCGAGGAGTCTGCCTTAACCGGAGAGTCCCTACCTGTTCAAAAAGTAACGGGTCCCGTTAGTGGACAACACATCGGTCTTGGTGATCAGGAGAACATGGCATTTATGGGAACGATGGTTACGAGAGGGTCTGGTGTTGGAGTTGTTGTGGCAACGGGGATGAAGACGGCAATGGGCCAAATTGCGGACTTACTTCAAAACGCTGAAACGATGATTACACCCCTACAACTAAAGCTTGAGCAACTTGGAAAGATTTTAATCACAGTTGCCTTGTTCTTAACGGCAATCGTTGTTTTATTAGGTGTGATGCAGGGGCATGACGTATATAGTATGTTTTTAGCCGGTGTGTCTCTTGCGGTAGCAGCTATTCCAGAAGGTTTACCAGCTATCGTCACAGTCGCTTTGTCGTTAGGTGTTCAACGAATGATTAAAAATAACGCGATTGTTCGCAAGCTACCAGCGGTTGAAACGCTTGGGTGTGCCTCTGTCATCTGTTCAGATAAAACAGGAACGTTGACTCAAAACAAGATGACAGTAACCCATTTATGGTCAGGTGGGCAAACATGGAATGTCACAGGTACAGGCTATGAGCCTGATGGTCGTTTTTATGAAAATGACATTGAAATCTTTCCAAAAGAAGTAAAGTCACTTCAACAGCTACTTACCTTTGGTTTGCTTTGTAATAATGCAGAAATTAAGCAAAAGAAAAAGAATATTGTCTTAGACGGAGATCCAACAGAAGGAGCCATGGTTGTTTCAGCTATGAAGGCAGGCCTTATAAGAAAACTGCTAGCAGAACAATTTACAATTGAGAAGGAATTTCCTTTTGATTCAACAAGAAAAATGATGTCAGTAGTTGTCCGAGATGCTAGCGGGAAAAGATTTGTGGTCACAAAAGGTGCACCAGATGTACTCATCACAAATAGTGAATCGATTCTTTGGGATCATAGACAGCAATTTCTATCAGACCGATTGAAAACTGAGGTTGAAGCTGCTATCGAAGGTCTTGGCCAGCAAGCACTTCGCACCATTGCTGTAGCCTTTAAAGCACTTGGGCCTTCTCAAACCATTTATAATGAGATAGAAGCCGAGAAAAATTTAATTTTTATCGGCTTACAAGGAATGATCGACCCACCAAGACCAGAAGTGAAGCTTGCTGTAAAAGAATGTAAGGATGCCGGAATTCGAACAGTTATGATTACGGGAGATCACATTGTTACAGCTAAGGCTATTGCGAAACAGCTTGGAATCCTACCTGAAAACGGAAAAGTAGTGCAAGGCAGTGATCTTGCAAATATGTCTGATGAGGAATTAGTAGACATAGTTGAAGATGTTTACGTATATGCACGCGTCTCACCAGAGCACAAGCTGAAAATTGTAAAAGCTCTCCAGAAAAATGGTCATATTGTGGCAATGACAGGTGACGGGGTCAATGATGCACCTGCCATCAAAGCAGCGGATATCGGAATTGCTATGGGAATTACAGGAACAGATGTAGCCAAAGAAGCTTCATCTCTAGTTCTTCTTGATGATAACTTTGCTACTATAAAGACAGCCATCAAAGAAGGCAGAAATATTTATGAAAACATTAGAAAATTTATTCGTTACCTGCTTGCTTCAAACGTCGGTGAAATATTAGTTATGTTGTTTGCCATGCTCCTTGCCCTTCCGTTACCACTCGTTCCCATTCAAATATTATGGGTTAATCTTGTCACAGACGGACTGCCTGCTATGGCACTAGGACTAGATCAAGCTGAAAATGATGTCATGAAAAGAGCACCAAGAAACCCAAGAGAAGGCATATTTTCGCGAGGGTTAGCTTGGAAGATTATTAGTCGCGGTTTTTTAATCGGTGGTGTAACATTAGCAGCTTTTATGATTACGTATTCAAATGATCCTGAGAATCTTATGTATGCTCAAACCATTGCTTTTGCAACGTTAGTTATGGCTCAGCTTATCCATGTATTTGATTGTCGTAGTGATCGTTCCGTTTTCCATCGAAACCCATTTGAGAATAAGTATTTAGTAGGAGCGGTTATTTCATCCATTTTGCTAATGTTAGTGGTCATTTACTATCCGCCATTCCAACCAATCTTTCATACAACAGCTATTGCGCTAAGAGATTGGCTACTCATATTAGGATTATCTGCAATTCCGACATTCCTGCTTGCAGGAGCATTGTTAACGAAAAAACGTTTATAACAGTCCTGTTTAAAGTGAGAATTAGAGTAAATCTAATTCTCTTTTTTTGCATGATCACCTATAAACCACCACCAGAGAAGGATGTAAGGTATGTTTGCATTTGTACAAATATTACGAATAATCATCTCATCTTGCCTTTTTACTATCGGATTCAAACAATAGGTGTTAAACTAGTTAGACTAGGAGTTAGGATGTGATAATATGCTAGCTAGTATGACTGGATTTGGTCGGGTACATAAACAGTTTGACCACTATTCAATAACGGTCGAAATGAAATCGGTCAACCATCGATTTTGTGAAGTAAATATTCGATTACCAAGACACATGATGAACCTGGAGGAAAAGTTTAAGAAACTGATAACAAACCATCTACACCGGGGTCGTATTGAGGTATTTATTACTATCGAAGGAAATGCACAAACCTCAAAGGCAATAAGGGTAGACTGGGCGCTTCTCGATCAATATTACCAAGCACTCTTAGCCTCTAAAAGGCGATACAAGTTAGAAGATTCTATTACCTTAGAACTCCTAATGGGGCAACCTGAACTAGTTGAAGTTATTGAAAAAGAAGAACCAATTGAAGGGCTAGAACAGAGTTTAATTGAAATGGTTGAGCAAGCTGTCAAACAACTTAAAGGAATGCGGCTTGAAGAAGGTACAAAATTACTCCAAGACATTCAGTTAAATCTTACATACATAGAAGAAAGCTGTGAGAAAGTTGCCTCATACGCTCCTCAAGTCATAGAGCAATACCGAGAACGGATACATAAGAGATTAGCAGATTATACGGCAGGCATTGTAGATGAATCTCGACTTTTGACAGAGGTTGCCGTCTTTTCTGAAAAAGTAGATATTAATGAAGAACTTACACGGATTAACAGTCATGTTAGGCAGTTTTATAATACACTTCAAGGCAAAGAAGAAGTGGTTGGCAGGAAGCTAGACTTCCTTGTTCAAGAGCTTAATCGTGAAATTAATACCATTGGTTCAAAATCTTATGACATAAATATTTCTGAGAATGTGGTTAATATGAAAACAAATTTAGAAAAAATTAAGGAACAAGTCCAAAACATTGAATAAGTGGCTTATAATCATGAGGGAACAGGGTTAGAATAGATTTGTGACTTTAGGAGGACGTAATGAGTATTAAGTTAATTAACATTGGATTTGGAAATATTGTTTCAGCCAATCGGATCATTGCGATTGTCAGTCCTGAGTCTGCACCGATTAAACGAACCATACAAGAAGCAAGAGACCGAAGTGTACTTATTGACGCTACGTATGGTAGGCGAACAAGAGCAGTCATTATTACAGATAGCGGACATATAATATTAGCTGCAGTTCAACCAGAGACAGTCGGACAGCGCTTTGGAAACAAAGAAGATTTATCTGATGAAGGGTAGGAAAAGAATCACATGAATGAAAGAGGACTATTAATCGTTCTTTCCGGACCTTCTGGTGTGGGGAAAGGAACTGTAAGGAAAGCTATATTTAACAAATTGGATACGAAACTTCAGTACTCAATCTCAATGACAACTCGAGGTCCACGAGCGGGTGAAGTAGATGGTGTCGATTACTTCTTTAAATCAAGGGAAGACTTTGAAAGCCTTATAAAGAAGGATAAACTATTAGAGTGGGCTGAATATGTAGGCAACTACTATGGTACACCGATAGATTATGTTGAAGAAACCTTGCAACAGGGTCGAGATGTCATTCTTGAAATTGAAGTTCAAGGAGCTCTGCAAGTTCGTAAAGCTTTTCCAGAAGGTTTGTTTATTTTCTTAGCTCCACCTAGCTTAAATGAACTGAAGAATCGGATTCATTCAAGAGGAACGGAATCAGAGGAATTAATAAACAATCGTATGACCGTTGCAAAAGAAGAAATCGAAATGATGGATGCCTATGATTACGTCGTAGAAAATGATAAAGTGGAGTTTGCTTGTGAACGAATTCAAGCAATCGTAACGGCTGAACATTGCCGTCGTGAACGTGTTGCAAACCGATATAAAAAGATGCTGGAGGCGGAATAATATGTTATATCCATCTATAGACACATTAATGAATAAAGTCGATTCTAAATACAAGCTAGTTACGTTAGCTTCAAAACGTGCAAGGAATCTTCAAAATAAAGATACATTATTTCTTGATAAAACAGTATCACATAAATTTGTTGGGAAAGCCTTAGAAGAAATAGAGGCTGGTCTGCTTCGAGCAAAGCCTGTTCTAGATTCGACTACTTACGAAGACGAGGAATTATAACAACCTAGTGGCTAGGTTGTTATTTTTTTCATTTATTTAATTGAAATTAGATTCATTGTATGTATTTGCGTTTTTTTAGATAAGAGTAGGATAGTAAAAGTTTTTTAAAAATGGTTTTTGTTTCTAGCTCTTGCGCAAAGGCCCGCCTGTGGTCAAATAACCTGAAGCAAATTTAAGGATACCACCCTTTTATTCGATTCAGAACATTGGCTATGCCTGAGGCTAAACAACGTGCTTGCGCTTTTTGTCAAAGGGGGAAATTGCATTGAAAAAAAATGTGCTTTTATGTGTAAGCGGAGGAATTGCGGTATATAAAGCAGCTGCATTAACTAGCAAGCTGGTACAGGCTAATTTTAACGTGAAAGTTATGATGACTGAATCTGCGACAGAGTTTGTCTCTCCTCTAACCTTTCAATCGTTATCAAGAAATCCTGTTTTTACAAATACGTTTGATGAAAAAGATCCAAATGTGATTGCACATATTGATCTTGCAGATTGGGCTGACCTCTTACTTGTGGCTCCAGCAACTGCAAATACGATAGGGAAGCTTGCGAATGGTATTGCAGATGATATGGTAACAACGACCATATTAGCGACGAAAGCACCCGTTTGGATTGCTCCTGCCATGAATGTGAATATGTATGATAACCCAGCTGTAAAGCGTAATATTGCTGTGCTTTTTGACGATGGCTATCGCTTCCTAGAGCCAACTGATGGATATTTGGCTTGTGGTTATTTAGGGAAAGGTAGATTAGAAGAGCCTGAAATCATAACAGAGTTAGTTAAAGATTTCTTTACCTACTCTAATCAGTTTCTAAAAGGTCTATCTATACTTGTTACGGGTGGACCAACGAGAGAGAATCTAGATCCTGTTCGTTTCTTTTCCAATCGCTCATCTGGAAAGATGGGTTTTGCTATTGCTGAGGTTGCGGCCAAGCTAGGTGCACAAGTCACACTAGTATCAGGACCATCTTCTTTACCAAGTCCGTCCAATGTGAAAGTTGTTAGGGTAGAATCAGCTCAGGAAATGTATGAGAGTGTGTTGGAGTCGTTCCCTAAAACGGATGTCGTAATCAAATCTGCTGCGGTAGCTGATTATCGCCCAAGCGAATCATTTTCTGAAAAAATGAAGAAGCAAGAGGGTACTTTAACAATTGAGTTTGAACGAACGATTGATATTTTAAAAACGTTAGGTACCATGAAAGCTGATAAACTTTTAATTGGATTTGCAGCAGAGACAGGAAGTATAGAGGAATATGCGAAAAAGAAACTATATGCAAAAAATCTAGATCTTGTTGTTGCAAACAATGTAAATGAAGCGGGAGCAGGCTTCCAAGGTGATACCAACATCGTAACTTTCTACCGAAAAGATCACACATTAAGAAAACTGCCAATCTTGTCAAAGAAAGAAGTTGCCTTTATTTTGCTACAAGAGGTTAAACAGCTTAGGGGAGAGTTGAAATGAACATAGCCAAGGTTATTGTCGACGTACCTGCAAAGCAAACGGATCGCGCCTTTGATTACTTGATTCCACAGGACTTTATTGGACTTATTTCTCCAGGAATTCGAGTGGTGGTGCCCTTTGGTCCAAGAAATGTACAGGGCTTTGTAGTTGCACTCGACACTAAATCAGATGTGAAAAAATTGAAGCCCATTTCGCAATTATTGGATGTTGAGCCCATATTAAATTTGGAGCTTCTACAATTAGGGAAATGGGTTTCAGAACAAACGTTAAGTTTTCAAATATCCGCCTATCAAGCCATGCTACCAGCTGCATTAAAGTCCAAATATGAAAAAGAAGTTATGTTAAAACAAGCTGAAAAAATGGAAGATCTACCGAAAGTCCTACAAGTACTATTTCAAAACAGAAGATCGTTTCAATGGGAAGAAATTGAAAAACATACAGATGTGATAAAGGCGATTCAACAAGCTATAAAGAATGAAATCGTAGAAATAGACTATGTGGTAAAATCTAGAGCAAAAAAGAAAACACAAAAGGTTTTATCATTAAATGTATCGATTGAAGAAGCACAGAAAACGGTCGAGTCCTTTTCTGCTCAGGCTGCACGTCAAAGGGAGGTTTTAGAATTTTTTATAGATCGAAATCAAACGAGTATCCCAAGAATTACACTAAAGGAAGTCCTATCAACAACAGACGCCCCCATTAAAACCTTACTTGGTAAAGGGCTATTAGCAGAAAAAGATATTGAAATCTACCGAGATCCTCATCGTGATTTAACGTTTAAGAAAACCACTTCACTGCCTTTAACGGACGAACAATCAAAGTCTATTGCCCCCATATTAAATTCCATCGAAATGGAGTCACATCAAACCTACTTGCTTTATGGTGTTACTGGGAGTGGGAAAACAGAAATATACTTACAGTCTATTGAAGAAGTGATCAAACAAGGGAAGCAAGCTATTGTGTTAGTGCCTGAAATTTCCTTAACACCACAGATGGTGGATCGGTTTAAAGGTAGGTTTGGGTCAAGTGTCGCCGTTTTACATAGTGGATTATCTATCGGAGAAAAGTATGATGAGTGGCGAAAGATTCACAAAAAAGAAGTCAAGATCGTGGTTGGAGCAAGATCAGCTATTTTTGCTCCCTTTGCTAAGCTCGGAATTATTATCATTGATGAAGAGCATGAGTCAAGTTACAAACAAGAGGAAAATCCCAGGTACCATGCTAGAGATGTTGCCATCAACCGAGGGCAATATCATAATTGCCCCGTTGTGTTAGGGAGTGCAACACCAACGCTAGAATCTTTTGCAAGGGCTAAAAAGGGTGTTTATCAACTTTTAACTTTATCTAAAAGAATGAATGATAGAGAGATGCCAAGTGTCGAAATTATTGACATGAGAGAAGAGTTAAGAGATGGTAATCGATCCATGTTCTCAACCCTTCTTTTTGAAAAGCTACAAGACCGGCTTCAAAAAGGAGAGCAAATTGTTTTATTTTTAAATCGTCGTGGATTTTCGACATTTGTTATGTGCAGGGATTGTGGATATGTTGTCAATTGCCCTGATTGTGATATATCTTTGACGTATCATCGATCCCAAAACGTGATGAAATGCCATTATTGTGGCTATGAGGAACCAGTAGTAAAAGAATGTCCATCGTGTCAGAGTGATCACATCCGTTTTTTTGGAACAGGTACGCAAAAGGTTGAAGAAGAAATTGGTAAACTTCTACCTGAGGCTCGCATCATTCGGATGGATGTAGACACAACAAGCCGAAAAGGATCTCACGAAAAGCTATTAACTGCATTTGGTGAAGGAAAGGCAGATATCCTTCTTGGCACCCAAATGATTGCAAAAGGATTAGACTTTCCTAGAGTTACACTAGTTGGTGTCTTAACAGCGGATACAATTTTAAATTTGCCTGATTTTAGATCAAGTGAAAAGACATTTCAGCTATTGACTCAGGTGAGTGGAAGAGCAGGAAGACATGAGTTGCCAGGAGAAGTGGTCATTCAAACCTATACACCAGAGCATTATAGTATTCAGTTAGCCAGCCATCACAATTTTAATGAGTTTTATCAAAAAGAAATGGGTCTAAGAAAGATTCTTCAATACCCTCCATTTTTTTATATCTCCTTACTTACGATAAGTCATCCCGAGATAACAAAAGTGGTATCTGTTACAGAGAGAATTACAACCTATTTACGTACAAATCTTTCTAGTCAATCTGTTGTTCTTGGACCGGTTTCTTCTCCAATACCTCGAATCAAAAATAGATATCGCTATCAATGCATGATAAAATACAAAGATGAACCGAAGCTAAAGCAATTGCTAAAAGGGTTAATTGATCATTACCAAAAAGAGATGCAACAAGATCTCCAAATTTCGATTGATATGAACCCGTATATGATGATGTAAAAGAGGAATATAGATGAGTAAAATAACGATTTTGACCTACCCGAATGAGCTTTTACAACAACACTGTGAACAAGTGAAGGTTTTTAATATAGAGCTTCGGAGATTATTAAACAGCATGCATAAAGCGATGACCGCTGCAGATGGAGTTGGGTTAGCAGCTCCACAAATAGGGCTACTGAAACAAATTGCTATCGTAGAAAATGAGGATGAAGAAATCATCCATTTGATAAATCCGGTCATCCTTGATAAATCCGGAAGTCAACTAGGACTTGAGGGTTGTCTTAGTTTTCCAGGATTATTTGGTGAAGTGGAGAGGCCATATTATGTTAAGGTTCGTGCTCAAGATAAATTAGGTAGATTTTTTGTTCTAGAAGCAGAGGAGTATTTTGCTCGTGTAATACTTCATGAAATCGATCATTTAAACGGCATTTTATTCCCTTCAAAAGCAGTAACACTATATAACGAGTAGTTGACCTAGGAGGTAGAGGAATGATAAATATAGTGTTTATGGGGACACCTGATTTTTCTGTCCCGGTTTTACAAAGAATCATAAAGGACGGCTACAATGTGATTGGAGTCGTTACTCAACCAGATCGTCCAAAGGGAAGAAAAAGAGAATTAACTCCTCCGCCAGTAAAAGTAGAAGCATTAAAGCACGGTATTCCTGTGTTTCAGCCAGAGAAAATACGAGTAGTTGAGGCTTATGTAAAAGTGATTGAATGGGGAGCAGATTTAATCATAACGGCTGCATTTGGACAAATACTACCAAAAGCTTTGCTAGAAGCACCAAAGCTTGGATGTATCAATGTTCATGCTTCACTTTTACCAGAACTTAGAGGTGGAGCACCCATTCATTATTCCATTCTTCAAGGAAAATCGAAAACAGGTGTAACGATTATGTATATGGTTGAAAAGCTAGATGCAGGTGACATTTTAACCCAAGTGGAAGTTCCTATTTTAGAGAATGATCATGTTGGTACAATGCACGACAAATTAAGCATTGCAGGCTCTAATCTTCTCTCTCATACAATTCCTTCTCTTTTAAATGGAAAACTAAAACCGATCAAGCAGAATGGATCTGAAGCGACCTTTGCCTATAATATAAAAAGGGAACAAGAACGAATTAATTGGTCCAAAAGCGGTGAAGTTATTTATAATCACATTCGTGGATTACACCCTTGGCCTGTTGCCTATACTTCTCTTCATGGAGTTGTGCTCAAGATATGGTGGGGGGAAAAGGTGAACGTTGACGCGGATGCTCAGCCAGGTCAGGTCATTCGGTTAGACCAAGATGGATTTGTCGTATCGACTGGGGACAAAATCGCAATTAAAGTAACGGACCTTCAGCCCTCTGGGAAAACTCGAATGAGTGGAAGCCAATTTTTACGTGGGGCAGGATCTGCACTTCAAGTAGGAACCTTGTTAGGAGATAATGATGAAAACAACAACAACAACGAAAACTAGGAATGTTCGCGAAGTCACATTAGACATTCTTTTGCAAATAGAAAAAAATCAAGCTTACAGTAATCTTCTATTAAATTCTGCAATAAAACATCATCAAGTTTCTTCAATTGATGTTGGGTTATTAACGGAAATTGTATATGGAACGATACAACGAAAGCTTACGTTAGATTATTACTTAAGCCCCTATCTTAAAAACCCAGGCAAGATTGAAGACTGGGTCGTAATACTATTAAGAATGACACTGTATCAAATGCATTACTTAACTAGAGTACCTGACCGAGCAGCTATTTTTGAAGCGGTTGAAGTGGCGAAAAAAAGAGGCCATAAGGGCATTGCCTCCATGGTAAACGGAGTTTTAAGGTCTGTTCAAAGAGCCGGTATTCGTCCAATAGATTGTAAGGATGATATGGAACAACTATCAATTGAAACGAGCTTTCCTTTATGGCTTGTTAAACGCTGGGTAGGTCAGTATGGTTTAGAGGAAACTAGACAATTATGTGAGGCTACCCTTCAGCATCCAATATCCTCTGCACGTGTTAACCGTTCTATTCATTCTGTGGATGAAGTTCTGAAGAAGCTAGCAGACGAAGATATTATTGCTCAAAGAGGCGAACTTTCAGTAGATTCTGTGACAATCGATAAGGGGAATTTTATTCATACAACTGCCTATCAAGAAGGCTTTTTAACCATTCAAGACGAAAGCTCTATGCTTGTAACGAGAGCACTGGGCATTAAAGAGAATGAAGTCATTTTAGATAGCTGTGCAGCTCCTGGTGGAAAAACAACGCATATTGCGGAGCTTTTACAGAATACAGGTAAGGTTGTCGCGGTTGATTTACATGAGCATAAAGTTAAGTTGATCAACGAACAAGTTGCAAGGCTTAACCTTTCCAACGTAGAAACTTTGGTAATGGATAGCCGTAAATTACTTGACCACTTTAAGAAAGAGACGTTTGATCGAATTTTAGTTGATGCTCCTTGCTCAGGTTTAGGTGTGATAAGAAGGAAGCCGGATCTTAAATATCAAAAGAACGAAAAAGATATTAAAGCCTTAGCTTCCATTCAATCTACCATATTAGAAAGTGTTGTACCGTTATTGAAAAAAGGTGGAACCCTCGTGTACAGTACCTGTACAATGGATAAAGAAGAGAATGATGAAGTTGTAGAAAGATTTTTAGAGAGTCACCCAAGCTTTGAGAGAGATCGAGAGCTTATCGAACGATTACCAAACAAAATAAGAGGAAATGCTATATATAAAGATGGACAAATCCAAATTCTTCCTCACCATTTTGGAACGGATGGATTTTTCATTGCATGTTTACGAAAGCGGGTGTAATAGTGGAAAATGTTTTATCAACAAAGAATAGTCAACTAGAAAAAGTCGTGAAACCATCAATCTATTCCCTAAGGATAGAAGAATTAGAGCAATGGTTAATTGAAAATGGTGAACCTAAATTCAGAAGCACACAGGTCTTTGAATGGCTCTATACGAAGCGTGTCACTTCATTTAGATCGATGTCAAACATCTCAAAAGCGGTTCAAGATAAGCTAGACCAAGCTTTCTCCTTATCCGAAATGAAAACAATTATTAAACAAGAATCAAAGGATGGCACCATCAAGTTTTTATTTGAACTGCATGATGGCTATTCAATTGAAACCGTGCTAATGAGACATGAGTATGGAAATTCAGTTTGTGTGACCACGCAAGTAGGATGTCGCATAGGATGTACGTTTTGTGCTTCTACATTAGGTGGATTAAAACGAAATCTTGAAGCCGGAGAAATCGTTGGACAGGTTGTAAGTGTACAAAAAGAGTTGGACGAAGGAGGAGAACGTGTTAGTCATGTCGTAATAATGGGAATAGGAGAACCTTTTGATAACTATGATGCCATGTTATCGTTTTTAAACATCATTAATCATGATAAAGGTTTAAATATTGGCGCCCGCCATATTACGGTTTCGACGAGTGGAATCATACCTAAAATCTACGCATTTGCAGATGAGTTATTACAAATTAATTTTGCCCTATCTTTACATGCACCAAACAACGAACTTCGCAGTAAGCTAATGCCAATAAACAAAGCTTATAAGTTAGATGATCTCATGAAGGCAATTCGTTACTATGTTGATAAGTCAGGTAGACGTGTAAGCTTTGAATATGGTTTATTCGGTGGCGAAAATGATTCGGTTACACACGCGGAAGACCTTGCAAAATTAATTAAGGGCATTAAATGCCACGTAAATTTAATTCCAGTAAATTACGTCCCGGAACGAGATTATGTTCGAACACCAAAGGAACAAATTTTTGAATTTGAACGGACACTAAAAAAACATGGCATTAATGTAACGATTCGAAGAGAGCATGGCCATGATATAGACGCTGCTTGCGGGCAACTCCGAGCAAAGGAGCGAAAAGAGGAGACTAGTTAAAATGGTGGGAACGTTTTTTCTGACAGATAGAGGAAGAGTTAGACAGCATAACGAGGACAATGGCGGTACTTATTACAATAAAGGAAACCAATTGTTAGCGATTGTAGCAGACGGTATGGGAGGTCATCGTGCAGGAGATGTGGCGAGTTCGATGGCAATAGGAGCTTTTGAAGAATATTGGTCTAAAACTGAAACTCTACGTACCTCTGATGAAGCAGAAAAGTGGTTAGAAAAGCACGTTAAACTTGTTAATGAGCAGGTATTTAAGCATGCAAAGGTAAATACGGAATGTGACGGGATGGGAACAACACTCGTTCTTTCAGTATGTATACAGGGTTTTATAACTTTGGCACATATTGGTGATAGCCGCTGCTACATAATTGAAAAAGGTGAGATTCTAATAGCAACTGAAGATCACTCACTGGTTAATGAACTTGTTCGTTCTGGGCAAATTTCAAAAGAGGATGCTGAGTATCATCCAAGAAAAAATGTCTTATTGCGTGCATTAGGAACGGATCTATCTGTTCAAGTAGACATTAAAACGTTAACCAACGATGACTTTGACTACATATTGCTTTGCTCTGATGGCCTTTCAAATAAGATTTCAAGTGAAGAAATAGTAAATGCACTTCAAGAAAACGTTTCATTAGAAGAGAAAGGTAAAGCACTTGTTGCTCGTGCAAATGAAAATGGTGGCGAGGATAATATTACTCTTGTGCTTATAGATTTTTCAAATGTTCAACCTGAAAGCGGTGAACGTTAATGATTGGAAGAAGACTAAGTGGGCGATATAAGGTCATTGATGCGATCGGTGGCGGTGGGATGGCCAATGTCTATTTAGCTAGAGACATGATTCTAGATCGAGATGTCGCTGTAAAAGTATTACGACCGGACTTTTCTGATGATCAAGAATTTATTCGTCGTTTTCATAGAGAAGCGCAATCTGCCACGAGTCTGAATCACCCAAACATTGTTAGCATTTATGATGTAGGTGAAGAGGACAGAATCTTCTACATCGTTATGGAACTTATTGAAGGAACAACATTAAAACAATATATTCAAAAATATGGACCACTCTCAAATGAAGAGAGTGTAAATATTATGCTTCAGTTAACATCTGCTATTGCAAATGCTCATGAAAATCAAATTGTCCACCGAGATATAAAACCACAAAATATATTAATAGATGAAAACGGTGTAGTTAAAGTAACAGATTTTGGCATTGCTGTAGCTTTAAGTTCGACCACGATTACTCAGACGAATTCATTTCTTGGGTCTGTACACTATCTATCCCCTGAACAAGCACGTGGTGGAATGGCAACAAAGAAATCTGACATTTATTCTTTAGGTATTGTTATGTTTGAGCTGATTACAGGAAGACTTCCGTTTTTTGGAGAATCTGCTGTTTCAATCGCTTTAAAGCACTTACAAAATGAAACTCCATCACCGAAACGATGGAACCCGTCCCTTCCACAAAGCTTAGAAAATATTATTTTAAAATCCACAGCCAAGGATACCTTTCATCGATATGACTCAATTGAAGCTATGGAAGTGGACTTAAGAACATCTTTAGAGCCGCGTCGTTTACATGAGGCTCCTTTCAAGGTTCCACAGCTTGAGGGGGATGTTACAAAAGCAATACCTATCATTACAAACGAAAAAATGTTTGAAAATAATAATTCTGATGAAACGATTGTTCATAGTGATAAGAAAAAAGAAGAGCCGAAGAAGAAAAATAGAGGAAAGAAAATAGCCATTTGGGTAATCACTATTTTCTTCTTATTAGCAGCTGCTGGTGTGGCTTCTATTACCATTATTCCATCATTGTTTATGCCAGGGGATGTAACAGTTCCAGATGTAACTAATGAAGACTATAGAACTGCATACAATGAACTAGATACACTTGGTCTTATTATCGGTGAACCAGTAGTAGAAGTTTTCGATGATGAAATAGAAGAAGGGAAAGTAGTAAAAACAATCCCTAAAGCTGGAGAGGTTGCCAAGGAAGGCTCTGAAATCATCATATATACAAGCAAAGGGAAAGAAAAAGAAGAATTAGTTAACTTTATTGGGCAAAACATAGATGAAGTAAAGAAACAGCTCCAATCAAAGGTGAAAAATATTGAGGAAAGACTACAATATTCTCAGGATATACCTGCTGGTGAGATTTATGATCAATACCCTAAACCAGGAGAATTTTTATTAGAAGAAACGGAGGTCATTTTTTTCATAAGCGAAGGACCTGCGCCGTTTAATTTAAATAACTTAGAGAGATTAACATTGATTCAAGTAGAGAATTATGTATCTGACAAGATTCTTATCCTTGAGAAAATTACAAAAGTACATTCCGAGGAGTTTGAAGAAGGGTTAGTTATCACACAGAATCCCGCACCTGGTACTCAACTAAAAGCGGGTGATAGTATAACTGTCACGGTTTCTTTAGGACCTGAAGAAAAGCCACCGAAATCTGTTTCAAGAGAAGTTACTGTTCTCTATGAACCTATCGAAGAAGGTAAGCCACAAGAGGTCCAAATCTATGTGTTTGATTTAGATCATAATGAAAGCAATGCACTAGTTATTTCTGAAAAAATAACAAAAGACAAAAAGTTTAAAATCGACTTACAAATTCCTTATGCTAATAGCGCAACGTATAGAATTGAAAGAGATGGAACAGTTACAGAAGAAACCACCGTTACTTATGAAGAAGAGTAAACAAGGAGTGAGGGTATGCCAGAAGGCAAAATTATTAAAGCTTTAAGCGGTTTTTACTATGTTAAGAACGAAGAGGGTATCACCCAATGCCGTGGTAGAGGGATATTTCGACTAAATAAAGTCACTCCACTTGTTGGTGACCAAGTTGTCTTCCAAGCTGAAAATAAGCGTGAAGGCTATTTAATGGAAGTTGCAGGACGAAAAAACGACTTAATCCGTCCACCAATTGCGAATGTCGATCAAGCCATATTAGTGTTTTCAGCTATTCAGCCTAATTTTAACCCGTTATTACTAGACCGCTTTCTCGTTTTAATTGAGTCTAAACGTATTTTACCTATAATCTGTATCAGTAAAATAGATATTATTACAGTTGAGGAACGGGCAAGCATTGAACAATTTGCATCCCAGTATCGAGATGTAGGATATGACGTGTTGCTTACTTCAACAGATGACCAACAAACGATCGACCTTTTACTACCCTATTTTGAAAATAAATTAACTGTTTTTGCGGGCCAATCAGGTGTTGGTAAGTCGTCCATTTTACAGACATTACGTCCAGATTTGGTCATAAAAACCGATGAAATATCTACTCATCTAGGTCGAGGGAAACATACAACGCGTCACGTAGAGCTGATAGAGATTGGCAATGGTCTTGTTGCTGATACACCTGGATTTAGTTCATTGGAGTTTTCGGAACTTGAGGTTACTGACCTCTCGAACTGTTTTCCAGAGATGAGAAGAATACATGAAGAATGTAAATTTAGAGGTTGTACTCATCTTTCTGAGCCCAAATGTGCTGTAAAAAAAGCTTTAGATGAAGGAAGTATTATGGAGTATCGATATGAGAACTATTTAGAATTTCTTCAAGAAATAAAAGATCGAAAGCCGAGGTATTAAGGATGCTTAAAATCGCTCCCTCCATATTATCAGCTGATTTTGCCAAGCTTGGTGAAGAAATTATTGATGTTCAAAAAGCAGGGGCAGATTATATTCATGTTGATGTGATGGACGGGCACTTTGTGCCCAATATTACAATTGGACCGTTAATTGTAGAAGCAATACGGCCTGTAACCAAATTGCCGCTTGATGTTCATTTAATGATTCAGAACCCAGACTTGTTCATAGATCGCTTTGTAAAAGCTGGTGCAGATATCATTTCTGTCCATGTAGAAGCTTGTAATCACTTACATCGAACCATTCAGCTGATAAAAGACTATGGAATAAAAGCCGGTGTAGTTTTGAATCCCGCGACACCTGCAGAAATGATTGAACCGATACTCGATGATTTGGATTTAATCCTTATCATGACTGTAAACCCTGGTTTTGGAGGGCAGCAGTTTATCTCAACAACTCTTCCAAAAATACGGAAAATTTCGCAATGGATCAAGGATAGGAACCTGTCAACTGAGCTAGAAGTTGATGGAGGAATAAATCCTAAAACAGCTTCGTTATGTGTGGAAGCTGGCGCGAATGTTCTTGTTGCAGGATCTGCAATTTTCAATGAAATTGACAGATTTAAAGCAATCCAATCACTTAAAGGATAGTAGAATATAGGTTATCAATGAAAGTAGACTGTTTCCTTATGCAGTCTACTTTTTTAGCAAAGGAAGAATATCTAATAAAGGTGGTATAAGATGATTTTTCATATCATGGCAGGTGGCCCAATCGAGATGCTACCTGAAATTGCCCATTATAAGTCTGATCCAGTTTCTTGGATTGGTGTAGATCGAGGACTGTTAACTTTATTAAATCTTGGAATCACTCCGGTAAAAGGAATAGGTGATTTTGATTCGGTAACAGAAGCTGAGCTAAAGTGGGTAAAAAGAAATTACGCCCATTTAGACATATCTCCTGCTGAAAAAGATCAAACAGATACTGAGCTTGCCGTTAATTGGTGTTTAGCTCAAAAACCTAATAAAATTAGGATCTTTGGAGCTACGGGAGGTAGACTCGACCATGCTTTAGCTAATATGCAACTCTTGATGAAAGGGGTATCACAAGAGATAGTTATTGAGATTATTGATAGGCAAAATATTCTTACTCTTTTGTCTCCAAATACATATAACTTTGAACAACATGAGGAGTATCCTTATGTTTCCTTTCTACCCTTTTCTAGAGAGGTTCATGGAATTACACTCAATGGGTTTAAATATCCTTTAACAAACCGAAGCATTGAATGGGGTACAACCTTATGTGTAAGTAATGAAATAATTGAACAAATGGGTACTTTTTCATTTAGTGAGGGCATAGTCATAATGGTAAAGAGTAAAGATTTAGGTGCAGGATAAAGATTTATTCAATTAGGTACTATTTTAGGCTTTACGAATATACTTATAATGAAATCGTCTATGAATTTTATTTTAAAAGTAGCATGTCTATAATAGGAGGGACAATATGAGATTTTATACAATTAAGCTTCCGAAATTCCTGGGTGGTATAGTGAGAGCTGTACTTGGATCGTTCAAAAAAAATTAGTTAGAAGCACCTTTGGGTTAAATGTGCTTTTTTTGTGGTATTAGGCTAGATATTTCCACTCCCCACCTGAATTTCATTCAGGTGGGGAGTGGAGAGGCATATTCGGGGAAGGGCGGCCTCGGCTCCAAAACCAAAACCAAAACCAAAACCAAAACCAAAACCAAAACCAAAACCAAAACCAAAACCAAAACCAAAACCAAAACCAAAACCAAAACCAAAACCAAAACCAAAACCAAAACCTAAAAGAAAAAAGAAAAAAGAAAAACCCAAGACAAATGAAAAAGACGGTGGGGATCCACCGTCTTTTTATCGTGCTATCATTTTATTATACGCGTTCTACTTTACCAGACTTAAGTGCTCTAGCAGATACATATACACGCTTTGGTTTACCGTTTATAAGAATGCGAACCTTTTGTAGGTTTGCTCCCCAAGAACGCTTAGTTGAGTTCATCGCATGTGAACGAGCATTTCCGAAAGAAGTTTTTTTACCAGTTATTACACATTTACGAGCCATTTTAATTTCCCTCCTTGCAACAATCTACATCAAGTACTTATTATATTTTTTGATAAGCACTCTACTACTACATATGAGATAAAAACACTTTTTAACTTTATCATATCGATTAATAGAATGCAATAATCTTATCAAGAAAAAAACCTTGACATAGTATTTTTTCATTTGCCGTATAATAAATGATGATGGGATTACTTGAACACTTAGGTTATGCTTTTAAATTGCATTATTGTATAGTAAAATGACGATAGCTGTGTTAAAAAACCCAAACATATAATGGTCTCCTATGTCTGGAACTTAAATAAAGCAAGTTCGATTTTTCAAAGGGGGAAGAATAAATGTCCATTGAAATGAAAACACAATATGGAAATATTGATATTTCCAACGATGTAATTGCTACCATTGCAGGAGGGGCTGCCATTGAATGCTATGGAATTGTAGGAATGGCATCAAAGAAGCAACTGAAAGATGGGATTACAGAAATATTGAAAAAGGAAAACTTTACCAAAGGTGTGCTCGTTCGCCAAGTTAGTGACGAGATTCACATTGATATGTACATTATTGTCAGTTACGGTACGAAAATCTCTGAAATTGCACATAATGTTCAAACAAAGGTAAAGTATACGTTGGACCAAACTTTGGGACTTGCTGTTGAGACAGTGAATATTTATGTGCAAGGAGTTCGTGTAACGAACGTATAATGAGGAGGAAGTCGTAGTGACAATTACAAAATTGGATGGGAAACGTTTTGCGCAAATGGTTATTCAGGGTGCGGAAAACTTATCAAACAACGTGATTATGGTTGATGCCTTAAACGTTTTTCCAGTTCCTGATGGTGATACTGGTACTAATATGAACTTATCTATTAGTTCTGGTGCAAAAGAAGTAAGAAATAATGTCAACTCTCATATTGGTAAAGCTGGGGCAAGTTTAGCTAAAGGTCTTTTAATGGGCGCAAGAGGAAACTCAGGTGTTATTCTTTCGCAACTATTTAGAGGCTTTGCAAAATCAATCGAACATAAGGAAACCATTAATAGCATGGAGTTTGCAGCTGCATTAGAAGCAGGAGTAGAAACAGCTTATAAAGCAGTAATGAAACCAGTAGAAGGAACCATATTAACAGTTGCAAAGGATGCTGCTAAAAAAGCCGTAATCGTTGCAAAGAAAGAAAAAGATATCATTGTCCTAATGGAAGAAGTTCTAAAGGAAGCTAGGGCGTCACTTGAGCGGACTCCTGATCTATTACCTATTCTAAAAGAAGTGGGAGTAGTAGATAGTGGTGGACAAGGACTAGTTATTGTGTACGAAGGTTTTCTTGCAGAATTAAAGGGTGAAGAATTGCCAACAGCTTCTGCTACGGGTCCTTCTATGTCTGAGTTAGTAAATGCAGAACACCATAAAAGCGTTCAAAGTCATATGAGTACTCTAGATATTGAGTTTGGATATTGTACGGAATTTATGGTCCGATTTGAAGAAGATAAATTAAAGGACAATCCATTTTCTGAAGAAGTGTTTAGATTGGATCTGAGTAACCATGGTGACTCCTTGTTAGTAGTAGCCGATGAAGAACTTGTTAAAGTACATATTCATGCCGAGTATCCTGGAGAAGTTCTGACATATGGACAAAAGTACGGAAGCTTAATTAACCTTAAAATAGATAATATGAGACAACAGCACAGTAATATCTTGTTTGAAGATGAACGCCATGAACGACCGACCCCGACTCCAAAAAAGAAAAAAAAGTCCGAGTATGGAGTTGTAGCCGTCGCGATGGGTTCAGGGATTGCTGACCTATTCAAAAGTTTAGGTGCGGGTGCCGTCATAGAAGGCGGACAAACAATGAATCCCAGCACAGAGGATATCGTCAAAGCAATAGAGGAAGTTAATGCAAAGCATGTTTATATTCTACCAAACAATAGTAATATTGTGATGGCAGCACAGCAGGCATCTTCTGTTATGGGTGACCACGTGGCCGTTATTCCTTCTAAAACTGTACCCCAAGGAATGGCAGCCTTACTAGCATTTAACCCTTCCATTTCAATGAATGAAAATACAGATTTAATGAAAGAAGCTCTTTCAAAAGTAAAAACAGGACAAGTAACCTATGCCGTTCGTGATACAACTATTGACGGTTTAACTATTGAAAAAGATGACTTCATGGGAATCTCAAATAGTAAAATAGTCGTAACTTCAAAAGAGCAAGTTGATGTAGCACAGCAATTATTAACTTTTATGATAAGCGAAGATGATGAAATCATCACTATTCTTCAAGGTGAAGATGCAACAGATGCTGAAGTAGAAGAATTAACTGCTTTTATTAAAAATAACTACGAAGATATAGAAGTAGAAGTCCATAAAGGGAACCAACCTTTATATTCTTATATATTCTCAATCGAATAAATTTCATGAAATAGAAGGGGATTTCCCTTCTATCTCAATGTATTTGGGGAGGGGAGCACTAATGAAATACAGAAGTGTATTCGATATAATTGGTCCAATTATGATTGGTCCTTCTAGTTCACATACAGCTGGAGCTGCTAGAATTGGGAGAGTAGCGAGAAGTTTATTTGGTAGAGAGCCTAAATGGATTGACGTTTCTTTTTATGGTTCTTTTGCTAAAACGTATAAAGGTCATGGTACAGATGTTGCCATCATCGGAGGCATCCTTGATTTCGACACGTTTGATGAACGAATCATTACGTCCATGGAAATTGCAAAAAAGGCAGGCATTGCTATTACATTTAGAGAAGAAGAAGCCATTACAGACCACCCGAATACGGCAAGAGTTCGAATTGGTGATAGCTCAGGAGAGTTAGAAATTGTCGGTATTTCAATTGGTGGTGGGACGATTGAAATTACTGAATTAAACGGTTTTTTTCTTAAGTTGTCTGGTGCAAATCCTGCTATAGTAGTAGTTCATAATGACCGATATGGTGCCATTGCATCTGTATCTAACGTACTAGCAAAATATGAAATTAATATTGGTCATATGGAGGTTTCAAGGAAAGAAAAAGGTCAGCTTGCTCTAATGACAATCGAAGTTGATCAACGAATCGAAGATAATGTGATACAGGAACTTTTGAAATTACCTAATATTATTCAAGTAACAAAAATTGTTGAGTAAATAGAAAATTGTGAACGCTTTCAATAGATGCCAAGCAAGGTGATGAAAAAACAAAGGGAGGGATATCAATGTTTCGAAATGTAGCTGAACTAGTAGAGCTAGCGGAATCGAAGAAGATGAAAATCTCTGAGATTATGATTCAACAAGAAATGACTGTTTCAAACAAGTCTAGAGAGACGTTAATTGGATTAATGGAAGCCAATCTTACGGTGATGGAGCAGGCGGTTGAAAAGGGTATTGCTGGTGTCAAGTCACACTCAGGATTAACAGGTGGGGACGCTGTACTCATGCAAAAATATATTGAAAAAGGTAACTTTTTATCAGGTAGACCCATATTGGATGCTGTGAGTAAAGCTGTTGCTACAAATGAAGTGAATGCTGCAATGGGCACCATTTGTGCGACTCCAACTGCTGGATCTGCAGGAGTTGTACCTGGTACTTTATTTGCTGTCCGTGATATATTGCATCCGACTCGAGAGCAAATGGTTCAGTTCTTATTTACGGCTGGTGCATTTGGTTTTGTCGTTGCAAATAACGCCTCGATTTCGGGTGCAACTGGTGGGTGCCAAGCAGAGGTTGGATCTGCGGCGGGTATGGCAGCTGCTGCTATTGTGGAACTAGCAGGTGGAACACCTAGCCAATCTGCAGAAGCAATGGCGATCACACTGAAAAATATGCTTGGACTTGTCTGTGATCCTGTAGCCGGTTTAGTAGAGGTACCCTGTGTGAAACGAAATGCTATGGGTGCTGCCAATGCAATGGTAGCTGCAGACATGGCTTTAGCTGGTATTACAAGTAGAATCCCGTGCGACGAAGTAATTGATGCCATGTATAAAATCGGTTTAGCCATGCCTTCATCACTAAAAGAAACCGCTGAGGGAGGTTTAGCGGCTACACCAACAGGTCGAGAGCTTGAAGCGAGGATCTTTGGTTTACCGCTTAACAAAGGTGAGTAACATACTTTCTCGATCTGTAACAAATGTTAAAGGAATTGGTGAGGGGTCAGCTGGGGCATTAGCCGAGATGGGCTTGTATACAATCCAAGACCTGTTTGAACATATACCATTTCGTTATGAGGATTATAGGCTAAAGGATTTATCAGAAGTAAAGCATGAAGAACGTGTTACCTTAGAAGGGAAGGTTCATAGCGAGCCTTCTCTAACTTTTTTTGGAAAGAAGCGTTCAAAAATAATGGTGAGGATACTTGTAGATCGTTATTTGATTTCGGCCGTGTTTTTTAATCAAACTTATGTAAAAAGTAAATTAACGTTAGGGTCAACTGTCACGATTACAGGAAAGTGGGATTCTCATAGACAAACGGTTACTGTAAGTGAGATGCAAGCTGGAGAGGTTAATAGGGATATAGAATTAAAACCCATTTATCATACAAAAGGTGATGTAACCACAAAAACTCTTCGACGGTATATTGAAAATGCCTTTACGCAATATGAGGTCCATATTTTTGAAAATCTACCAAATACGTTAAGAGAACGTTATAAACTATTATCAAAGAGAGAAACTCTTAGATTGCTACATTTCCCTTTGAACTTTCATAGTGTGAAGCTTGCGAGAAGAAGAATTGTGTACGAAGAGTTCCTATTATTTCAATTAAAAATGCAAGCACTTCGTAAATATGAACGGGAAAATTCTAATGGAATAGCCCATCACTTCTCAGAAGAAAAACTTCAGTCTTTTATCGATATACTACCTTTTTCGTTAACCTCTGCTCAAAAGCGAGTTGTCGATGAACTCTCGCTTGACTTGAAATCACCCTATCGTATGAATCGGCTTTTACAAGGAGATGTTGGTTCTGGTAAAACAGTAGTGGCAGCTGTTGCCCTATATGCATGCTTTTTGTCAGGATATCAAGGAGCATTAATGGTGCCAACAGAAATCTTGGCTGAGCAACATGCGGAAGGATTAAAACAGCTTCTTGAACCTTATGGTTTAAAGGTTGAGCTTTTAACATCCTCTGTTAAGGGAAAACGAAGAAAGCAATTATTAGGCGAGCTTGTCGAAGGTGAAATTCACTTATTAATCGGAACTCATGCACTGATTCAAGAAGAAGTGAATTTTTATCGTCTTGGTCTCGTTATAACAGACGAACAACATCGCTTTGGAGTGGAACAAAGAAGGGTACTTCGTGAAAAGGGTGTATCACCAGATGTCCTCTTCATGACAGCAACCCCGATTCCTCGTACACTGGCCATAACGGCCTTCGGTGAAATGGATGTTTCAGTGATTGATGAGCTTCCTGCAGGAAGAAAGCTAATTGAAACTTACTGGGTAAAGCATGATATGCTAGATCGAATCATTGGCTTTATTGATCGCGAGCTTAAAATGGGTAGACAAGCCTATGTGATTTGTCCATTGATTGAAGAGTCTGAAAAAATCGATGTACAAAATGCCATTGATGTCCACAGTATGCTCACACATACATTTGCTTCTACCTATAAAGTTGGACTTATGCATGGAAGACTCTCTTCTGAGGAAAAAGAAAATGTAATGAAGTCCTTCAGTCTAAATGAAGTCAACGTACTGGTTTCTACAACAGTTGTAGAGGTCGGAGTCAACGTCCCAAATGCAACAATCATGATTATTTACGATGCGGAACGTTTTGGTTTGTCACAGCTACATCAGCTAAGAGGGCGAGTAGGGCGTGGAGCAGATCAATCTTACTGCATTCTTCTTGCAGATCCTAAGTCAGAAACTGGAAAAGAACGCATGCGAATCATGACTGAAACAAATGATGGATTTGTTTTATCTGAGAAAGACTTAGAACTTAGAGGACCAGGAGATTTCTTTGGTCGTAAACAAAGTGGACTTCCAGAATTTAAAATAGCTGATATGATCCATGATTACAGGGCCTTAGAAATTGCGAGGCAGGATGCAGTGAAGCTAATTAATTCAAAAGTGTTTTGGGAAAGTGAAGAATACAAAATACTTCGGGAAATGGTCGAAGTCTCAGGCGCACTATCTGGAGAAAAACTAGACTAAGTGCGTTAGACATTTTTTTCGATAGGATTGAGTATTCATTTTTAACATGATTCACCTGAAAACCATTTAAATAGAATTGGTTTTTATTAGGATAGCATAGCTCAAGGAAGCAGAAATGGTTGCATTCTGCTTCTTTAAATTATATACTTCTTTTAGTACCTAGTCTTAATAGCGCGAAGGGTGTCATTATGAAGAGAAATAAAAAAGAGAGGCAGCTCCTACTTCAAGAAACAATCTTAGAGAATCCGTTTATAACTGATGAGGAGTTAGCTGATAGATTTACAGTTAGTATTCAGACTATTCGATTAGACCGACTCGAGCTTTCTATACCTGAGCTACGTGAGAGAATTAAACATGTTGCAGAAAAGCAACTCGATAAAGAAGTTCGTTCTTTGCCCATTGATGAAATTATCGGTGAAATTGTAGACCTTGTTTTAGATGAATCGGCAATTTCAATTTTTGATGTTAAGGAAGAACATGTCTTTAAGAGAAATCAGATTGCTCGTGGTCACCATTTGTTTGCACAAGCCAACTCTTTAGCTGTTGCAGTGATTAATGACGAACTAGCCCTAACAGCCAAGGCAAATATTCATTTTACGCGCCAGGTAAAAGTGGGAGAGCGTCTAATTGCAAAAGCAAAAGTAACTTCTGTTGAAAAAGTGAAGGAACGAACGATCGTTGAGGTAAATAGTTTTGTAGGAAATGAATTAGTTTTTTCAGGGGAGTTTCATATGTTTAGATCAAGCCGTACTGAGCATTATAACGAATAACAAGTAGAACCTGCTTATAAAGGAAGGTAAAAGAGTGAGAATAGCAATTGATGCAATGGGTGGAGATCATGCTCCTAATGAGATTGTTAAGGGTGTTTTACAAGCAGTCCATACATATACAGATATTTCGGTACTACTAATTGGTAATGAAAAGCTCATACAACCATTACTTACATCAAATGAAAGAATTGAAATAATCCATACCGAAGAAGTTATTGAAGCAACAGATGATCCTGTTCGATCCGTTAGAAGAAAAAAGAATGCATCCATGGTTCTTATGGCAAAAGAAGTAAGTGAAAATAGAGCAGATGCCTGTATATCTGCAGGAAACACGGGAGCTTTAATGTCCTCAGGTCTATTTATAATTGGACGAATTGAAGGTATCGATCGCCCAGCATTAGCTCCAACTTTACCAACGATAAATGGGGATGGATTTTTGTTTTTAGATGTAGGTGCTAACGCCGATGCAAAGCCTGAGCATTTACTTCAATATTCTATCATGGGCTCTATCTATGCAGAAAAAGTAAGAGGTATAAAAAAGCCTCGAATCGGTCTACTAAACGTTGGAACAGAAGAAAAAAAAGGTAACGAACTTACTAAAGCGGCGTATGTGTTACTTTCAGAAGCAGATATTCACTTTGTTGGAAACGTAGAAGCTCGTGATTTGCTAAATGGTGTGGCAGATGTAGTCGTAACAGACGGTTTTACAGGTAATGTGACTCTAAAGACGATAGAAGGCACAGCCTTATCTGTATTTTCAATGTTGAAAACAGCTTTATCGAGTAGTCTTTCAACTAAATTAGCTGCTGCCGTTTTAAAGCCTAAATTAGTAGGATTAAAAAAAATAATGGACTATTCCGAGTATGGTGGAGCGGGTTTATTTGGTCTTAAAGCACCTGTCATTAAGGCACATGGATCCTCAAACGCTAACGCAATATTCCATGCCATTAGACAAACGAGAGAAATGCTTCAAAATCAGGTTACTGAAACGATTGCAACAGCTGTAAAAGCTAAAGAGTAGAGAAGATATAGAGAGGGGAAAAGCATATGAGTAAAATTGCGTTTATTTTTCCTGGACAAGGCTCTCAGAGTGTTGGAATGGGGAAGCAGTTAGCTGACCTTTACCCTGAGGTTCAAACCATATTTACTATAGCAGATGAGAAATTGGGGATTTCCTTGTCCTCCATTATTTTTGAGGGACCGACTGAAAAATTAATCTTAACTGTTAATACACAGCCAGCTCTTTTGACAACAAGTATGGCCATTTATGAGAAGTTTAAACAATCTGGAATTGTGCCAGATTTTGTTGCGGGACATAGCTTAGGTGAATATACCGCTCTAGTTGCTGCTGGAAGTATCTCTTTTGAAGATGCCGTTTATGCAGTTAGAAAACGCGGTGAGTTTATGGAAGAAGCTGTTCCAGCTGGGCTTGGAGCAATGGCTGCAGTATTAGGACTGGAAATGGAGATGCTGGAACAAGTGACTACTTCAGTTACGAATGAGGGTCATTCTGTTCAACTCGCAAACCTAAACTGTCCAGGGCAGATTGTGATTTCCGGCACTGCAAAAGGGGTGGAAATGGCATCGGTTCGTGCGAAGGAAAATGGTGCTAGACTTGTAATACCTCTTGAAGTAAGTGGTCCATTCCATTCTTCTCTCATGATGCCTGCTGCAGAAAGACTTAAAGAAGTGTTAAATGGTATAGAAATTCTTGAAGCAAAAGTACCTGTCATTGCGAATGTTACGGCTCTGCCAATGAACGGGTCAGATGAGATAAAAGAAAAACTAATACAACAACTTTACTCGCCAGTAAGATGGCAGCAATCTGTTGAAAAACTGATTGAACTAGGAGTAGGGACCTTTATTGAAATTGGACCTGGTAAAGTACTATCGGGACTAGTGAAAAAAGTGGACCGCTCGATCAAAACGTATGCTGTTTCTGATGAAGAATCTTTACGAAAAGCGATTGACGCGGTAAAGGGGGAAATGTAGATGTTGACTGGAAAAGTAGCCCTTGTAACAGGTGCATCGAGAGGAATCGGAAGAGCGATAGCAATAGAGTTGGCAGAGAAGGGTGCAACAGTTGTTGTTAACTTCTCTGGAAGTGAAGCAAAAGCAAACGCGGTCGTTGATGAGATTAAAACACTTGGTAGAGAAGCAATCGCGTTTCAAGCAGATGTATCAAATAATGAATCTGTCACACTAATGGTGAAGTCTGTTATCGACACATTCGGTCGTTTGGATATACTTGTTAATAATGCAGGAATTACAAGAGACAACCTATTGATGAGAATGAAGGAAGAAGAATGGGATGCCGTGATTAACACGAATCTTAAGGGTGTGTTTCATTGTATGAAAGCAGTGACTAGGCAAATGATGAAGCAAAGAAGTGGGAAAATCATCAACATTGCTTCCATTGTCGGTGTTAGTGGGAACCCAGGTCAAGCAAATTACGTTGCTGCAAAAGCTGGTGTCATTGGTTTAACGAAGACTGTAGCAAAAGAACTTTCAACTCGTAACATTAATGTAAACGCTGTTGCACCAGGCTTTATTTCGACAGATATGACAGAAGAACTGCCAGAAGAGGTAAAAACTGAAATGCTAAAACAAATTCCATTAGCACGGTTTGGCGAACCGCAGGATATTGCAAAGGTAGTTTCATTCCTTGCTTCAGAGGATAGTAAATACATCACAGGTCAAACACTTCATGTTGATGGTGGAATGGTGATGTAAGTTTAAAGGTTAGAAAAAAAGGAACTAAGGTAATGAAATATCGTTACTGATAAAACTAGTTTTTTTTACTGGAATTAACTATAATGATTTGAGGGGAGGTGAACGACAATGGCAGAAGTTTTAGAACGAGTAACAAAAATTATCGTTGATCGTCTTGGAGTAGATGAGACTGAAGTAAAGTTTGAATCTAAATTCAAGGAAGATTTAGGTGCAGATTCCCTAGATGTAGTAGAACTTGTTATGGAACTAGAGGATGAGTTTGATATGGAAATCTCTGATGAGGATGCTGAAAAGATTACAACAGTTGGAGATGCTGTTACTTACATACAAGGTACCCTTTAATAGACACATTACCATTTAAACAAAGAAAGTCCCTTATAAATACGGGACTTTCCTAGCTTTTAGGGACACTAAAGTGAGTGAAGAGCATATGTATTTTAGGCCTGGAGGAAGGTTTCATGAAATCTACAAATAAAAAGTCATTTAGTGCACAGAAGACAGCCTTTCATGCCTTTCAAGAACAAATAGGCATTAATTTTCAAAATGAAAAGCTATTATTTCAGGCTTTTACCCATTCATCGTATGTGAATGAGCATCGTAGAAGACCGTTTGAAGACAATGAACGGCTTGAATTTTTAGGAGATGCTGTTTTAGAGCTGACTGTTTCCAAGTTTTTATTTGAGACCTATCCAATGATGAGTGAAGGTGAATTAACAAAACTAAGAGCATCAATTGTTTGTGAGCCTTCATTAGTCCAATTTGCGATTGATTTTCATTTTGGTGAACTCATTTTACTTGGAAAAGGAGAAGAACTCACAGGTGGTAGAGCACGTCCAGCACTTCTCGCCGATGTGTTTGAGGCCTTCATTGGTGCCTTGTATTTAGATCAAGGAATCAATACTGTGTGGCAGTTTTTGGAACTGGTCATTTTCCCGAAAATTCAAAAGGGTGCTTTTTCTCATGTGATGGACTATAAAAGTCAGTTACAAGAGCTTATTCAGCGTGATGGCAGTGGTGTAATCGAATACAAAGTACTTCAGGAAAAAGGTCCTGCACATAACAGAGTCTTTGAATCCCGTGTATACTTAAACAGTGAGACCCTGGGAACTGGCATTGGAAAATCAAAAAAAGAGGCAGAGCAGCAAGCAGCTCAAATGGCTCTACAAACACTATTAGATATCTAGTCTCATTTCTAATAGGGATACTTCTACTATCTATTTTTTGCAAATTAAAGGAATCCCTTGAAAATAAGGGATTCCTTATTCGTTTTGTGATAAAATCAAGCATAAGTGAATTTGTTTTTACTATTAAAATTGAATGTAAATAGAGCTTATTTAGGAGGGGAATTAGATGTTCCTCAAACGTTTAGATATTGTAGGTTTTAAATCATTTGCAGAGCGTGTTTCCATTGATTTCGTTCCTGGTGTGACTTCTGTAGTTGGACCAAATGGTAGTGGGAAAAGTAATATCACGGATGCGATACGTTGGGTACTTGGTGAGCAGTCGGCCAAGTCTCTTCGAGGTGCAAAAATGGAAGATATTATTTTTGTAGGAAGTGATTCTAGGAAGGCTCTAAATGTTGCGGAGGTAACTTTAACTCTAGATAATGAAGATCAATTTCTTCCAATTGATTATCACGAGGTTAGTATAACTAGAAGAGTCTATCGATCGGGTGACTCTGAGTTCTATATCAATAAGCAATCTTGTAGATTAAAAGATATTGTTGATTTATTTATGGATTCGGGACTAGGACGCGAGGCTTTTTCTATCATTTCACAAGGTAAAGTAGAAGAGATTTTAAGTAGCAAAGCCGAAGAAAGAAGAACGATTTTTGAAGAAGCAGCTGGCGTGTTAAAATATAAAACACGTAAAAAGAAAGCTGAATATAAGCTTGCTGAAACACAGGAGAATTTAAATCGAATCGAAGATATTTTACATGAGTTAGAGAATCAAGTGGAACCATTAAAAGTACAGTCATCACTTGCCAAGGAATTTCTAGAGAAAAAAGAAGAGTTAGAGAAAATCGAAGTGGCACTAACGGTTTTCGAAATTGAAGATCTTCACACTAAGTGGGAATCTCTTCAAAAGTTACTAGAAGAGTATAAAGACAAGGAGATCCAATTAGGTTCTACCATTCAAACTGAAGAAGCACAAATTGAGAACCTTCGAGACAATGTTCGTGATCTAGACGCTTCCATTTCACAGCTTCAAGAAGTTCTATTGCTGGCAATAGAAGATTTAGAGAAGGTTGAAGGGCGAAAAGAAGTACTAAGAGAAAGAAAAAAGAATGCCTCTCAAAATCGTCATCAACTAGAAAGTTTAGTTGCAGAAAATGAAGTGAGATCAGCTAGTTATAAAGAGCTCCTTAAACAAGAGATGATACGATTACATGAGCTAAGGGAAAAAGTGAAATCTTTAAAGACTGAACTTGATATGAAAGACAAGATTTACAGTGCTTTTTCCGAAAATATTGAGGAACAATTAGATAATAGTAAAAGTGAATATATTGAGCAATTAAATGAACAAGCAGCAAGAAGGAATGAAATTTCTTATATAGACGAGCAATTTAAGCAACAGCAGATTAAAAACGAAAGACTCTACAGCTCTAATGAAAAATATGTTGGTAGGCGTAAAGAATTAGAGCAAAAAAAAACAGAGATAGAAAAGCAATTAATTGGCATGCAAATCCAAGTAAATGAACAGATTGATGAATATAGAAAACTTCAACTTAAGCTTGAAAAGAGTAAAGAGGATTATCAAAAGAAAGAAACAATGCTGTATCAAGCCTATCAAGTATTGCAACAAACGAAATCAAGAAAAGAAGCTTTAGAAGAAATGCAAGAAGACTACTCAGGCTTTTTTCAAGGTGTAAAGGAAGTCTTAAAAGCACGTGATCATAAACTTGATGGAATACATGGGGCTATCGCTGAACTCATAAAAGTCCCGAAAAAGTATGAGATAGCGTTAGAAATCGCGCTTGGTGCCTCGATGCAGCATATCGTTGTTGATCAAGAATCTAATGCAAGAATGGCTATACAATTTTTAAAGCAAAACCATTACGGTAGAGCAACGTTTTTACCATTAACTGCTATAACAAGTAAAAAAATACCCGAAGATGTAGTCAGACGAGTTCATGTACATGATGCATTTATAGGTGTAGCCTCTGACTTATTAACATTTGATGCAAAATATGCTAATGTCGTGGGAAGCTTATTGGGAAATGTAATCATTACAACCGACTTAAAGGGCGCAAACGAGCTTGCGAAGCTTATTAATTATCGATATCGTTTAGTTACGTTAGATGGAGATGTTGTAAGCCCTGGAGGAGCAATGACTGGTGGTGCTATCAAGCAAAAGTCTAGTTCTATATTAGGTAGACAAAGTGACTTAGAACTGCTAACAATCCAGCATAAAGAGATGGAAGACAAGACTGCGAAGCTTGAGGATTATGTGAAAAAAGCAAAAAAAACAATTGTAGACGAAGAGACGTTACTAAACGAAGTTAGAGCAAGTGGTGAAGAACTTCGCTACCGTGAACAAAGTATTAAGGCCAGTATTCGAGAGATTGAAGTAGAGGAAAAGAGTTTAAACGAACGATTATCCATGTATGACTATGAAAAGGAACTAAATACATCTGATACTCAGGATATGAGTAAGCGTAAGGAAACAATTCAATTTCAGCTTATATCCATAGGCAAAAATATCATTCGTTTAAATGAAGAAATTAAACGATTAACTGAGCTCAAGACACAGCAACAATTCTCTAAAGAAACAGTACAAACGGAGATTACAAACATTCGCGTAGAACTAGCGGAAAATCGACAAGCACTTTCTAATCAACAAGAAAAAGTCAATCGACTTCAACAAGACTTAACAGAAACAGATCGGTTACTGCTAACCACGAAAGAGGACTTACAATTTCTATCAGATGAAATGACTTCTAGTTTGTCTGGTGAAGAGCAGTTAGAGAATCTATCTAAACAAAAACTACAGGATAAAAACGACACGATCTTACTTATTTCTGAGAGACGTGAAGAACGCCTCCAGCTTCAAACTAAGATAGAGGACACTGAGCATGAATTGAAGGAAATAAGACGTCAATATAAGCAATTTATAGAAATGAACAAAGATGAGGAAGTCAAGTGTAATCGGTTAGATGTAGAATTAGAAAACCGATTAAATCATCTTTCAGAAGAATACACGCTCACCTTTGAAGCTGCGAAAGAAAAATTCCCTCTTACTGTTGAGTATCAGGAAGCTAGAAAAAAGGTAAAACTAATTAAGATGGCTATTGATGAGCTTGGAGCAGTGAATCTTGGTGCTATCGAGGAGTATGAGCGAGTATCCGAACGCCATCACTTCTTGCTTGAGCAGAAGACTGACTTAGTGGAAGCAAAAGATACCCTTTATAGAGTGATTGATGAAATGGACGAAGAAATGACGAGACGATTTGAATCAACCTTCACAAGCATTCGTTCACATTTTGAACAAGTATTCCAATCATTGTTCGGTGGAGGAAGAGCTGATTTACGTTTAACAAACCCAGAAGATCTTCTCAATACAGGTGTAGATATAGTTGCGCAACCACCCGGAAAAAAATCACAGAACTTAAGTCTCCTATCGGGCGGAGAACGGGCACTCACAGCTATTGCATTATTATTTTCAATCTTAAAGGTACGCCCTGTTCCATTTTGCATTTTAGATGAGGTCGAAGCTGCTCTAGATGATGCAAACGTGCACCGCTTTGGACTATACTTAAAGAAATTTAGTAAGGAAACACAGTTCATTGTTATCACTCACCGTAAAGGTACAATGGAAGAAAGTGATGTATTATACGGTGTTACGATGCAGGAATCTGGAGTATCAAAGCTTGTATCTGTAAGATTAGGGGGTTCGAAAGACCTTGTTGGGATTAAGTGACCGTAGAAAAGAGGGAAAAAGAATGAGCTTCTTTAAAAAATTAAAAGAAAAAATTTCAAAACAAACAGATTCAGTTACAGAGAAGTTTAAAGAAGGGTTAACGAAGACAAGGAACTCATTTGCTGAACGTGTGAATGATTTAGTTTACCGATACAGAAAGATAGATGAGGACTTTTTTGAAGAATTAGAGGAAATCTTAATTTCGGCTGATGTCGGTGTTACAACCGTTATGGATTTAATTGATGAACTAAAAGACGAAGTGAAGAAACAAAATTTACAGGACCCTCGCGAAGTGCAATCCATGATTTCTGAAAAGCTTGTGGAGATTTATAAAGGAGATGACCGTGGAACTGAAGGACTTAACCTACAGGAAAATGGTTTAACCGTTGTATTAGTTGTGGGTGTGAATGGTGTAGGAAAAACAACTTCAATTGGTAAACTTGCACATAAGCTTAAACTAGATGGAAAAAAGGTAATGTTAGCAGCAGGTGATACGTTTAGAGCGGGAGCCATTGAACAATTAGAGGTATGGGGAGAAAGAGTCGGAGTAGAGGTTATTAAGCAATCAGCAGGTTCAGACCCAGCAGCAGTTGTGTATGATGCATTGCATGCGTCAATATCCCGCAATGTCGACGTCTTGCTTTGTGACACAGCGGGTCGATTGCAAAACAAAGTGAATTTGATGAAAGAGTTAGAGAAAGTGAAGCGAGTAATTGAACGGGAAGTTCCGGGAGCCCCTCATGAAGTGCTTCTTGTCTTAGATGCAACAACGGGTCAAAATGCGATGAGTCAAGCAAAAACCTTCACTGAAGCAACAGATGTTACTGGAATTGTCTTAACAAAATTAGATGGTACAGCAAAAGGTGGAATTGTTCTAGCCATTCGTAATGAGCTTAAGACTCCTGTAAAATTTGTAGGTCTGGGTGAAAAAATGGACGATCTCCAAGAATTTGATGCTGAGCAATTTGTATACGGTATATTTAGTGAAATGCTAGAACAATCAGAGGATAATGAAGAGAACTGAACATGAAAAACCCTTTAAGTCAAGTCAAATAACTTGACACTCGATTCTTCGTCATGTAAGATGTTGTTTTGTAAAGGTAATTTACTTAACAAGGGGGAGAATTCATGCTTGAAAAAACAACAAGAATGAACCTTCTGATGGATTTCTATCAATCCCTGCTTACACCAAAGCAGCGAAGCTATATGGAGTTTTATTACTTAGATGATTACTCCTTAGGAGAAATTGCCGATGAATATAAGATTAGTCGACAAGCAGTCTATGACAATATTAAGCGAACTGAAACAATGCTAGAAGAATATGAATTGAAATTGCTTTTGCTTTCGAAGTTTCAAAAGAGGCAAAACATTATTCTTAAATGTAGGGAAGCGATACTGAATCAGTCCGAATTATCAGTATTGTTCGAGGAACTTGAGGAATTAGATTAGGGGGCGGCCATAAATGGCATTTGAAGGATTAGCCGACCGGTTACAAAGTACAATTCAGAAAATAAAAGGCAAAGGTAAAGTTTCTGAGACTGATGTTAAAGAGATGATGCGAGAGGTTCGTCTAGCCCTTCTTGAGGCAGATGTTAACTTCAAAGTTGTAAAAGACTTTGTCAAGAAGGTTGCCGAGCGATCAGTTGGAATTGAGGTTATGAAAAGTCTAACCCCTGGTCAGCAAGTGATTAAGGTAGTTCAAGAAGAACTAACGACACTAATGGGTGGAGAGCAAAGCAAGATTGCAGTGTCTAGTCGTCCACCAACTGTTATCATGATGGTTGGTCTTCAAGGTGCTGGTAAAACGACTACAACTGGTAAGCTTGCCAATATGCTGAGGAAGAAGTACAACAAAAACCCGATGCTTGTTGCAGCAGATATATACCGACCTGCTGCTATTACACAGTTAGAAACTCTCGGTAAACAGCTAAGTATTCCTGTGTTTTCATTAGGAGACCAAGTAAGTCCAGTTGAAATAGCAAAGCAAGCCATTGACCATGCAAAAAAAGAACATTATGACTATGTAATAATTGATACCGCTGGTAGACTTCACATTGACGAAAATCTCATGGCTGAGCTAAAAGACGTAAAAGAACTAGTGAAGCCAGACGAGATCTTCTTAGTCGTTGATGCAATGACAGGTCAAGACGCAGTTAATGTTGCACAAAGTTTTAATGAACAGCTCACGATTACGGGTGTTGTGTTAACAAAGCTTGATGGAGATACACGCGGTGGGGCGGCCTTATCAGTTAAGGCTGTTACGAATGTTCCGATTAAATTTGTTGGTTTAGGTGAGAAAATGGATGCAATTGAACCTTTTCACCCTGAACGAATGGCTTCACGTATACTTGGTATGGGAGACGTCCTCACTCTTATTGAGAAAGCTCAAGCATCAGTCGATGTAGAGAAAGCGAAGGAACTAGAGCAGAAAATGCGGACAATGTCCTTCACTTTTGATGATTTCTTAGATCAGCTTTCTCAGGTTAGAAGTATGGGCCCGTTAGATGAAATTCTAGGGATGCTTCCAGGTGCGAGTAAAATGAAAGGCCTCAAAAACATGCAAGTTGACGAAAAGCAAATTAGTCATGTTGAGGCAATCATTAAGTCAATGACAAAAAAAGAAAAGGTCCAACCTGAGATCATTAATGCCAGTAGAAAAAAGAGAATTGCGAAAGGTAGTGGAACTTCTGTGCAGGAAGTCAACCGTTTACTAAAGCAATTCGAGGATATGAAAAAGATGATGAAGCAAATGACGGGTATGCAAAAAGGGAAGAAAAAAGGTAAGTTTGGATTTAAGCCTCCTTTTATGTAATCCCAGATCATTTTCTGTGCATGGGTTGATCGAGGTGCTTTAGCATCTCTTTGTCTGTTGCCCTAGCTTCAGCACCCAGTTCCCCGAGGTCAAATAACCTGAAACAAATAAAAGGTAAAGTGCGCCCTTTTCTTTGTTTCAGAACATTTGCTTGTCGGAACTAACCGGGGTGCTTCAGCTTTTCTATGAGTTGCCCTAGCTTCAGCACCCAGTTCCTCGAGGTCAAATAACCTGAAACAAATAAAAGGGAAAGTGCGCCCTTTTCTTTGTTTCAGAACATTTGCTTGTCGGAACTAACCGGGGTGCTTCAGCTTTTCTATGAGTGTTGCCCTAGCTTCAGCACCCAGTTCCTCGAGGTCAAATAACCTGAAACAAATAAAAGGTAAAGTGCGCCCTTTTCTTTGTTTCAGAACATTTGCTTGTCGGAACTAACCGGGGTGCTTCAGCTTTTCTTGTGGGGTGTTAAGAAAAAATACTTTACAAACATTTTGCTTACTGATATTATATTATTTGTTGTCAATTAACAGGATAATGTATATATCCAAAATTAAATTTGATAGTAAAAAAATCCGGAGGTGCTATATAAAATGGCAGTAAAAATTCGTTTAAAGCGTATGGGTTCAAAGAAGACTCCTTTCTATCGTGTAGTTGTAGCTGATTCTCGTGCTCCACGTGACGGTCGTTTCATTGAAGAGATCGGAACTTACAATCCAGTAGCTGCACCAGCAATTGTTCAAATTAACGAAACTCAAGCTCTTAAATGGTTACAGGATGGGGCAAAGCCGTCTGACACAGTTCGTAACCTATTTTCAAAGCAAGGAATCATGGAAAAGTACCACAATCTAAGAAACAGTAAGTAATGAATGTGGTTATGATGAAGGGTTTAATTGAAACGATCGTTATGCCTATAGTTGATTATCCAGAAGATGTTGTCATAACAGAAGTTGAAGACAACTTCACTATTACGTATAAGCTTACTGTTCATAAAGAAGACGTAGGCAAAATAATTGGGAAAAACGGACGAGTTGCTAAAGCTATCCGTTCGGTTATCTACTCTTCTACATTACAAAGTAATAAACGTATACATCTAGATATTCAATAAGAGCTATGTACGTTTCAAATCAAGCTGCTGTCCCAAAGGGTGCAGATGCTAAAACCAAAAGGGTGAGGATTTTCCTCTCCCTTTTTTTAATATATAGAAGAGATTTCTAGTCTGACTTGTACAAGGGAGGCAAAATGTTGAAAATCCTTCAGACCGTTACGATTAAACAAGTCCTTACTGAAAAGAGTAAGCAAGACCTTTATGAGCATTTCTCTTTACAGAAGCTACAGCTACAGAAAGAGTGTGAGCAGCTAAGATTTGAACGGAAAAGAATGGAGTCCAATAAAAAGCTTTTGACCTCACAATTTCAAATGCACGAAGACGAAATTTCCTTGAGAAAAGAATCAATGAAGAACTTAGATTTTAAGATTGAACAATTACATATGCTACCACTAGGCAGTGAAATTAAACAGAAAGAAATCCAAGGAGTAATAGATGTGAAAATTGGAGATCAGTGGGATGCGATTGAAAAAACGATTGTTGTCAAAGAGGGTAAAGTTGTAGATATCAGATAGAGGTGAGTAAACATGAAGAAATGGTTCAATGTAGGTAAAATTGTTAACACCCATGGAATTAAGGGCGAGATCCGAGTTATTTCTTCAACGGATTTTCCAAATGAACGGTATGCAATAGGAAATCCTTTGTATATATTTTTTAAGGATCAAACAGAACCAATCGAACTGATTGTAGAAACCCATCGTGTTCATAAAAATTTTAACTTGTTAACCTTTGAAGGGTATCCAAATGTTAACGACGTGGAAAGATTTAAAGGCTCGATTTTAAAAGTACCAGAGGATCAGCAAGGGGACCTTGATGAGGGTGAATTTTATTACCATGAAATTATTGGGTGCAGTGTTAAAACGAATGATGGGCAGATCATCGGGGAAGTGATAGAGATTATTTCTACAGGTGCAAATGATGTATGGGTTGTTAAGCGGGAAGGTGAGAAGGATGTCCTCATTCCTTATATTAAAGAAGTAGTAGAAGAAATTGATATCGATCTAAAGGAAATAACAATTCACCTTATGGAAGGATTGCTTTCTTGATGAGAATTCATATCCTCTCTTTGTTCCCAGAGATGTTTACTGGGGTCTTGCAGCATTCTATGATGAAAATTGCTCAAGAAAAAAGGGCAGTCGAAATCTCCGTAGTGAACTTTAGGGACTATTCATCTAATAAGCATAAGAGTGTTGATGATTATCCTTACGGTGGTGGTGCTGGGATGGTGCTGACTCCTCAGCCTGTTTTTGATGCCGTAAAAGCCCTTGTAGGTCTTTCACCTAAGAAGCCACGTGTTATACTTATGTGTCCTCAGGGGGAGCGTTACAATCAAAAAAAAGCTGAAGAACTTGCAAATGAAGAGCATCTAGTATTTATTTGCGGGCACTATGAGGGCTATGATGAGCGAATTAGAGCGAACTTAGTCACAGATGAGATTTCCATTGGGGATTATGTGTTAACCGGTGGAGAATTGGCCTCTATGGTCATTGTAGATAGTGTTGTAAGGTTATTACCTGATGTTCTAGGAAATGAGACATCCCACATAAAGGATTCATTTAGCACTGGATATTTAGAGCATCCTCAATATACGAGACCGGCTGATTTTCGTGGTTTAATGGTTCCGGAGATCCTTATGTCAGGGAATCATAAAAAGGTGGATGAATGGAGATCAAAAGAGTCACTAAAAAGAACTTTTTTGAGAAGACCTGATTTGATTTCTGAAGAAAACCTTTCGTCCGAACAAAAAAAATGGCTTCTTGAATTTCGAAAAGAACTTGTCTAGCTATTGCAACACTTAGCGAAATATGTTAAGATATCTCTTGTGACTTAGGCTGTACAATGCCATTTGTCTGTTATAACGGTGTTCCGCTGCAATGATAAATTATGGCACTGTAATGAACATCTGTTGGAAGGAGTTGAAAACGATGCAAAAGTTGCTTGAAGATATCGCAAAAGACCAATTAAAGTCTGATTTACCAGCGTTCCGTTCTGGAGACACTGTACGTATACACGTTAAAGTTGTCGAAGGTACTCGTGAGCGTATCCAGCTTTTTGAAGGTGTTGTGATTAAGCGTCGTGGCGGTGGAATTAGTGAAACATTCACAGTTCGTAAGATTTCTTACGGAGTTGGTGTTGAACGAACATTCCCAGTCCATTCACCTAAAATTGCGCTAATTGAAGTTATTCGTCGTGGTAAAGTACGCCGTGCGAAGCTATACTATTTACGCAATCTACGTGGTAAAGCTGCGCGTATTAAAGAGATTCGATAGAAGAAAAAAGGAGCTTGAGTATCAAGCTCCTTTTTTAAACGAAAAAATGTTGGAGGAACTAAAGATGACGCGTCAAAAGAGCGAAGCTTGGGAATGGATAAAAGCACTTGCGATTGCAGTTATACTTGCCGCTGTCATTCGCTACTTTCTATTTGCACCGATTGTTGTAGACGGACTTTCCATGATGCCAAACCTCCATGATCAGAACAGAATGATTGTTAATAAACTAAGTTATTCAATTGGAGAGCCAAAGCGCTTTGATATAGTTGTTTTTCATGCACCAGAACAAAAAGATTATATTAAACGAGTCATTGGGCTTCCAGGAGATCATGTTGAATATAAAAATGATATTTTATACATAAATGGTGAACCAGTTGAAGAACCTTACCTAGAAGGAGCAAAGATGGAAATTGTCGATGCACCGTTAACGTTTGACTTTGAACTGGAGGAACTAAGGGGTCAAAAAGCAGTCCCTGAAGGTCACCTTTTTGTTATGGGAGACAATAGGCGTTTTAGTAAAGATAGTAGAAGTATAGGTTTTATAGCCATGGAAGAAGTAATAGGTAAAACGAGTATTGTTTATTGGCCAATTTCAGACTTTCAATACATTAAATAGATAAAGTTTGAAGGGAGGAGTATCACTCGTTCCTTTCTTTATTTTAATAAATTCAGCAAAAAAACGTTTCAACACAAATAGGTGGTGCTTTACTTGACAATACAATGGTTTCCTGGTCATATGGCCAAAGCAAGAAGACAAGTACAAGAAAAATTAAAATTAATTGATGTGGTTGTGGAGTTAGCGGATGCTAGAATACCTAATTCATCACGTAACCCAATGATTGATGAAATTGTTTCTAATAAGCCGAGGTTGATGCTTTTAAATAAAGCGGACCTTGCTGATGATCGTAAATCAAATGAGTGGATTCATTATTTTCAGAGTAAAGGTATTAAAACGATTGCCATAGATGCACAAAGTGGTAACGGATTGAAGCAAATTATTACTGGATGCCAAGAACTTGTTCACGATAAGTGGGAGAGAATGAGAGCAAAAGGTATTAAGCCAAGAGCAATACGTGTCTTAATCGTCGGAATACCAAATGTAGGGAAATCAACACTAATAAACAAATTGGCAAAGCGAAATCTTGCGAAAACAGGAGATCGACCAGGTGTTACGACTGCTCAGCAATGGATAAAAGTTGGAACCGAGCTTGAATTACTGGATACTCCTGGAATACTGTGGCCAAAATTTGAAGATCAAATGGTAGGGAAACGTTTGGCAGCGACAGGAGCAATAAAGGATACGATTTTAAACCTACAGGAAGTAGCTATATATGCTCTGAATTTCCTCACAACTCATTATCCTTCTGAATTGATAAATCGTTATGATCTAAAAGAAATTCCGGAAGATATCGTGTCTTTATTTGATGAGATCGGTAAACGTAGAGGCTGTTTGGCAGGCGGAGGCTTAATAGATTATGACAAAACATCTGAATTAATCCTTCGTGAGCTTAGAGGCGGAAGACTTGGAAAACTAACACTTGAAACTCCCAAGGATTGGGAAACGAAGAAAGACCTGTAGATTCAGGTCTTTATTTTTTTGAGAAAAAACCGATATAAGTAACAAGGAGAGGTTTATTCAATGCAGAAGTATTCAATTCACCAGATTGCCAGCATGCTTGAGGAATCTACTATAGATCACGAGTTCATAAGAAAACTTAAAAAGGACCCTAGAAAAGGGGTTTTAAAGCTTATTGAAAAAAGGGAAAAACAAGAATCTCACATAAAAGAACAACAGACTAAGCTTGATGAAATGTCTAAATACGAGAAAGATTTGTATGAGAATGGTTTTGAAATGATAGCTGGGGTAGATGAGGTTGGACGAGGACCTTTAGCAGGACCAGTTTTGGCAGCCGCCGTTATACTTCCCAAACATTTTAGCGTATTAGGTATCAATGATTCTAAGCAATTATCACATGAGAAAAGAGAAGAATACTTTCATCTCATTGGGGAACAGGCAATTAGTATTGGTATAGGTATGATTCCTTCGTATCAAGTTGATGAGGTCAACATTTACGAAGCAACTAAATTAGCCATGATACAAGCAATTACACGGCTTGATCCATTACCTCATTTTCTTTTAATCGATGCAATGAAGCTTGAACTAGATATTCCGCAGCTTTCTATTGTGAAGGGTGATGAGAAAAGTGTCTCAATTGCAGCGGCATCAATTGTTGCGAAAGTCGTAAGAGATCGATATATGAGAAAACTAGGGGAGGAATACCCAAATTACGGGTTTCAATCTCACATGGGTTATGGAACAAAGCAACATTTAGAGGCGATTTCTAACTTTGGAATAATTTCAGAGCATCGGCGTTCTTTCTCTCCGATTAAAGAGGTCCTTGCCAGTAGCTAAGGAGTAATGATGTATGAATCCAATCCAAGTAATGCAGTCAATATTGAGATCGGATCGTACAAATCGGTCGCATGAATTAACCATAAGACCTGGGCAACTATTACATGGACGAGTCGAAAAGTTGTTTCCAAATCAAACAGCACTTATTCAAATCGGATCAATGAAATTGTATGCTCATATTGACGTTTCCTTAGAAGCTTTGGAACGGTATTGGTTTGAGGCTCAGCCGGATCAAAACGGAGAGGTACATTTGAAGGTGTTAGAGACAAAAAATTCAGGACGTTCCAATATAAATGACTTGGGAAGCACTTTACTTACCCAATTCCAGCTACCAGATACAAAGAAAAATCAGCAGCTCGTAAAATTTCTTATCTCAAAGGAGTTGCCATTTTCAAAAGAACATGTAACAAAGGGCTCCCAATGGCTAACTAGCAAACAAGATTTCCAAAAAGGATTAACAGCGATAGAGATGATGATAAAAAGAGAGTTACCTGTCACAAATCAAACGTTTAAATCGTTAGTAGCTTTTCAAAGCTCAAGCTCAATTGCAACGCAACTACTACAAGTAACGGAATGGCTTGGAAGTGATAAGCTAAAGCAATCAGAGACAACTCAGCAATTAAAAAGCCAACTACATAAGTTAGTAGGAGCTGTCACAGTAGAACAGGGTCAGAAGGTCGTGAGTGAATTGGTTAAGTTATGGTTGTCTCCAACATCTACAGTATCGGAACAACAATCCTCCTTTCGATTGCTTCAAAAGCTAGAACTACTACCAAAGAGTTTTTCACTTGAACAATCACTTCAATCGGTTGCCAAGCAGTTAAACATAGAATGGACAGGACACTCAACGATTGCGCGTCTGAGTAGCGATAATAGATCACAGTTCGCTGAATCGTTTGTTCATAAATTCCCTAGCCAGCAACAAAATAAATTTCCTCTACTAATACAGGAGCTCCTTCAAAATCCCTCGCAAAGTATTGGAGAGGATGAGCTCGCTCTTATTAAGCAAGTGCGAACAGAACTAATGCCTAAGAGTGTTCAATTAGAAAATGGGACAGAAGTCAAACAACTGTTTAAGCAAATGATTTACTCATTAGGTCTAGATTATGAGAATGAATTAGGAAAATGGTCAAAAGCTAATTTTGAAGCAATGGATGAACTTGATTCACTAAAACCATTATTAATTAAAGCGATGAGCGAGCTAGGGACCAGTGGTAGAGAACTAGAACCACTGTTAAATCGGTTAACAGGGATACAGATGCTGTCTCAAGAGACAAATGGTCCATTGCAACAGCTTTTTATGCAGTTCCCTCTAGCGCTAGGTGATAAGCTGTCTGACGTTACCCTTCAGTGGAGTGGTCGAAATAAAAAAGATGGTCAAATAGATTCGAGTTTTTGTAGAATTTTATTTTACTTGGATTTGCAGAACATAAAGCAAACCGTTATCGATATGCATGTACAAAATAGGATTGTCAATATTACCATTTTCAATCATACAGAAGGAATGGAATCCTCAGTCTCAAGACAGCAATTGGAACTAAAAGATCAGTTAGGTAACTTGGGCTACACTCTCTCATCAGTTAAAGTTACGGATCATTCTTTGTTGAAGAATGATCAAGATGATCAAATACAGACCCACTCACTATTTACTAGGGATAGCTATCAAGGGGTGGATATCAAGATATGAAAAGTGAAAAGGGCGAGAAGCGATCTTCAGCATTGGCGTTATCCTATGATTCGAAAAACCAATCAGCTCCGAAGGTCGTTGCAAAAGGGAAGGGATTGACAGCTGAAAATATCATACAAAAAGCAAAAGAGCATAACGTTCCGATCCAAGAGGATTCCTCATTAGTGGAACTCTTAAGTCAGCTCCAAATAAATGAATCAATCCCCGAAGAACTTTATCAAGCCGTAGCTGAAGTATTTGCATTTGTATATCGTGTGGATCAACAATTCAAAAAGTCTACTCTTTAGTTGGGTAGACTATTTAATGCTTGACTAGTCTAAAAACCCAGTTTTTCAACTTAACCAAAAGTGATTGTATTATTTAAAAATTCCAACATTTTAATCACGAGCAATAAATACCCGCTAATGGTAGACAAGGTAGTTGTCATTTTATACAATGAAAACGCAGTCTATTATTTTTGTTAGACAATGATAGGAGGATGACAAATGAATATACATGAATATCAAGGTAAAGAGATCCTCAGAAAATATGGGGTTTCGGTCCCAAACGGTAAGGTTGCTTTCACGGTAGAAGAAGCTGTTGAAGCTGCAAAAGAACTTGGAACACAAATTTGTGTTGTTAAAGCACAAATTCACGCAGGTGGCCGTGGTAAAGCCGGTGGTGTTAAAGTGGCTAAGAATTTGGACGAAGTTCGTACATATGCTAGCGAAATCTTAGGTAAGACGCTTGTGACTCACCAAACAGGCCCAGAAGGAAAAGAAGTAAAGCGCTTACTCATTGAAGAAGGCTGCGATATCAAAAAAGAATACTATATTGGTTTAGTACTTGATCGAGCAACTTCTCGTGTTGTTTTAATGGCATCAGAAGAGGGCGGAACTGAAATCGAAGAAGTAGCAGAACATTCTCCTGAAAAGATTTTTAAAGAAGTGATTGATCCTGCTGTTGGTCTTCAAGGCTTCCAAGCGAGAAGAATCGCATTTAATATCAATATCCCAACTCCACTTGTTGGTAAAGCAGTGAAATTTATGATGGGATTATACAGTGCTTTTGTTGAAAAGGATTGTTCAATCGCTGAAATTAACCCACTTGTTGTAACAGGTGACGGGAATATTATGGCTCTTGATGCAAAATTAAATTTCGATGCTAATGCTTTATATCGTCATAAGGATATTTTAGAATATCGTGATCTTGAAGAAGAAGATGCAAAAGAGGTTGAAGCTTCTAAATATGACCTTTCTTATATCTCCTTAGATGGAAACATCGGATGTATGGTTAATGGTGCAGGACTTGCGATGGCTACAATGGATATTATTAAGCATTACAGCGGAGACCCGGCTAACTTCCTTGATGTTGGGGGCGGAGCAACTGCTGAGAAAGTAACAGAAGCATTTAAGATTATTTTATCCGATCCAAAGGTTAAAGGGATTTTCGTTAATATTTTTGGTGGAATTATGAAGTGTGACATCATTGCTTCAGGTGTAGTAGAAGCGGCAAAGCAAGTTGAACTTAAGGTTCCACTAGTTGTTCGTCTTGAAGGGACTAATGTTGACCTTGGCAGAAGTATTCTAGCTGAGTCTGGTTTAGATATTACTCCTGCAGATTCAATGGCAGACGGCGCACAAAAAATTGTAGCACTAGTAGGATAAGAAAGGCAGGGGACAAAAATGAGCGTATTTATTAATAAAGATACAAAAGTTATTGTACAAGGTATTACAGGTTCAACTGCGCTTTTCCATACAGAGCAAATGCTAGAGTACGGCACGAAAATAGTTGGTGGTGTAACTCCAGGTAAGGGCGGCACAGAAGCACATGGAGTACCTGTTTTTAACACAGTTGCTGAAGCAGTAAATCAAACGGGTGCAACCGCATCTGTTATCTATGTACCTGCTCCATTTGCAGCAGACGCAATTATGGAAGCTGTTGATGCAGAACTTGATTTAGCGATTTGTATCACTGAGCATATTCCTGTTCTTGATATGGCTAAAGTGAAGCGTTACATGGAAGGTAAGAAGACCCGCCTAGTTGGACCAAACTGTCCTGGTGTTATTACACCTGACGAATGTAAGATTGGTATTATGCCTGGATACATTCATACAAAAGGTCATGTTGGAGTTGTTTCACGTTCAGGAACATTAACGTACGAGGCAGTCCACCAGTTATCACAAGCAGGTGTAGGCCAATCTACAGCAGTAGGTATCGGTGGAGATCCAATCAACGGTACAAACTTTATCGACGTATTAAAGGCATTTAACGAAGATGAAGATACGTATGCAGTTATTATGATTGGTGAAATCGGTGGAACAGCAGAAGAAGAAGCAGCACTTTGGGTAAAAGAAAACATGACAAAACCAGTTGTAGGATTTATCGGAGGACGTACAGCTCCTGAAGGGAAACGTATGGGCCATGCTGGTGCGATTATTTCAGGTGGTAAAGGTACAGCTGACGAAAAAATCCGTGTTATGAACGAGTGTGGAATTAAAGTGGCTGATACTCCATCAGTAATGGGAGAGACTTTAATATCTGCTTTAAAAGAGCGTGGGATTTACGAACAGTGTAAAACACACTAATTTATTGAGTAAGTAGCTCCGTACATGGAGCTACTTATTCTTTTATTATTATTAAAAAGGGAGGAATACATCATTAACAATAATAGTCGACTACTTCATTTACATCGCTGCGAAGCAGCAACTTGGACGACCATTCTACACTTATTAAAAATGGATCCAACTCTAGAGAGCCTCTATCAATTGTCCCCATCCGATCTTCATCAAAAACTTCATTTAACACTAGAGAAATCCCGAGCCTTATATAATCAGTTGCAATCTATTTCAATAGTAAGTATGCTAGAACAATATAAGAGTCGAAATATTCAGTGCATAACAGTTTTTGATTCTGATTACCCAATTGCTCTGAAGCAAATCTATAACCCACCGTGGGTTTTATATGCAAAAGGTAATTGTCAATTATTACTTAACAACAGAATGATTGCAATCGTCGGGACAAGAAATCCAACATCATACGGACTGAAAATGACAGAATACTTCGTAGAATCTTTAGTAGCAAATAAGTGGGTGACTGTAAGCGGCCTTGCAAAAGGAATAGATGCTAAAGTTCATAAATCCACCCTACAAAAAGAGGGTAAGACCATCGGAGTTTTAGGTTCAGGATTTAATCATATTTATCCTAAGGAAAATAACCAGCTTGCAAGTGACATGATCAATACCAGCCTATTAATAACAGAATATCCACCGGAACGAAGGCCGCAAAAATGGCATTTCCCAGCAAGAAATCGAATTATAAGTGGCTTATCCCTAGGGACAGTGGTGATCGAAGCCAAGGAAAAAAGTGGCTCCTTAATAACGGCAGAATTAGCCCTACAGCAAAATAGAGAAGTTTTTGCCATCCCAGGACCTATTAATTCGGACTATTCCATTGGAACGAACTTGCTAATCCAGGAAGGTGCCAAATTAATTTTACATCCACAAGATATTTATTCGGAATTTGATCAAAAAATTATATAAAAATAAACTATTAGTAAGATTTTTTGTGAATGTGTTTGACAAATCATGGTTGTATATTTAATATAAGTGAAGATTTCGTACATAAAATATACTACGACCTCTTAAGGAGGAACGAATAAATATGGCTGATTACCTCGTCATTGTCGAATCGCCTGCGAAGGCAAAAACAATTGAACGATATTTAGGGAAGAAATATAAAGTTAGAGCCTCAATGGGACACATTCGCGATTTACCAAAAAGTCAAATGGGTGTTGAAGTGAATGGTGATTTTTCTCCGAAATATATTACCATCCGCGGCAAGGGTCCTGTGTTAAAGGAATTAAAAACAGCTGCCAAAAAAGCTAAGAAAATTTATCTCGCAGCTGACCCTGATCGCGAAGGAGAAGCGATTGCTTGGCATCTTGCCCATTCACTAAATGTTGATATCCATTCAGATTGTAGAGTCGTTTTCAATGAGATAACAAAGGATGCAATTAAAGAATCGTTTAAGCATCCTCGAGCCATTAATATGGACTTAGTCGATGCCCAACAAGCGCGTCGTATACTCGACCGATTAGTTGGATATAACATAAGTCCATTACTATGGAAGAAAGTTAAAAAGGGATTAAGTGCGGGAAGAGTTCAATCTGTAGCAGTACGACTTATTATTGACCGTGAAAACGAGATAAAAGCTTTTGAACCTGAAGAATATTGGACGATCAAAGGTGAATTCCTTAAAGAGAAAGAAATGATTGAGGCAAGCTTTTATGGAGTGGATGGTCGAAAATTAGAGCTCGGGACAGAGGATGACGTAAAAGCAATCAGGTCCAAGCTAGACGGTAATGCTTTCACGATTACCACTGTCGCAAAAAAAGAACGTAAACGTAATCCAGCTGTTCCTTTTATCACTTCATCTCTTCAGCAAGAGGCAGCAAGAAAGCTTAACTTCCGTGCTAAGAAGACAATGATGCTAGCACAGCAACTTTATGAAGGTATAGATTTAGGTAAAGAGGGTACTGTTGGTTTGATTACCTATATGAGAACTGATTCGACAAGGATTTCTGATACAGCGAAGCTAGAAGCGATTGAATATATTACGGCTACCTATGGTAAGGAGTATTTATCTACCGAACAAAAAGCCGCAAAGAAGACTCAAAAAACTCAAGATGCACATGAAGCAATACGTCCGACTTCTACTCTTCGTACACCAAACGAATTGAAAACGTATTTGTCACGTGATCAATTACGTCTATATAAGCTTATATGGGAACGATTTGTAGCAAGTCAAATGGCACCAGCTATTATGGACACAATGTCTGTTGACCTAGAGAATAGTGGAGTGATTTTTAGAGCAAATGGTTCTAAAATTAAGTTTCCTGGGTTCATGAAAGTGTATGTTGAAGGAAACGATGACCAAGACGAAGAAAAGGATCGCATCCTTCCTCCATTAGAAGAAGGAGAAAAGCTTGTCCTAAAAGACATTGAGGAAAATCAGCATTTCACTCAGCCGCCACCGCGCTATTCAGAGGCGAGGCTCGTTCGGACATTAGAAGAATTAGGCATTGGTAGACCTTCTACTTACGCTCCAACACTTGATACCATTCAAAAACGAGGGTATGTTGCCCTTGATAATAAACGTTTTATACCAACTGAGCTAGGGGAAATCGTTGTCAGCCTAGTTTTAGAATTTTTCCCGGAAATTATCGATGCAGACTTTACGGCTAAGATGGAAAATAGTCTAGACGAAGTAGAAGATGGAAATGTTGATTGGGTTCAAATCATTAAGGATTTTTATCAAGGCTTTGAGAAAAGATTAGAAGTTGCTGAAAAAGAAATGGAAGAAATTGAAATAAAAGATGAACCTGCAGGTGAAGATTGCGAGACATGTGGAAATGAAATGGTCTATAAAATGGGAAGATATGGAAAGTTCATGGCTTGCTCAAACTTTCCTGAATGCCGCCACACGAAAGCGATAGTTAAGGACATCGGGGTAGAATGTCCGAACTGTGAAAAAGGTAGAATCATTGAAAGAAAAAGTAAAAAACGTCGTATTTTTTACGGTTGTGATCAGTACCCTGCTTGTGAATTTATCTCTTGGGATAAACCAATTCCAAGAAAATGTCCGAAATGTGAACAACTTCTAGTCGAGAAGAAACTTAAAAAAGGCATACAAGTACAATGTATGTCATGTGATTATAAAGAGGATCAGCAAGTATAAATGATGTGAGTCTTTATGGCTCACATCTTTCCTTTTTTTAGAGAATATTTCGAATCTTATATATATGGAGGTTTTTGGCAATGAAACAACAGGCGGTAAATGTTATAGGAGCTGGTTTAGCAGGTAGTGAAGCAGCTTGGCAAATAGCCAATCGCGGGGTCCAAGTAAACTTATATGAAATGAGACCTGTCAAGCAAACACCAGCACACCATACAGATAAGTTTGCCGAGTTAGTGTGTAGTAATTCACTACGAGCAAATACTCTTACAAATGCAGTAGGGGTTTTGAAGGAAGAAATGCGTTTGTTAAATTCTTTAATTCTTAGTGCCGCGGATGCTTGTTCAGTTCCTGCTGGAGGAGCTTTAGCTGTGGATCGGCACGAGTTTGCTGCACATGTTACAGATTCTATTCGAAACCATCCTAACATTACTATCTTTAGTGAAGAAGTAACAGACATTCCAGATACACCTACTATTATCTCAACGGGACCATTAACATCACAGCCTTTATCCGAAAAGCTAATACAATTAACAGGTGAAGAATATTTATATTTCTATGATGCAGCAGCCCCGATTATTGAAAAAGATAGTATTAATTTAGATAAGGTGTATTTAAAATCAAGATATGATAAAGGAGAAGCGGCATATTTAAATTGTCCTATGACAGAAGAAGAATTTGACCGGTTCATTGAGGCTGTGTTAGCTGCTGAGACTGTTCCATTAAAGGAGTTTGAAAAGGAAATATTCTTTGAAGGCTGTATGCCTTTTGAAGTAATGGCGGGTAGGGGTAAAAAGACATTATTGTTTGGACCAATGAAGCCGGTTGGACTCGAGGATCCTAAAACTGGAAAAAGGCCATTTGCTGTCGTTCAGCTCAGACAAGATGATGCAGCTGGAACATTATATAATATTGTTGGATTTCAAACCCATTTAAAGTGGGGAGCTCAAAAAGAAATCATTCAATTAATACCAGGTCTAGAAAATGCAGAAATCGTAAGATATGGGGTTATGCACCGAAACACCTTTATTAGTTCACCTAAGTTACTGAAACCTACCTATCAATACTGTAACCGAGATGATTTATTCTTTGCTGGTCAAATGACTGGAGTCGAAGGATATGTTGAGTCTGCTGCGTCTGGATTAGTAGCTGGAATAAATGCAGCTAATTTAATATTGGGGAAAGAGCTGGTGTGCTTCCCGCAAGAAACAGCAATAGGAAGTATGGCTCGGTATATAACAACCGCGAATCCAAAGAACTTCCAGCCAATGAATGCAAATTTCGGTTTATTTAAGGAACTAGATAGTAAAATTAAAAATAAACAAGCACGAAACGAAGCTTTAGCCAATAGAGCACTTGAAACAATTCAGAATTTTGTAAATAAATAAAGGATTTTCATTGCAAGGATAAATAAATTATGATACGATTTATTCGCCCTTGTGAGAGGTGATTATGTGATAGAGAATAGGGAGCTAGTCCAAAGATTTACAGAATATTTACAAATAGAGAGAAACTATTCTAACTATACAATTGTATACTATAATCAGGATATTGAGGGATTTGTCAAATTTATGCGGATTCAGTCAGTCGACAACTTTTCTTCTGTTACATACACTGATGTCCGTCTTTACTTAACCGAGCTTTTTAAACAAAAACTAGCAAGGAAATCTGTTGCACGTAAGATTTCAAGTCTCAGGAGCTTGTACAAATTTCTAATGAGAGAGCATGTAGTTCAAGATAACCCTTTCGCAGCTGTATCTCTGCCAAAGAAAGAACTAAGAATACCGCAATTTTTATATGAAGATGAGCTAGAAAAGCTTTTTCATGTATCTGATGTAACCACTCCTTTGGGTCAAAGAAATCAGGCCATCCTTGAATTGCTCTATGCAACAGGTATTCGTGTTAGTGAATGCTGTATGATAGAACTTGGGGATGTTGACTATTCAATAGGCACAGTACTTGTTTATGGTAAAGGAAAAAAGCAGAGGTATGTTCCATTTGGCAGCTTTGCAAGTGATGCTATTGAGAAGTATGTGGAAAATGGAAGAAATAAATTACTCGTTAAAGCTAAAAACTCTGCTACCTCTTCCCTTTTCTTGAATTTTCGTGGAGGTCCCTTAACGGCAAGAGGTGTTCGGTTAATTCTGAACGACTTAATTGAAAAGGCGTCTATGACTATACATATTAGTCCTCACGTTTTAAGACACACGTTTGCAACACATATGCTTAATGAAGGAGCAGACTTGCGAACTGTTCAGGAATTGCTTGGTCATTCACATCTTTCATCAACACAAATCTATACTCACGTTACAAAAGACCGTCTTAAGACCATTTATATGAACCATCACCCTAGAGCTTAGGACCGTTAAATTCCGAAGGAGGCAAGGCAATGTCAACGTCAACTTTTCATGCAACCACTATTTTTGCCATTCAACATAATGGAAAATGCGCAATGGCAGGAGATGGGCAAGTTACCTTTGGGAATGCTGTTGTAATAAAGCATACCGCAAAAAAAGTACGTAGGTTATTTCATGGCAAAGTAATTGCAGGTTTCGCAGGGTCAGTAGCAGATGCATTTACACTTTTCGAGAAGTTTGAAGGAAGGCTTGAGGAATATAACGGGAACCTTCAAAGGGCAGCTGTTGAATTAGCAAAGGAATGGCGTAGTGACAAAGTGTTAAGAAGATTAGAAGCTATGTTGATTGTCATGAATGAAGAGCACCTCCTATTAATCTCTGGAACAGGGGAAGTCATTGAACCAGATGACGGTATTTTAGCCATTGGATCTGGTGGGAATTATGCACTTTCAGCTGGTAGAGCGCTTATGAAGCATGCTGGTTCACATATGACAGCAAAAGAAATAGCGTATGCCGCCCTCCAAATTGCAGGAGAAATATGTGTGTATACAAATGATAAGATCATAGTGGAAGAACTTTAAGGGGGAGTCCAAATGATGAATCTAACACCTCGTCAAATTGTAGAGCGTCTTGATCAGCATATTGTAGGGCAAACAAACGCAAAGAAAGCTGTTGCGGTTGCGTTGCGTAATCGTTATCGCAGAGGGTTATTAAATGAAAAGCTTAAGGATGAAGTTGTTCCAAAGAATATCTTAATGATTGGACCAACAGGAGTTGGAAAAACAGAAATTGCCAGGCGCATGGCTAAACTTGTTGGTGCCCCTTTTATTAAAGTGGAAGCCACAAAGTTTACTGAAGTTGGATATGTGGGTCGTGATGTAGAATCAATGGTTCGAGATTTAGTAGAAACCTCTGTACGTCTTGTCAAAGAAGAGAAGATGCAAAGTGTGAAGGAAAAAGCGCTTGAGAATGCAAACAAACGACTCGTTGAGCTATTAGTACCTCAGAAACAAAAGCAATCTTCCTATAAAAATCCCTTTGAAATGCTTTTTGGTGGTGGAGGAGGTCAAACTCAACCTGTTTCAGATGATGAAGAAAACCATGAAGAGAACTCTGTTGCTCAAAAAAGAAAACAAATAGCACACCAGCTTGCTTTAGGGGAACTAGAGGACCATTATATAACGGTCGAGCTAGAAGAGCAGCAGCAATCTATGTTTGATATGCTACAAGGCTCAGGACTCGAGCAAATGGGCATGAATATGCAAGATGTACTTGGCGGAATGATGCCAAAGAAAAAGAAAAAGCGTAAGTTAACTGTTAGAGAAGCTAGAAAAGTACTTACAAACGATGAAGCCGGAAAGCTGATTGACATGGATGAGGTAACTCAAGATGCTGTAAGCCGTGCTGAACAGACTGGTATAATCTTCATAGACGAAATCGATAAAATTGCCGGGAAAAACAACAGCGGTTCTGTAGATGTTTCCAGGGAAGGTGTTCAGCGAGACATCCTCCCAATTGTGGAAGGATCGACCGTTGTTACGAAATATGGCTCTGTTAAAACAGATCACGTCCTATTTATCGGTGCAGGGGCATTCCATATGGCAAAGCCTTCTGACTTAATACCTGAGCTTCAGGGACGTTTTCCGATTAGGGTGGAATTAACGAAACTAACAGTTGAGGACTTCGTACGTATATTAGTAGAACCCGATAACGCCATTATTAAACAATATATTGCATTATTGGAAACTGAAGGTATACAAATTGAATTTTCTGACGAAGCTATTCGTAAGATAGCAGAAGTTGCGTTTCATGTAAATCAGGATACTGAGAATATTGGTGCTAGAAGGCTACACACAATCATGGAGAGATTACTTGAGGATCTATCGTTTGAAGCACCGGACATTACCTTAGAAAAAATTACGATTACACCAAAATATGTAGAAGAGAAATTGGACACTATTTCGAAAAATCGTGACCTTAGTCAATTTATTTTATAGAATAGAACATGGGCGTAGGAGTTTGTACTATTTAGGAGGAGCAAGTAAAATGGAATTATTAGACAAAACAAGGAAGATTAATGCATTACTTCAAAGAGCAGCAGGGAAACCGGTAAACTTTAAAGAGATGGCCGAAACATTACGTGATGTAATTGAAGCTAATATATTCGTAGTAAGCCGTAGAGGAAAACTATTGGGGTTTGCGATCAATCAGAAGATTGAGAACGATCGTATGGTGAAAATGCTTGAAGATCGTCAGTTTCCTGAAGAGTACACAAACGGATTATTTAACATCACTGAAACATCCTCGAATTTGGATATCGATAGTCCATACACAGCTTTCCCAGTAGAGAATAAAGATCTATTTGCGAATGGGTTAACAACTGTCGTTCCAATCATTGGTGGAGGAGAACGACTTGGGACATTAATTTTAGCAAGAATTACAGGTCCATTCCTAAATGATGATTTCATCCTAGCTGAATATGGTGCAACAGTTGTAGGGATGGAAATTCTTCGTGAGAAGTCTGAAGTCATTGAAGAGGAAGCTAGAAGTAAAGCCGTTGTTCAAATGGCAATTAGTTCATTATCATACAGTGAATTAGAAGCAATTGAACATATCTTTGAAGAGTTAAATGGAAATGAAGGATTACTTGTCGCGAGCAAAATTGCGGACCGCGTAGGAATAACTAGATCTGTGATTGTAAATGCACTTAGAAAATTAGAGAGTGCAGGGGTTATCGAATCTCGCTCATTGGGAATGAAGGGTACTTACATTAAAGTATTAAATGATAAATTCCTTCAAGAGTTATCAAAATTAAAGACAAGCTAAATAATCTGCAACCAGATAGTAAAAAGAGCACTTTATCCTAAAGGATATCGTGCTTTTTTTTGCGATTTTGTCGAAATTGGTAAAAATATGTTCTATTAGATATATTTTGTGGTGTTACAAATTTCGACATTGTATATAATGGGGATATACATAAAACTTTTAAGACAAAAGTTTTGTAATAAAACTAGTCCTAAATAACGATTTTTCAAAAGTATGTTAGGTCTGATGGACATTGAAGCCATTATTAACTACAATAATAATGGATGACTAGTACAATTCGATTATATATTATAGTTATATATTAATAGAAAAGAGAGGTGATTGTGTATGAAACTGTTCTCTGGAACCATAAATAATCTCGAGAATTCGCTAAAATACTCCACAATCAAACAAAATGCGATAGCGCAAAATATAGCAAATGTCGACACACCTAATTATAAATCTAAAGAAGTGCTTAAGCCTTCCTTCAATAAAAGTCTAAATGAAGCAATGATGGCAAATCGTTCAGATTCTCGTCATCTTGAATTTACTAACTCATCTGGGACAAGTGCCTCTGTCGTATCTAGATCGAATTCTCAATATAACCATAACGGTAACAGCGTTGATATAGATAAGGAAATGTCAGAGCTTGCTGAAAACCAGATTTATTATAATGCATTAATTGAGCGTTTGAATGGCAAATTTAACACGTTAAAAACAGTGATCTCTGGAGGGAATTAATTGTGTCGATATTCCAAGGGCTTAATATCACGGCTTCTGCACTAACAACCCAACGGTTAAGAATGGATGTCATTTCATCTAATATGGCAAATGTTGATACCACGAGAGGTAAGTTTGTAAATGGTGAGTGGCAACCTTATACACGTAAAATGGTTGTGACACAAGCAAGTGAACAAAATCGATTCTCGTCCATGTTAAATCATTCGATGAAATCCTCAACAAACAACTCAGTAGGAACTGGTGTTAAAGTTACGAAGATAGCAGAAGATACTACTCCATACAAGTTAGTCTATAATCCAGAACATCCTGATGCAAATGAAGATGGTTTTGTTCAAATGCCAAATGTTGATCCATTAAAGGAAATGGTTGACTTAATGAGTGCTACCAGGTCGTATGAAGCCAATGTTACAGTCTTTAATGCAAACAAAAGTATGCTAATGAAAGCACTAGAAATAGGGAAATAAGGTAGGTGTGTTGAAGAATGATAAATAAAATCTCAAATCCATCAATGATACAGCCAATTAACTCAACCTCTATTGGAAAATCTTCACCAGCAGAGTCAAAAGAGAGCTTTGCTACTTTCCTTAAAGAGTCAATTGACAATGTGAATAGAGCTCAGGTACAATCAGATGTTGCTACACAAAAGCTTGCAAACGGTGAAAAAATTGATTTGCATGAAGTGATGATTGCCTCTCAAAAAGCAAGTATCACTTTACAAGCAACAATTGAAGTTCGGAATAAAGTGATTGAAGCTTATCAAGAAGTTATGAGAATGCAAGTTTAATAGAATCTTAGAGTTGGAACAAAAATTGCAGAACGGTTATTTACTTACTTGTGATTTTGTAATTACAGAACGAATAAATAACCGTGGGGGGAAAAAATGAACGAAAAACTGCAACTTACACTAAATAAAATAAAACAATTTTGGCAGAATCGGTCATTAGCACAAAAAGGTATGATGATCGGTTCGGTTTTACTATTAATAACACTAATCTTTGTGGTTTCCATGCTCTCGTCTAAAGTTAATTTTGCACCTCTATATAGTAATTTAACTGCGGGAGAAGTCGGTGAGGTTAAGGCCCAGTTAGATGGAAGAGGTATTAAAACACAAATAGCTGATAACGGGACAACCATTCTTGTGCCTGAAGAAGTTGTAGATACTTTAAAGGTTGAATTAGCAGCAGAAGGGTTTCCAAGTAGCGGAAGTATTGATTATTCATTTTTCAGCCAAAATGCAGGCTTTGGTATGACAGACAATGAATTTAATGTTTTAAAACTTGATGCTATGCAAACGGAGTTAGCTAATTTAATGAAGGGCATTGAAGGAGTTAACGATGCAAAGGTAATGATTAATCTTCCACAAGAATCTGTGTGGATGTCAGATACAGTGCAAGAAGCATCTGCCTCTATTGTATTAAACACAAAACCAGGTTACCGCTTTGAACCTCAGCAAATTCAAGCATTGTATAACCTGGTTTCAAAAAGTGTTCCAAACTTACCTACAAGTAATATCGTCATCATGAACCAAATGTTTGAGTATTTTGACTTACAAAATGAAAATAATAATTTAACAGATCCGGCTTTTGCGTTTCAAACCCAACACGGAATTAAGCAAGAGGTTGAAAGAGACATTCAACGTCAAGTTCAACAAATGCTTGGAATGATGATGGGCCAAGATAAAGTTGTAGTCTCCGTTACTGCTGATGTTGATTTTACTCAGGAAAACAGAGAAGAAAACCTTGTCACACCAGTAAACCCTGAGAATATGGAAGGGATTGCTGTAAGTGTGGAACGAATCACCGAAACGTTTACAGGTGATGGAGCCACGCAAGCAGGGGTTGATGGAACAGGTGAAACAGACATTCCGAACTATGCTACTGGTGGGGATGGATCTAGTGGTGACTATGAACGAATTGAAGAGCGAATTAATAACGATGTAAATCGAATTAGAAAAGAAATAGTAGAAAGTCCATATAAAGTACGTGATTTAGGAATACAGGTTATGGTTGAACCTCCTACATCAGACGATTTGACATCATTACCGCAACAATCAATTGATGACATTGAACAGCTATTAAGTACAATTATTCGTACATCAATTGCAAAGCAAGAAGGTACACCTGAATTAACAGATGAGGCTATTGCTTCTAAGGTAGCAGTATCTGTTCAATCATTCAACGGAAAAACAGATTTTGAAACACCACCAACCGAGCTAATCCCAATGTGGGCGTATATAGCAGGTGCGGGACTACTTGTCATTATTCTACTTTTATTATTCCTTTTGTTTAGAAAGAAAAAGAAGAATAAAAAGAATGAGGAAATATTTGAAGATCGCTATACTGCTGCAACTGTTCAAGATATTAATGACGAAAAAGAGACAGAAGCTGATCTTATTAAGCTTCAGCTCGAGAAGTTAGCAAAAGATAATCCAGGAGACTTTGCAAAGCTATTAAGATCATGGATTGCAGAAGACTAGGGGGATTGGTGTAATGGCTAGAAAAGATAATAAGGGCGAACTAAGTGGTCGTCAAAAAGCAGCCATCCTCCTTATTTCAATGGGACCGGATGTAGCTTCTTCCGTTTATCGACACCTTTCAGAAGAAGAAATTGAGAAGCTTACCCTTGAAATCTCCGGAGTAAGGAAGGTTGACTCAAAAGCAAAAGAGGATGTTCTAGAAGAATTCCACCAAATTGCTTTAGCGCAAGACTATATCGCACAAGGTGGTATTAGCTACGCTAAACAAGTATTAGAAAAAGCATTAGGTGTTGAGAATGCTGCAAATATTATTAACCGTCTCACTTCATCCCTGCAAGTAAAACCATTTGATTTTGCTAGAAAAGCGGACCCAGCACAAATTCTAAATTTTATTCAAAACGAGCATCCACAAACGATCTCTTTAGTACTTTCTTATCTTGATCCATCACAGGCAGGTCAGATACTTTCAGAGCTTCCACAAGAGATGCAAGCTGATATTGCTCGTAGAATTGCCTTAATGGATAGCACATCACCAGAGGTAATAAATGAGGTTGAGCAGATTCTAGAACGAAAATTATCTGCAACTGTTACTCAGGATTACACACAAACTGGTGGGGTAGAAGCTGTGGTAGAAGTGCTGAATGGAGTGGATCGCAGCACAGAACGTACCATTTTAGATGCACTAGAGATTCAAGATCCCGAGCTTGCTGAAGAAATTAAGAAGCGTATGTTTGTTTTCGAGGATATTGTTACACTTGATAATCGTGCCATCCAACGTGTCATACGTGATGTGGAAAACGCTGACCTATTACTTTCACTTAAGGTTGCTAGTGAAGAGGTTAAAGATATTGTATTTAGTAACATGTCTAAACGGATGGTCGATACCTTTAAAGAGGAAATGGAATTTATGGGACCTGTTCGCTTACGTGATGTAGAAGAAGCGCAATCTAGAATTGTCGCAATCATTCGCCGCCTAGAGGAATCTGGTGAAATTGTCATTGCTCGTGGTGGAGGTGATGATATTATTGTCTAGGCTAATAAAATCTCACTACTCACCCTCGCAAGATATAGAAAAAAAAGTCATCCATCTTCAGCCCTTAAGATTTGAATCTCTTAAAGAACAATCACCTGAAACTACAATACTCAGATTAAAGGCAGAAGCGGAAAAACTACTGGTTGACGCTAAGTTACGTGCTGAAAAAATAGTGTCAGAGGCAAATGCGAATCTTCAGACTACCAATGAAATGATAGCCCATTCAAAAAAAGACTGGGAATCCGAAAAAATAAATTTGATTGAATTAGCCAATCAAGAAGGTTTCCAAGCTGGCTATAAGCAAGGTGAACAGGCTGCAAAAGAACAATATTCTGAAACTTTACAAGAGGCGAATCGGGTTGTTGAGCAATCAAAGATAGATTTCGTAGAACAGGTTGAGCAATCTGAAGAAGTCATATTGAAATTAGCAGTGAAGATTGCAGGGAAAATTCTTCAAGTTCATCTTGAGGATAAAAAAGAAGACTTTGTAAAAATAGTAAAGCATGCTATTAAAGAAGTGAAGGATTTTGGTGATATCAATATCATTGTTCATCCTTTCATGTATGAACTAGTAGTTACACAAAAAGATGAACTCAGAGCTCTATTCAATCGTGAGAAGAATTTATTTATATACCCAAGTGTTGAGCTACAAGAAACTAGTTGTATAATCGAGTCATCATTTGGACGTATTGATGCAAGTATAGACAGTCAGCTTGCTGAAATGAAAGTTAAGCTACTTGAGTTACTCCAGGAGGAATAAATTCCCATGAGAGCATCAGAACTTTTAAATGAAGTTGATTCTATTGATTCATATAAACGCTTCGGAAAAGTATCACGGGTAGTAGGATTGATGATTGAATCCAAAGGGCCAGAGTCCTCAATTGGAGATGTTTGTTACATTTATATTGGCGGTTCAAGGAAAACGAGAAAAGTAGCAGCTGAAGTAGTGGGTTTCCGTGATGAGTATGTAATCCTAATGCCTTTCACCAATGTAAAAGACATCTCACCAGGTAGTATAGTGGAAGCAACCTCAAAACCACTACAAATAAAGGTAGGTATTGGCTTGATTGGTAAAGTAGTTGATTCACTAGGTTTACCTTTAGATGGAAGCTTATTACCAAAAGGGCTAACTAGTGTTGGTACGGAACAAGCACCACCCAACCCAATGGAACGTCCACCAATTGACGAAAGTATTGATGTAGGTGTTCGTGTAATCGATTCTATGTTAACGGTAGGAATGGGTCAGCGTGTGGGGATCTTTGCTGGTAGTGGTGTCGGTAAAAGTACATTGCTTGGAATGATTGCGAGAAATACGACGGCAGATTTAAATGTGATTGCTTTAATTGGAGAACGTGGCAGGGAAGTAAGAGAGTTTATTGAAAGGGATTTAGGGCCAGAGGGTCTTAAAAGATCGATTGTTGTGGTTGCAACGTCTGATCAACCAGCGCTTATGAGGATTAAAGGTGCTTACACAGCAACTGCTATTGCGGAGTACTTCAGGGACAAGGGACTAAATGTGATGCTTATGATGGACTCGGTTACACGTGTTGCGATGGCACAACGTGAAATTGGACTATCCATTGGTGAGCCACCAACGACTAAAGGGTACACACCCTCTGTATTTGCCATCTTGCCTAAGCTACTTGAACGAACTGGGACTAATAAACACGGAACCATTACAGCTTTTTATACCGTTTTAGTTGATGGGGACGACATGAATGAGCCAATTGCCGATACAGTGCGAGGTATATTAGATGGTCATTTTGTTTTAGATCGTAACCTAGCGAACAAAGGCCAGTTTCCAGCAATCAATGTCCTTAAGAGTATAAGTCGTGTTATGAACCATATTGTAGAACAGGAACATAAGCTCTCATCTGAAAAGTTAAGAGAACTTCTTGCCACATATATAAACTCAGAAGACTTAATAAATATTGGTGCATATAAACGTGGTTCTTCAAAGGAAATTGATGAAGCCATTCGTCATTATCCAAAAATAATAGCATTTTTAAAGCAAGGCACACATGAAGAAGTTTCAAAGGAAGAAAGTATTAGCTTACTCCAATCTCTAATAGTAGGTGGATAATCAATGAGTTATACGTACAAATTCCAGAAAATACTTTCCATTAGAGAAACAGAGAAAGAAAGAGCACTTGAGGCTTATCAGATCTCTGTTAAAGACTTTGAAGAAGTAGCCGAAAAGCTTTATCAATCGTTAAGGCAAAAAGAGAAATTAGAAGAAAACCAACTTGAGAAGATCTCGTTCGGGCTGAGTGTACAAGAACTAAGGCATCATCAGCAGTTTATTCTAAATTTAGAAAAAACCATCAATCACTTTCAAAGTCTAGTATTCTCTGCAAGACAGAATATGGTGAAGCACGAAGAAGTACTATTAGAAAAAAACATTGAAGTGAAGAAGTATGAAAAAATCAAAGAAAAAGATTACTCTCTTTTCGTGGATGTATTGAGTGCTAATGAGAGTAGATTAATGGATGATATTTCTATCCAACAATTTATGAACAAAGAAGGCTAGGTGACAGAATGGAACTTCAAGAAAATGAACCCAAAGTATATAACAAGTTTCAGTGGTTTCTTTTTGCTGGGGTTATCCCGTTCCTCTTCGCAGTCACGTTTGCACTAGTGGTTTTAACGATTGCGGGTGTTAATGTAATGGATGTCGTTAAGAAATATGGCCAACACATACCAGGAATATCAGCTCTAAGCAAAAGTGATGAACCAGAGATTAATATTGAAGAAAAGCTTCGCAAAGATATTGGTGATTTAGAAGCAAATGCTACTGGTCAAATAGCAACAGTGACAAAACTAGAAAAAGAAGCTGAGCAAAATCTTCAAGAATTACAAAATCAACAAGCACAAATTGATAAGTTAACGGAAGAATTAATAAAAAAAGATGCTCTGCAACAAGATACCAAGCAAACCTTAAAAGACATAGCGACTATGTATGAGTCGATGTCAGCACAAAACGCAGCTGCTATTTTGACAGAGTTAAATGATCAAGAGGCACTAAAAATAGTACAATCCCTTTCAATGGAGGCACTAGGGGCCATTTTTGAAAAAATGAGTCCAGCAGATGCTGCAAAATTTACAGAACACCTAACTAAAGAAGCTTCAAGCAAATAGTATTGATAATTTGAAGGGAGGTGAAATAAATGAACGTTGCGGGAATTCAAATGCAAAATAAAGTGAACGATTTTGCATCAAAATCAACCGAAAAGCAAGGGACTCGTCCATCCTTTCCATTCGCTTCATTGCTTAACAATGAGGTACAACAAGCTGCTTCTATGCATTCAGAAATGACGAAGCTAGAGGACGTAAAAACAGCTTTAATGAATATATTCACTAAGTTTTCAAGTCAGGCTGAAAATGAACCATTACAAGAAGGTGACCTTGTCCAAGGAGATATTCGGTTAGAAGAAATGGAGGAAATGCTTCAACAATTACTACTAGAAGATGCATTACCGGCCACTTTAAACGAAGAAATACTAGGGACAGAACAACTATCTTGGATTCAATTACTGCCACAAGATTTAGTAAATAAGCTAAAAGGTTTACTTGAAGAAGAAATAGAAATTGAAGATTTACTAACGACTGAAGATGGGGTTCATCCAGTAGAGAACCTTTTAGCGGGCCTTATTTTTTTTCAGCAAGCTGTTCAACCTAGCGATCAATCTTTGAGCACTGGTTCAAAGGAATCTTTATTATCATTTTTCCAATATGTAAACACTCAATTACAACAAGCAAATCAACTTGTAAGTCAGCAAGCTCAGTTAAATCAGCAGAGTCTGCCAAAAGAACTGGAATCTTTTCTTTCTAGTATTCATGCAAAACTTACTGGGCAAAACTCAATTGCAACTCATAGCGAGGATAAGCTAGATTACTTGAAATCATTATTCCAGATGACCTTTCGAGTTGATGATGGTTCAAAAGATCAGCCATTACAAGATACGAGTAATAAAGTTGCTTTTTCGGGGGTAGAGAACCAGTCTCCTTTAAGTCGTGTTCAACAATTCACTCTATTTGTGGATCAAAGTGGTTCAAAAGCCGTTAATCAAGAGCAATTTATTAAAGAATTTCAAAACCTTCTATCAAGGAGTTCATTCCAAAATGCGAATGGCGGCATGAAGCTACTAATTAAGTTGTACCCGGAGCAGCTTGGACAACTAAGGATTGAAATACTTCAACAGCAAGGAGTCGTAACAGCTAGATTGGTTGCAACAACTGCTGCTGCTAAGGAAATGCTAGAATCCCAGCTTCAAGGTTTAAAAAATGCATTCGCAAGTCAGAATATTCAGGTTGAAAAACTTGAAATCATTAATGCTGGTTCATTACAGCAAGAATTCGAACGATCACTTAATAAAGAAAGTAATCATCAACAATCCTCAAATCGAGATGAAAAAGAGGAAGACAAAGAAAACAAAAGCAATTCCTTTGAAGCAACTTTTCAAGAAGAGCTAATGAATCTAGAAGTGTAGGTGATACTATGTCCATTAAAATGGATCCCAGTTTATATTTAACAAAACAGCCTGAAAGAATTAGTAAGGGTGATGTTTTAGGTAAAGATGACTTTTTAAAAATATTAATGACTCAACTTCAAAATCAAGATCCTATGAATCCAATGCAGGATAAGGATTTTATCGCACAAATGGCAACATTTACGTCACTTGAGCAAATGACAAACATGAATAAGATGCTGGAGCAATTTATTTCAAGTCAAAGTGCAGATAACATTTTGAAATACAGTGAAATGATAGGTAAACAAGTAGAATGGGCAAACAAAACAGTTGACGAAGAGGGAAATGAAGTAGTTGAAGTAAAACAAGGAATCGTAAAATCCATTTATCAAAGAGGTTCTGAAATCTATTTAGAAATGAAAGACGGATCAACCATTTCATCTCTAGCCTTTTCAAAAGTAACGGATCCTTCTTCTACTGAAGATGGGAGTGAAAATAATGGATCATCGGATACATCAGCTTAGTCACCATCCACTTTCTTTACAAAATAAGAGTATGTACCAAGCTCCTGAACCGACAGTAAACTTTAAGGATGTCCTTCATGAAGCTGTTGTTCTTAAGATTAGTAAGCATGCTCAACAACGTCTTGCAGAACGAAAAATAGAAATAGCTGAGGATAGCTGGACCAAGTTGCAAGAAAAAATGATTGAAGCAAAAGATAAAGGGATTATTGATTCTCTTGTTGTCATGGATCAAGCGGCACTCATTGTGAATACGAAAAATAATACAGTCATTACCGCAATGGGTCGTGATGAAGCCAATTCACAAATATTCACGAACATAAATGGGACAATTATAATTTAGGCTGGACCGATTAAGGAAGCCTTGGTTGTGGATTGATTGAAGCAACCACCAAAAACGAAGGATAATGAGAGGGGAACAAATAAATGTTACGTTCAATGTATTCCGGTATCTCCGGTATGAAAAATTTTCAAACTAAGCTAGATGTAATTGGAAATAATATTTCTAATGTTAATACTTATGGGTTCAAAAAGGGAAGAGTAATGTTTAAAGACCTAGTAAATCAGCAGATTGTGGGGGCAAGTGCTTCTACACAAACACGTGGTGGTGTAAATCCTAAGCAAGTAGGTCTTGGATCTCAGCTTGGTTCGATTGATTCAGTCCATACTCAAGGTTCCTTACAAACAACTGGTCGATCTTTAGACATGGCACTTTCAGGTGATGGATTTTTTATGGTTGGAACATTGAAAAATGGAATTCCTGCTGCTGATAAATTTGCTGCTACAGGTTTTGATGGAGATATGAATTACACTCGTGCTGGAAATTTCTATATGGATAAAGATGGTTATGTTGTTACTGGTGATGGTCTATATGCAATTGGTTTTGGAGTAGATGTAACTGCTGCTACTGGAACCGATCCTGTTAAAACTGCTGTAAGTGCTTCAGAAGGACTTATAAAAATCCCTACATCTGCTAAAAGTTTCAGTATAAGTACAGATGGCACTGTAAACTATGTAGATGGAGACGGAAACCTGCAAGTCGCTGGTCAGCTTCAAGTTGCAAAATTCCCAAACAGTGGAGGGCTTGAAAAAGCTGGTGGTAACCTTTTCAAAGAATCTTCCAATTCTGGAGTAGCTACAATTAGCAATCCAGGTGAACAAGGAACGGGTTCTATCGTTGCGGGTACTTTAGAAATGTCAAACGTTGACCTTTCTGAGGAATTCACCGAAATGATTACAGCTCAACGTGGTTTCCAAGCAAACACTCGTATTATTACGACTTCAGATGAAATTTTGCAGGAGCTCATTAACTTAAAGAGATAAGTAAGGAGGTGGGGGGCTTAAGATCACCTTAAGCCCCCACACATTATGGTCAAACTGACTCGATTAAACGGAAGTTTATTTACACTTAATGCTGTGTACATAGAACAAATACAATCATTTCCAGACACAACAATTACGTTAACCAATGGAAAAAAAATTGTCGTGCGAGAGTCGGAAGATGATGTTATTCTTTTAGTAACAGATTTTTTTCGTCAAATTTCGATAATTAAGCTTAAAAACTGATATGGGGGATTCAAAATTGTGAAGAACAATAAATTATTAGTCACAGTTCTAATTATCATAACAACCATTTCATTATTAGGTGCTATCGCTTTAGTCGTCGTTTTAAAATTTACTGGTTCAGATAAGGTTGAAGAAGTCAAAGAGCCAACAATTGATGAAATTGTTGAATACTCTGTGGATGTACCAGAAATTACGACAAACCTAATTAGTGGTGACTTCGTTAGAATTCAATTTAAAATTCAAACTGAAAGCATTGAGGCAAAAGAAGAATTAGAGAAGCGAGATTTCCAAGTTCGAAACATACTTATCCAAGAACTATCTGAAATGAATTCAGAGCAGTTCCAAGGTAAAGAGGGAATTGCCAATCTAGAAACTATATTAAAAGATCAAGTAAATGAACTTATGCATGAAGGAAAAGTTGTGAGAGTATACACCACGGCCTTTGTTTTACAATAATGAATCACAATTTGAAAAGGTTTAGGGGAGGTGAAGCTTTTTGTCAGGAGAAGTTTTATCACAAAATGAAATAGATGCCTTACTCTCCGCACTCTCAACAGGGGAAATGAACGCAGATGAACTAAAAAAAGAAGATTCAGTTAAAAAAGTGAAATCGTATGATTTTAAAAGAGCCCTCCGATTTTCAAAAGACCAAATACGGAGCTTAACGAGAATCCATGAAAACTTTGCACGATTATTAACTACTTTCTTCTCTGCTAAATTAAGAACCTATGTTCAAATATCTGTCGCATCTGCCGACCAAATACCATATGAAGAATTTGTAAGATCCATACCGAAGATGACTATTTTAACTGTTTTTGAAGTTCCCCCACTAGATGGTAGGCTAATTATTGAGATTAATCCAACAATCGCCTACACGATGTTAGATCGAGTACTTGGTGGCCGTGGTGCTAGCATTAATAAGGTGGAAAATTTAACAGAAATTGAAACCAAAATCATGTCACAATTGTTTGAGCAAGCAGTCGATAATTTACGTGAGGCTTGGGCTACAATTGCAGATATTGATCCAATACTAACAGAGTTTGAGGTCAATCCTCAGTTCCTGCAGATGGTTTCTCCAAATGACACAGTAGTTGTTATCTCTTTAAATACACAAATTGGTGATACTAGCGGAATGATTAATATTTGTATCCCTCATGTAGTGCTGGAACCTATCATCCCTAAACTGTCCGTTCACTATTGGATGCAAACAGCTAAAAAGGAAAGAGAACCAGAGGAAGTAGCATTACTTGAAAAAAGAATTAGATCTGCGAACTTGCCGGTTATCGCTCAACTTGGTACATCAGAGATATCCATTCATGAGTTTTTACAATTAGGTCTTGGAGATGTGATTCAATTAGACCAAAGTATTGATAAACCAATCACCTTAAGTGTTGGAAATGAACCGAAATTCTTAGGTCAGCCTGGTAAAGTAAACAAGAAAATAGCTATTCAAATAATAGATCAAATTAAGGGGGGATATACTGATGATGAGTAATGATATGCTATCACAAGATGAAATCGATGCTCTTTTAAGGGGTAGTGACGATAGCGTTCTTGATAGCCCAAGCGAAGAGAAACCCCCTTTTGATACTAAGCTCAGTCCCATGGAAAAAGATGCTTTAGGGGAAATTGGAAACATATCCTTCGGTAGCTCTGCTACGGCCTTATCCACACTATTGAATCAGAAGGTGGATATTACAACTCCAACAGTCACGGTCATCGCTAGACATGAATTAGCGGACGAGTTTTCACAGCCATATGTGGCAATTCAAGTGAGTTACACGACCGGATTCACAGGGACCAATGTGTTGGTCATTAAATCTACTGATGCTGCGATCATTGCTGATTTGATGCTTGGAGGAGATGGCAAAAATCCACAGGATTTGTTAGGTGAAATCCAATTAAGTGCTGTTCAAGAAGCAATGAATCAAATGATGGGAACATCTGCTACATCCATGTCTACTTTATTTAATAAGAAGGTAGATATATCACCACCAAGTATTGAACTTATGGACTTAAAAGAGGGAGACGATCCAAAATCAATTCCCAATCATGATTATTTAGTCCAAGTTGCATTTAGATTGAAAATCGGGGACTTGATAGACTCAAGCATTATGCAGTTACTGCCTCTTGCATTTGCAAAGAGTTTGGTGGACGAATTATTAAATCCAGGACAGACTCCCACACCAGCTCCTAGCATTACTGTACCGGCTTATACTGAACAACCGACACATTTAGGACAAGCACCTATAATGAATGAGTCACAAGTTCAACGGCAACAAGAGGTATTCAACCAGGTACAGCAACAACAGGTGCAACAACCATCTGCTGTTCAATATCAACAGCAAGATGTTTATCAGCCACAATATCAAGCATCTGCTCAACAGCAACAGCAACAGCAACAGCAACAGCAACAGCATATTGGGTATTCACATCAAGTTCCAACAGGTTATCAACCTACCGTTCAACCAGCTGCCTTCTCTACATTTGAACAGACAACTTTAGTTGGGTCAGAATCAAAAAATCTTGATATGCTACTAGATATTCCTCTCCAAGTAACTGTTGAGCTAGGAAGAACGAGAAGATCTGTGAAGGAAATATTAGAACTTTCATCTGGTTCTATATTAGAGCTAGATAAGCTAGCAGGAGAACCTGTGGATATATTAGTGAACAACAAGCTTGTTGCAAAAGGTGAAGTAGTTGTAATTGATGAAAACTTTGGTGTTCGTGTTACCGACATCTTAAGTCAAAGCGATCGAATAATGAAATTAAGATAATTAACAGGGGGTTAGGAGTAATTATGGCACACAAAATATTAATTGTTGATGATGCAGCATTTATGAGAATGATGATAAAGGATATCCTTTCAAAAAATGGATATATAGTAGTTGGAGAGGCAGCAGACGGAGCACAAGCGGTTGAACAGTATAAAGAGCACAAACCTGATTTAGTGACAATGGATATTACTATGCCTGAGATGGATGGAATTACTGCACTAAAAGAAATAAAAAAGATTAATCCAAATGCTAAGGTTATTATGTGTTCAGCAATGGGGCAACAAGCTATGGTTATCGATGCTATTCAAGCGGGAGCAAAAGATTTTATTGTAAAACCTTTCCAAGCAGACCGTGTACTTGAAGCAATCGGAAAAACTTTAGCCTAACCTAGGAGAGGTGGCAGCAATTGCTACGCTATATAAAAATTATTCTCATAACTTTAGTGGTTTTTCATATACTACCGCTTGAACATTTGACTGTTCAAGCGAAAACAACTGATAAAGCAAGTGTTGCAGACTTTATTGAAAAAGATAAAACTACTGAAGATGATACTAAGAGTCCAACAGATGAGTCTTTTCCACTAGAAGAGGAAGAGGTCGAACCAATTAAGCGTCAATTTGGCTTTACTGACTTCTTTAACCTGTTGTTTGCTTTATTTCTAGTATTAATGCTCCTATTTGTTACACTTAGGTTTATTAAAAAGAAAAACCAAACGTATGGTCTTACCAAGAACATGATGAATTTAGGTGGAACAAGCCTAGGAGGAAATCGATCCGTCCAACTTGTTAAAATTGGAAATAGAATTCTAGTAGTTGGTGTAGGTGAGAATATCCAATTATTAATAGAAATTGATTCAGAAGAAGAAGTTCGACAAATTATCTCTCAACAGCAAAACGATGTACAACAAATGCTCCAGCCATCAGCTATTTTCACTAAACTGTTTGAACTAGCTAAAGATTATAGAAAGAAAGAAAATAAATCACAAGATAATTTTAAATCGATATTAGCCAGTCATTTGTCAGACCTTTCTAAGGGGAGAAAGAAGCTGTTAGAAGAGCTAGACCAGAAAGGAAAAAAGAACAATGAATGAGTTTATGGAGTTTTTTAATACGAATGACCCTGAAAATGTGTCAACATCTGTTAAATTATTACTCATATTAACTGTTCTTTCTATTGCTCCTAGTATCCTTGTATTAATGACTAGCTTTACAAGAATCCTGATTGTATTGTCCTTTGTACGTACCTCACTAGGTACACAACAAATGCCGCCAAACCAGGTTATAGTTGGACTAGCTTTGTTTATGACTTTCTTTATTATGTCACCCATATTCTCTGAGGTTAATGAGACAGCATTGACCCCTCTCTTTAATGAAGAAATTGGTCTAGAAGAAGCCTATACGAGAGCGTCCTTGCCAATGAAAGAGTTCATGAGTAAACATACTCGCCAAAAGGACTTGGCCTTATTTTTAGGATACTTGGGAATAGAAAGGCCAGAAACAGTAGAAGATATACCACTAACCGCCTTAGTACCAGCATTTGCTATTAGTGAATTGAAAACAGCCTTTCAAATTGGCTTTATGATATTCATTCCTTTCCTAGTCATTGATATGATTGTCGCAAGCGTACTAATGTCAATGGGTATGATGATGCTACCACCTGTTATGATTTCGTTACCCTTTAAAATTCTTCTATTCGTATTAGTTGATGGTTGGTATTTAATAGTCAAGTCTCTACTTATCAGTTTTTAGTTTAGGAAGTGATTCATTTTGAGCTCAGAATTCGTCATCAAATTAGCTGAACAAGCTATATATACTGTTTTAATGATAAGTGGACCTTTACTATTACTTGCGCTTGGGGTTGGTTTGCTCGTTAGTATTTTTCAAGCAACGACACAAATTCAGGAACAAACATTAGCATTCATACCAAAAATAGTGGCAGTTTTTGTAGGGATCGTCTTTTTCGGGCCTTGGATGTTATCAAGGATGATCAGTTTTACATACGAAATTTTTAATAATCTTCATAAGTATGTGGGTTAGCGTATGGATGAATTTGTAGTTAAGATTTCAGGATACTTGCTTATACTAGTCAGAATAAGTGCATTCTTCGTAACCGTTCCTATTTTTTCTTACCGTACTATTCCTAATACTCACAAAGTTGGTTTAGCTGTTTTTTTGTCATGGATCATGTTTTATACCGTCGAGATCCCTTCCATCCAATTTGATGGATTTTATATACTGCTGATAATTAAAGAGATACTAGTAGGTTTAATGATAGGGTTAATTGCCTTTATTGTGTTAGCTGCTATTCAACTTGCTGGAGGATTAATCGATTTCCAAATGGGGTTTGCTATTGCAAACGTTGTAGACCCCCAAACGGGTGCTCAGTCTCCTCTAATGGGACAGTTCTTATATATCGTATCCTTACTCTTTCTACTTTCAGTAAATGGGCATCATCTTTTAATAGATGGTATATTTTATAGCTACCAAACGATACCTCTCGATCAATTATGGGTTCCGTTTGGTGATGAAGAAATGCTAAATCATTTAATCACTACCTTTAACTCAATGTTTGTCATCGCTTTTCAAATGTCTCTTCCTATTGTAGGTTCTTTGTTTTTAGTAGACATTGCATTAGGAATTATAGCTAGAACGGTGCCACAATTGAATATATTTGTTGTTGGTATGCCGCTTAAAGTGATTTCAGGCTTAATCATGCTTGTGGTGATGATGTCTATTTTTATTAAGCTTGTGGAAAATTTATTCGAGCAAGCTCTTTATGCAATGAGAGCACTTATGCATCTTATAGGAGGGGCATAATTTGTATCGTTATTCGCTAAACCTTCAGTTCTTTGCAGGTGAGAAAACAGAAAAGGCAACTCCAAAGAAAAGGCAAGAATCAAGGAAAAAGGGGCAGGTAGCGAAAAGTCAGGATGTCAATACGGCCATCCTACTCCTATTTGTTTTCCTTTTTTTTTGGTTTAGCGGTGGAATGATGCTTGACGGAATGATCGACTTGTTTGTCCATAGTTTTGAGGATTATATGCTGATGGAACTTACTGAACAAACTGCTTTTAGTATTTTGTCAGATCTCCTCCCAGAAATCGTACTGATTTTGATGCCTGTCATGCTAGTGGCTATGCTAGGAGGAATAATCGCTAACTATCTTCAGGTCGGGTTCCTGTTTTCTACAGAAGCTATTCAATTCAAACTCGAGAAGTTGGATCCAATAAAAGGTGCAAAGAACATCTACTCACTACGTGCAATTGTAGAATTGTTAAAATCAACCATGAAAATATCGTTTATTGGGCTGGTTGCCTTTGGTGTTCTTTGGTCGGATTGGGACGGTGTCCTGCGTCTCTCTCAAGTGAGTGTAGACGAAGCACTGGTGTTTTTATCGAGTTTGGTATTGAAAATGGGGTTTGCATCGACCATTGTCTTACTCGTTCTTGCTCTTTTTGATTATACTTATCAAAAATTCGACTTTGAAAAGAATATACGAATGTCTATACAGGATATAAAAGACGAATATAAGAACACGGAGGGTGACCCCTTAATAAAATCAAAAATCAAACAAAAGCAACGTGAGATGGCCATGCAACGGATGATGCAAGAGGTTCCAAAGGCAGATGTGGTTATAACAAATCCTACTCATTATGCCATTGCATTAAAATATGATGATACTAAAATGGATGCACCCTACATTGTCGCAAGCGGAGTGGATTATATTGCCTTGAAAATTCGTTCTATTGCAACCAATCATGAAATACCAACAATTGAAAATCGACCTTTAGCGAGAGCTCTTTATGAGCAAACTGAAATAGGGGATGCTGTGCCAGAAGAATTTTTTAAGGCAATTGCCGAGATTTTGGCTTATATTTATCGTCTAAATCAAAAGATGGAATCACAGAAGTAAGGAGTGTTGAGAATGAAGGCAAGAGACTTTCCAGTAATAATTGGTGTTTTATTAATCATCGTAATGCTTATTATTCCTTTTCCGCCCCTATTACTGGATATATTAATCATGATTAATTTATCTCTTGCACTAATTGTGTTATTGACATCTATGAATATGACAGAACCACTGCAATTATCGGTTTTTCCTTCTCTCTTACTAATCTTGACATTATTCCGTCTAGGATTAAATGTCTCAACAACTAGATCTATTCTTAGTACAGGGGATGCAGGGAATGTTGTACATACCTTCGGAAACTTTGTTATTGGTGGAAATGAACTAGTTGGATTAGTTGTGTTCATTATATTAGTTATTATACAATTTATGGTTATTACAAAAGGGTCCGAACGTGTGTCAGAGGTAGCGGCAAGATTTACTTTAGATGCAATGCCAGGTAAACAAATGGCAATTGATGCTGACTTAAATGCAGGACTAATATCTGAGAAACAAGCAACAGAGAGACGGGAAAAAATTTCAGGTGAAGCTGATTTTTATGGAGCGATGGACGGAGCTAGTAAGTTCGTAAAGGGTGATGCCATTGCTGGGATTATTATCACGATGATTAATATCATTTTTGGTATTATTATCGGAGTGGTCCAAATGGGAATGACCATTGGAGATGCCTCAAGTACCTTCATGGTGCTATCAATAGGTGACGGATTAGTCTCACAATTGCCAGCCTTAATGATCTCGACTGCAACAGGTATCATTGTTACACGTGCTGCTTCTAAAGGTAATTTATCTCAAGATATTACAACTCAATTATTTGCTTTTCCAAAGATGTTATATGTAGCAGGTGCGACAATCATACTTCTAGGAATAGTTACACCACTAAGTGACCTTTTAACACTTCCAATTGGTGGGTTTATGATTTTTGGTGGATATATGCTCGGTAGAGTGAAAGAGCCTGGCGAAAATGAATTAGAGGAGCTTGAAGAACAGATTGAAACAGATGAAATGAAAAGTCCTGAAAGTGTTGTCAATCTTTTGAACGTGGACCCGATAGAATTCGAATTTGGTTACGGACTCATTCCTCTTGCTGATACAAACCAAGGTGGAGATTTACTGGACCGAGTTGTTATGATTAGACGACAGTTAGCAATTGAACTAGGTATTGTTATACCAGTCGTTCGGATAAGAGACAATATTCAGCTTCAACCTAATGAATACCGTTTGAAAATTAAGGGGAATGAAGTGGCTAAAGGAGAGTTGCTTCTTGATCACTACTTAGCAATGAGCCCTGGTATGGATGAAGATTCAGTTGAGGGAATCGACACAATCGAACCTTCATTTGGTCTTCCAGCAAAATGGATAACGGATAAAGTCAAAGAACAAGCAGAAATGTTTGGCTATACAGTAGTTGATCCCCCGTCTGTTGTTTCGACTCATATTACAGAAATTCTTAAATCGAATGCTCATGAATTATTGGGAAGACAAGAAACGAAACAGTTGGTGGATCATATTAAAGAATCTTACCCGATTTTAGTAGAAGAAGTAACACCAAACCCACTGTCTATTGGAGATGTTCAGAAAGTATTGGGTAAACTACTAAGAGAAAAAGTATCCATTCGAAATTTACCAGTAATTTTTGAAACGTTAGCTGATTATGGGAAAATGTCAACCGACACGGATTTACTTACTGAGTATGTAAGACAAGCATTAGCTAGACAAATTACCTCACAATTTGCCATTGAGGGAGAAGTATTAAGAGTTGTAACCTTGTCTGGTAGAGTGGAAAAGGCGATTGCAGAAGGTGTTCAACAAACCGAGCACGGAAATTACTTGTCGTTAGATCCTACGGTATCTCAAAACATTATCCAATCTGTCGCAAGCCAAGTGGAACAGCTTTCACTGCAAGAACAGCAATCGATCTTACTATGCTCACCAGCTGTACGTATGTATGCTAAGCAGTTAATTGAAAGATACTTACCTAATGTTCCTGTTCTTTCTTACAATGAGTTAGAAGCAAATGTTGAAGTTCAAAGTGTTGGGGTGGTGAATATAGAATGAAGGTAAAGAAATATGTAGCACCTACTATGCCTGAAGCAATGAAGAAAATAAGAGCAGAACTAGGCAAAGATGCCGTTATTCTTAATTCTAAAGTCATTCATACAGGAGGGATATTTGGTTTTTTTACTAAAAAAAATATAGAGGTAATTGCAGCCCTTGATCCCTCCCCTCTAGATAGGCAGCCTGTTCAAAAAGAGAAACCACGCCCGATTCAGCCTAGTGTTAACGAGACATTATGGACAAAACCAATTTCAAAAATAGAAGATAAGTCAATGGAAAGGAATGACTCAAATCTAAAAAATGAGATAGACGAGCTTAAAATATTACTTAAAGACTTATCGACAAACCAACATCATATTTCAACTACCTTATATCCAGAACAACTTCAAAAGGTGGAAATGAAATTGATGGAACAAGAGGTAGATCTAGCCATTAGAGTTGAACTTATGTCAAGTTTAGTCGAGCTTTGGTATAAAAATAATTCAAAGGCATCTGAGCGTGAAATCGAAGGATGGCTTCGTCAGCTATTGTTTCAAAAGGTTGAACAGTTTCAGCATGGTGGAATATCATTTCAAAAGAAATTTATTAATGTTGTGGGCCCAACGGGTGTTGGAAAAACAACAACTCTTGCAAAAATGGCAGCAAACTGTGTCCTAAAACACAACAAAAAAGTTGCATTTATAACGACAGATACATACAGAATTGCTGCGATTGAGCAGCTTAAAACATATGCAAAAATACTGGATGTTCCAATTGAAGTTTGTTATAACCTAGATGATTTTGTGAAGGCAAAAGAGAACTTTTCATCCTTTGACCTAGTTTTTATTGATACGGCTGGTCGTAATTTTAGAAACAAACAGTATGTTGAAGACTTAAATGAAGTGATTAATTTTTCAGATGAAATGGAAACCTTTTTAGTACTTTCATTAACAGCAAAAATAAAAGATATGAATGAAATCTACAAACAATTTTCGATTGTGGATATTCATCGATTTATTTTCACTAAAGCTGATGAAACTTCTCAATATGGGGCTATATTAAATCTAATGTTAGCCCATAAAAAGGGAGTAGCGTATGTAACAACAGGTCAAAATGTCCCAGATGATATAGTTGAAGCAACCCCTGAAATTCTTATCCAAACACTTCTTGGAGAAGAGAAAAAATGAGAGACCAAGCTGAAAGCTTACGTCATAAACTACTGAAAATCCACAAAAATGAAGCAAAAGTAATTGCAATAGTGAGTGGCAAAGGAGGAGTTGGCAAATCAAACTTCTCTATAAACTTCTCCATTAATCTATCAAGAAAAGGTCACAGTGTTCTCTTATTTGATATGGATATCGGAATGGGAAATATCGACATATTAATGGGGCTATCTTCAAAGGGAACCTTTATTGATATCTTTGAGCCTGATATGTCGATTCAGGACGTTATTAAACAAGGACCTGAAGGAGTCGACTATATATCAGGAGGTTCCGGGCTTTCTACATTATTTAAATTCGATACTGAAAAACTAACTTATTTATTAAATCAAATCGAAGTCCTTTCTGAGGAGTATGAGTACATTATCTTTGATATGGGTGCTGGAATAAACGAAGATAGTCTTCAATTTCTGCTTTCTGTTCATGAGATATTTGTCATTACAACTCCAGAACCTACTTCCATTACAGATGCCTATTCCATGATGAAATTCATATGTACAAGGGAGCAGGATGCAGATTTTTATCTAGTCGTCAATCGTGCCCATAGTCCAGATGAAGGGATTCATACACTTACTAGACTTAGCCAAGTGACAAAACAGTTTCTTCAAAAAGAGATCGTTCAGCTCGGATTTTTGCCAGATGATCGTTCTGTTAATAAGGCAGTTGGTCGGCAAACACCTTTTTCAATTTTTGATCCAAAATCGAAAATTAGCCTTGCTCTCTTTGATTTAACCGAACGGTATACTAAAGGAACCAGCCTAGTTAAGAAACAAAAGTCTCTGTCCTTCATCTCAAAGCTCCGCCAATACTTCTCAGAAAGGTAGGGATGATACATGAGAAAGATAAAAGTACTTGTTGTAGATGACTCAGCATTCATGAGAAAACTAATTATAGGATTTCTTCTGGAAGACAGTAGGTTTGAAGTTGTAGGGATTGCTAGGAATGGAAGAGATGCAATTCAGAAAGTGACAGAGCTAAAACCTGATGTTATTACCCTTGATGTAGAGATGCCGATTTTAAATGGTATAGAAGCATTAAAAGAAATGATGAAGGTTAACCCTTTGCCTGTGGTTATGCTTTCTAGTACGACGAAAGAAGGAGCAGAAAACACGATCTTAGCCATGCAATATGGTGCTGTAGATTTTATTTTGAAACCTTCCGGTGCTATTTCTCTTGATTTACATAAAGTTAAAGAAGAAATCAAAGAAAAGGTATTTCATGCTGCCCAAGTAAAAAAGGCTAATTTACAACGTTTTGAACCAATTTTACAAACTTCTATCCTGAATGTCGAAGAATGTAGTAAAATAGAGAATAATGAATATTCTTATAAGAAATTCAACTTAAATAAAAAAATTGTTTGTATAGGAACTTCAACGGGTGGTCCTAGGGCGTTACAGCAAGTGTTAACAAGACTACCCAGAGAAATGGATGCCCCATTATTAATTGTTCAACATATGCCACCAGGCTTTACAAAGTCGTTAGCTGTTCGATTAAATTCTTTATGTCAAATCGAAGTGAAGGAAGCAGAAGATGGTGAAATTCTCAGAAAGGGAATTGCCTATATTGCTCCAGGAGGTTTTCATTTAAAGGTGAAAAAGATTGGTAGCTCTATTGCTGTTCAATTAGATCAATCACCGCCTAGAAATGGTCATCGACCTGCAGTGGATGTATTATTTGAATCTGTTAGCAAGCTTTCAGAATATGCTAAGATTGCTGTCATTATGACAGGGATGGGATCAGATGGTACAGATGGACTAAAAGAAATGAAATCAACTGGTGAGGTTTTGAGTATGGCAGAAGCAGAGGAAACATCCATTGTATTCGGTATGCCCAAATCGGCTATTGCAACTAATAAGGTGGATATAGTCGTAAATTTAGATGAAATCGCTACACAAATAATGAAAAAGCTACTTAAGTAAGGGGTGTGGAGTTATGGATCTTAGTCAATATTTGGAAATTTTTATTGAAGAGAGCAAAGAGCATCTACAAGCAGTGAATGATCATTTATTAGTTTTGGAAAAAAATCCAGGTGATCTTTCAATCGTGAATGAAATCTTCAGATCTGCCCATACGTTAAAAGGTATGTCTGCGACGATGGGGTATGAAGATTTAGCAAGTTTAACACATCAAATGGAAAATGTTCTCGACGGTATTCGGAATGAGAAACTTACTGTGACTCCTGAAGTAATGGATGTTGTGTTTCAGTCAGTTGATGACCTAGAAGCAATGGTTCACTCAATTGCTGATGGCGGAGACGGAAAAAGAAACGTAAAAGAAGTTGTTGAAAAGCTGATTGCCATAGAGAAAGGAGAAAAAATTGGTAAATCTAGATCCACAAAACCATTAGCCCAGCTAAACCTAGAAGTAACTTCAACTCCGCAAATTCATTCTCAAGATTATGACGAGTTTGAACTTACTGTACTTCAACAATCTAAAGAACAAGGGTATGAAAGCTATGAAGTAACCGTTTCTTTACGAGAGGATTGTCTATTAAAGGCTGCTAGAGTATTTATGGTATTCGGAATTTTAGAGCAGGTAGGGGAAGTCATTAAATCTACCCCTTCAGTCGAGATTCTTGAAGAGGAGAAATTTGATCAGACATTTACTGTCACTATAGTTGCGAAGGAATCTTCAACTGCGATTCAAAGTAAGGTAATGAAGGTTTCTGAAGTGGAGAGTGTGACTTTACAAGCGATCGATTTCTCGACAATGGGTACTCCTAAAAAGGCAATTGAGAGTATCGAGACGGAGACAAGTTTTATTCAAAATGTCCAAATTGAAGAGCCAATAGATGGAAGTCCTGAGAAGAAGGAAGCGGCTTCTAAAGGGAAGAGCGTTGGGAATAAGACAATAAGAGTGAATATCGAGCGACTAGATGTTTTAATGAACCTTTTTGAAGAACTAGTTATTGACAGAGGTCGCTTAGAACAAATTTCTGGAGAGTTAAAAAACTCTGAGTTGCAAGAGACAGTAGAAAGAATGTCTAGAATATCAGGGGATCTTCAAAACATTATATTAAACATGCGAATGGTTCCAGTTGACACCGTATTTAACCGTTTTCCAAGAATGGTTCGCCAGCTAGCGAGAGACCTAGGGAAGAAAATAGAACTAGTTGTAGTTGGAGCAGAAACTGAATTAGATCGAACAGTTATTGATGAAATAGGGGATCCGCTCGTTCATTTACTTAGAAATGCGATTGACCATGGTGTGGAGATGCCAGACGAAAGAAAACGAAATGGGAAAAATGAAGAAGGTACTGTTGTGCTAAAAGCATTTCATAGCGGGAATCACGTGTTTATTGAAATTGAAGATGACGGTGGCGGAATTAGTCGTGAAAAGGTCTTGAGAAAAGCGATTAGTAAAGGCGCTGTTTCCGAAAAGATAGCTTCAACCTTATCGGATAAACAAGTTTTTGAATTGATCATGTCATCAGGGTTCTCTACTGCTGAAACCATCTCAGATATTTCAGGACGTGGAGTAGGTCTAGATGTGGTGAAAAACACGATAGAATCTCTAGGCGGTTCCATTTCGATTGATTCGGTTCAAGGAAAAGGGACAACATTCTCTATCCAACTTCCACTTACACTATCCATTATTTCAGTCATGCTAATAGAATTAGGTAAAGAAAAATTTGCAATTCCACTTTCATCAATAATTGAAACCGCAATTATTAAAAAAGAGGATATATTAAATGCACACAATCAGAAGGTAATTGATTTTAGAGGCAGGGTTGTTCCTCTCGTTTACCTAAGTGATGTATTTGAGGTGCCAGAAGTCTTAGAAGCAGGACTGTTTTTATCTGTCATTATTGTCCGTAAAGGAGACAAAATGGCAGGACTTGTAGTAGATTCTTTTATCGGACAACAAGAAGTCGTTTTAAAAACGTTAGGAAACTACTTAACAACTGTTTTTGCTATCTCAGGTGCTACCATTTTGGGTGATGGACAGGTTGCACTCATTGTAGATTGTAATGCCTTAATAAGATAGATGAGAGGAGGAATCAGCGAAATGTCACTAGAAAATGCTAACGATTTAAAAGTCATCGTTTTTCAACTTGCTGAAGAAGAGTATGGAGTACCGGTCGGGCAAGTCCGCTCAATTGAAAAAGTTCAACATATTACTCGCGTTCCGAAGTCGGTTGGTTTTGTAAAAGGTGTACTAAACCTTAGAGGGGTTGTGACACCTATTATTGATTTGAGAATACGTTTTGGCCTTAAGGAAATTGACTACACAGATAGTACACGCATCATAATCGTTACACTTGAAAATATGGAAGTAGGACTAATTGTTGATGCTGCAAACGATGTTCTAGATATTTCAAATGATTCGATTGAACCTCCTCCAAAAGTTGTGGGAGTAGTGGAGGCAGATTACTTAAAGGGAGTCATCAAAGTAGGGAAACGACTATTGATTCTATTGAATTTAGAATCAGTATTAAACGTTGATGAATTGGAAATTAGAAGGTAAAAGGTAAAAATATGTCATTCATAAAGAGTCTTAGCTCTACTCATATAGATATTTTAAAAGAAGTTGGAAACATTGGAGCTGGACATGCTGCAACTGCTCTTTCTAAACTGCTTAATAAGAAGATAGATATGAAGGTACCCGATGTAAAGATTGTTTCTTTTAATGAGATGATGGAAGTAGTCGGCGGTTCTGAAAAAATTGTGGCGAGTGTCTTTTTACGAGTAGAAGGTGATGCCCCTGGAAGCATGTTTTTTATTCTTTCAATTGAACAAGCTTCAAGGTTTATTCAGCAATTAACAAATGATCCGACATTTTCATTTAAGGAACTGCCTCATCCAGAAATGGCACTTTCTGCTTTACAGGAGTTAGGAAATATTTTATCTGGATCCTATCTATCATCTTTCTCGGATTTCACAAGGCTAAACCTTTATCCTTCTGTACCAGCTATTAGTATTGATATGATTGGTGCCATTATTAGCTATGGATTAATTGAACTTTCTACAGTAAGTGATTATGCAATATTGATTGATACAGCCCTTCAAGAAGAAGATCAACCTGTAAACGACAGTGTGAAAGGACATTTTTTTCTTTTGCCTGATCCAGATTCCTTTTCCATAATTTTTAGGGCACTAGGTGTTTCTGATGATAAATAGTGTGCATATCTCCACTATAATTAAAGTAGGAATTGCCGAAATGAATATTGTAAAACCACCCGGACTTATTAGAACCTCTGGTCTCGGGTCATGTGTTGGTGTCATTTTATATGATCCCATTCATGAAATAGGCGGATTAGCTCACATCATGCTGCCAGATTCATCATTAGCCAAGAATGGTACACTAAATCATGCGAAATTTGCTGATACAGCGATTGAAGCATTAGTTAAATTACTTGTTGAAGCAGGGGCAAAACAAATGTTACTCAAAGCAAAAATAGCAGGAGGAGCCCAAATGTTTCAATTTATTTCAGGCAGTGAAATGATGAGAATTGGACCTAGAAACTCAGAAGCAGTTAAAGAAGAGCTAAAGAGATTCAATATTGAATTGAAGGCCGAAGATACAGGTGGAAGTAGCGGTCGTACAATTGAATTCAATCCTAAAACTAGTGAACTTATGGTTCGAACAGTAAACCACGGAGTTAGAGTGCTATAATATGGCTGGTTCATGGATAATCAATATTTTTTTCGGATCAGTTGGATTTTTGGTTGTGTTTGTCTCAGCTTTTACAACGAATACCTTTGCGACATCTCTGATACGCGGGTTAATGGCCTTCGTATCTTTCTTTCTAATTGCCTATTTATTTAGATGGAGTTTTCATTTTATAATGCATGACTCTTCAGGGAATACTAGTGTAAGTAGTTCTGCAGATCAATCCATTGAATCAGAATCTAGTTCTGAGAATGGGATTGTCCAATCTACTCAGTCATTAACAGATGAAGAAGCAAAATTGACGTCCAGTTACATAAAAGATTTACTGAAGTAAAGTTACACTTTGATGGATGGGTGCCTCGACACCACTATGTGCTTAGATAGAGATCATATATTATGGAGTTTCCATTATAAAGGACAAACAAAATTAGATCGGCATATAGGGGAGGATGAATATGACTCAAGTTTCCACTAATGAGGATCAGATAATTTGGCAAAAGTGGACCTTAAACCGAGATTCTGATGCTGGTGATTCATTAATGCGTATGTATATACCTTTAGTGAGTTTTCACGTTCAACGCATTTCGGTTGGACTTCCTAAGAGCGTAAGTAAGGATGATTTAACGAGTCTTGGTATGCTTGGATTGTATGATGCTCTCGAGAAATTTGATCCAACCAGGGATTTAAAATTTGATACATATGCAACTTTTCGAATCAGAGGGGCTATTATTGATGGTTTACGGAAGGAAGACTGGCTATCAAGAAGCTCACGGGAGAAAACAAAAAAAATAGACACTGTAATTGAAAAGCTTGAACAGAAATACATGAGGACAGTTACTGCAAAGGAAATAGCAAGTGAATTAGGCATGACTGAAGAAGAAGTACAACAAACGGTGACCGAGGGCTTCTTTGCAAATGTCTTATCCTTAGATGACGGTCTTAAGGACCAAGATGACGCAAAAGACTCACCTAGAGTTACAATTAAAGATGAAAGAACGTTAACACCAGAAGATAAGATTCTTAAAGATGAACTAGTTGATAAGTTGGCGTTAGTCATACAGCAATTAAATGAAAAGGAACAACTAGTTGTAAGTTTATTTTATAAAGAAGAATTAACGTTAACAGAAATAGGAACAGTAATGGGCCTATCTACATCGCGAATATCTCAGATCCATTCAAAATCACTTTTTAAAATGAAAAAGCTTTTGGATTCAATATACGAATAACTTTTTTATTCAAAAAAATAAACTGCTGGGAGTGAGTATTAATGAGTTTAAAGCTTTTAGAGCTTCAGGTCGCACTTCCAAGAACAATAGATGCAAGTAAAATCCAGGAACAAATGCAACAACGAGGTCAAAATATGCAGGATCATATAACGACTAGCATGCTAAAGCAAGAGGATAGAAAAAGAAAACAAGTGGTGAAGAATGAGAAAAAAGAAAAATCATCCCTTCAACTTGGTATGAGGTCTTCAAGTGTTGGTAACTTGACAGCTAAGAAAAAAGAACAGATTCAAGAAAATAAAGAGGTTCATCCTTATAAAGGGAATACTATCGATTTAAATGGGTAGGGGGTTAGTATGACTACATTATTATGGATTATTAGCTTTATTCTCCATGGCGTTTCATTTCTGATTATCATTCTTTTTTATATTCGTCTTGAGCAAACTAAGGATATTGAGAGAAATCAAACTAGTAACCTAAAAGATATGGAAGATTTATTGTCTGCGTATATAACGGAGATCAAAGACGAGAATGAAGCATTCTTTGAAAAAACAAAACTAGAAGCTAAAGCCCATGTGAGTCACTCTACTAGTTCGAAAAATCTTGATGAAACAGTGAACCCTGTTACTAAGCAATCTAGGATTAATAGGGTAGAAGAGCAATTAACAGATCTTGATTTGGCAACATTATTACCTACATATGAAAATCCTGATGAATTAAAAAAGATAAATACTGATACTGTAGTCTTGAAAAGAGGTTCATCTTCTGATAAAGACAATAGTGAAGAACAAATGTCTTTGGGGCAGCAAGCTAGATTATTGTATAATAATGGGTTATCAGTGGAAGAAGTAGCTAAAAAGCTAAAAAAGGGAAAAACAGAAATCGAGCTGTTTTTAAAATTCAATGTATAAATAAGACGAAACATACTTGATTGTGGATTTTTACTGTGTTATAGTATTTCTTGGTGTTAACTACACACGCTCGTTAATTTGAACAATGGTGCTGATCATCAGTTTTGTTCAAAAATGATATGGGCGGAGGAAAATAAAAACCATTTTAGGAGGAAACACAAATGTCAGTAATTTCAATGAAACAATTACTTGAAGCTGGTGTTCACTTCGGTCATCAAACACGCCGTTGGAACCCAAAAATGAAGAAGTACATTTTCACAGAACGTAACGGAATTTATATCATCGACTTACAAAAGACTGTGAAAAAAGTTGAAGAAGCTTACAACTTCGTTAAAGAACTAGGTGCAAACGGCGGAACAATGCTTTTTGTTGGTACAAAAAAGCAAGCTCAAGATTCTGTTAAAGAAGAAGCTGCGCGTTCTGGTATGTATTTTGTGAACCAACGTTGGTTAGGTGGAACTTTAACAAACTTTGAAACAATCCAAAAGCGTATCAAGCGTCTTCGTGACATCGAGAAGATGCAAGAAGATGGAACGTTTGAAGTTCTTCCTAAGAAAGAAGTTATTAATCTTATGAAGGAATTAGAAAAACTAGAAAAGTTCTTAGGCGGAATTAAAGATATGAAGCGACTTCCAGATGCTTTATTTATCATTGACCCACGTAAAGAGCGTATTGCAGTTGCTGAAGCACATAAATTAAACATCCCAATCGTAGGTATCGTTGATACAAACTGTGATCCAGATGAAATTGATTATGTAATTCCTGCTAACGATGATGCAATCCGTGCAGTAAAACTTCTTACTGCTAAAATGGCTGATGCAATCCTTGAGTCAAAACAAGGTGAAGAAACAGCTCCAACTACTGCTTAAGTCAAACTCAAGGTGATAAGAGGGATGTTAGCCTTTTTATCACCTTTTTTAAGGCAAATAGTAAATTAATTTATAATCGGCTATATTAATAGTCGTACATCATTTTACATAACGTATAAACTTAAGGAGGAAATAACAATGGCTGTTACAGCTCAAATGGTTAAGGATTTACGTTTAAAAACTGGCGCTGGTATGATGGATTGTAAAAAGGCGTTAACTGAAACAGATGGTGATATGGAAAAAGCGATTGACTTCCTTCGTGAAAAGGGGATTGCTAGCGCTGCGAAGAAATCAGACCGTATTGCTGCAGAAGGTCTTTCTATCATTGAAATCCAAGGAAATGATGCTGTTATTCTAGAAGTGAACTCAGAAACTGACTTCGTTGCAAAAAATGAAGGATTCCTCACATTAACAAAAGAATTAGCGGCTCACTTATTAAAAAATAAGCCTGCTACTACAGAAGATGCATTACAACAAACGATGGATAATGGGACTTCAGTTCTAGATCACATTAATACAGCAATGGCTAAAATTGGTGAAAAGTTAACTCTTCGTCGTTTTACAATTGAGACGAAAACAGACAACGATGCTTTTGGTGCATACTTACACATGGGTGGACGTATCGGTGTTTTAACTGTTCTTGAAGGAACAACAAATGATTCAGTTGCCAAAGACGTTGCTATGCATATCGCAGCTGTCAACCCTAAGTACATTGACCGTGATGCGGTTACAGAAGAAGAAGTTGCGCGTGAGCGTGAAGTATTAACACAGCAAGCCCTTAATGAAGGGAAACCAGAAAAAATTGTTGCAAAGATGGTTGATGGCCGTCTAGGAAAATTCTTTGAAGATATTTGCCTACTAGACCAAAGCTTTGTTAAGGACCCTGACCAAAAGGTTCGTAAATTCGTTGAGAGCAAAGGGGCTACTGTTAAAATCTTCGTCCGTTATGAAGTAGGAGAAGGTATTGAAAAACGTCAAGATAACTTCGCAGAAGAAGTTATGAACCAAGTAAATAAATAATATTTGCAGTATTTTTCTAAGGGAGCATTTGCAAAATACTCTTCTAAGCTGATACAGCTAGAGATTCGAAAGAAGATAGGGAACACAATGTGTTCCCTCTTTTTTAAAGAAATTTGCTTTTGCTTCAATTAATAAGCAAAGCTAAATTGAACAATACTAGGTTCACAGGAGGTAGCGATGAGTACTGCAAAGTATAAACGAGTGGTATTAAAATTAAGTGGTGAAGCACTTGCTGGGGAACTTGGATTTGGAATTAATCCTGAGATTATTCAATCCATCGCAAATCAAATTAAGGAAATTGCTGAACTGGATGTTGAAGTGGCAGTTGTTGTCGGTGGAGGGAATATTTGGAGAGGCAAAGCCGGGAGCGAAATGGGAATGGACCGAGCCAATGCTGACTATATGGGTATGCTTGCGACAGTCATGAACTCACTTGCCCTGCAGGATAGCCTTGAAAATATTGGAGTTCAAACTCGTGTGCAAACATCAATTGAAATGCGACAAGTAGCCGAACCCTACATAAGAAGAAAAGCGATCAGACATCTTGAGAAAAAGCGTGTGGTTATTTTTGCAGCAGGAACGGGTAATCCGTATTTCTCAACTGACACAACAGCTGCTCTACGTGCTGCTGAAATTGAAGCTGACGTGATTCTTATGGCTAAAAATAATGTGGATGGTGTATATTCAGCTGACCCGTCCATTGATAAAACGGCTGTAAAATATGAGACCTTAACTTATCTAGATGTTTTAAAGGAAGGTCTAGCTGTAATGGATTCGACAGCTTCTTCTCTATGCATGGATAACGATATTCCTTTAATTGTCTTTTCTGTCATGGAAGAAGGAAATATTAAACGAGTTGTTCTAGGTGAAAATATAGGTACGATTGTGAGGGGGAAATAATATGGGCAAACAAGTAATTAAGAATGCCAAGGAAAAAATGGATAAGGCCATTCAAGCATATCAGCGTGAGCTTTCGACCATTCGTGCTGGACGTGCAAGTGCTTCTTTATTAGATAAGATCACAGTTGAATATTATGGAGCTTCTACTCCAGTCAATCAATTAGCTTCTGTTAATGTTCCAGAAGCCCGAATGTTAACTATTACTCCTTATGATAAGACATCACTAGGCGAGATTGAGAAAGCGATCATGAAATCAGATCTTGGTATTACTCCAAGTAATGATGGAACAATGATTCGAATTGTCATACCAGCTTTGACTGAAGAACGTCGTGTTGAATTATCAAAGCTAGTAAAAAAATATGGAGAAGAAGCAAAGGTTGCTGTTCGTAATATTCGTCGTGACTCAAACGATGATTTAAAGAAGCTTGAGAAGAGCGGGGATATCACGGAAGACGAGCTTCGCAGTATGACAGAGGATATTCAAAAAGAAACGGACTTGCATATTACAAAGGTTGATTCGGTAACGAAGGATAAAGAGAAAGAAATTATGGCTGTTTAAGCTTTTAGACGGTAAATAATAGAGATTAGTGAAAACCCTCTAATGGTAGGGGGTTTTTTGCTTGTTAAGTAAGCATGTAGTGTTTCCGCTCCCTTCTTCCTGTGAACCCCCCCACTAAGGTGTCTTCTGAGTCTTTTAGAAAGGCTCTTTTCTAAAAGATTGTCGTTTTATTAATAGGAATCTAGTGAAAGTAACCAGTTGATAAATAAGTTGATTGGAGCGAGCAACACACGTTCTAGTTAACGACTCCTCTATTGGTTAATTAGCAACGATGTTTACGAAAACAGCCTTTAGAAAACACCTACTTATAAAATCTATTAAATATCGTATCGAATTAATGGTATGATATATTTTGAATAAAAATTTAGAGTTTCTTTGAACTGTGGATAAGCTTTGTTTATAATGGTAATGATGGGGGATAAGAGAATGCTTGATAAACTTAAACGTTGGATAGACAAAAAAGAATATAGTACGGTTACTTCGAAAGAAGATGTTTTGTCGAAGCCAATTCCTAAGCACATTGCCATTATAATGGATGGAAATGGCCGTTGGGCTAGTAAGAGGGCTTTGCCTCGTATTGCGGGACATCATGAAGGGATGAAGGTTGTTAGGAAAATGACGAAGCTTGCGAATGAGCTTGGTGTTGAGGTACTGACTTTGTATGCTTTTTCAACTGAAAATTGGAAGAGGCCTAAGACTGAGGTAGACTATTTAATGAAGCTCCCTGAGGAGTTTTTAGGAACATTTTTACCGGAACTTGTGGAAGAGAATGTAAGAGTCCAAATGATTGGAAATCATAATGAAATCCCAATACATACTAGAAATGCTGTAGAGAAGGCTATGAGAGAAACGAAAAAGAACAATGGATTAATATTAAATTTCGCACTAAATTATGGGTCTAGGGATGAGATTACGAAGGCTGTTAAACAGATTGTGTCTGAAGTGCAGGCTGGTAACATTCTTGCGTCGGAGATTAGTGATGATACAATTTCGCATTATTTAATGACTAGTTCTCTTAAGGATCCAGATTTATTAATTCGCACAAGTGGTGAGCATCGTCTGAGTAATTTTATGCTCTGGCAGCTTGCATATTCAGAATTTTGGTTCACTGATGTATTGTGGCCAGATTTTTCTGAGAAAGAATTTATCCAAGCCATATTCGAGTTTCAAAAGCGTGGTCGTAGGTATGGAGGAGTATAAAAAGGTGATGAATCTAACATGATGCAACGGATATTAACAGCCATTCTAGCTGTTGCGATTTTCTTGCCATTTGTAATAATTGGCGGGCTGCCATTTACATTATTTATTTATTTACTGGCAACAATTGCTCTTTATGAATTACTAAGAATGAAAAACATATCGGTCCAAACTTTTCCAGGTGTTCTTAGCCTGATCTTAATTTGGGTCTTGTTGTTTCCAAGTACGACATTGGACTTTATGACGGATGTAAATGTATCAAAAGTAGAAATTGCACTTCTTGCCGTTGTCTTTTTGTTATCGTATACGGTAATTACAAAAAACAAGTTTACTTTTGATGATGCTGCTTTTGTTATTCTTGCTACTATTTATATAGGAATTGGATTTTATTACTTTATTGAGACAAGTGATAAGGGTCTTAAGTATTTATTTTTTGCTATGTTTGTTATTTGGGCGACAGATTCGGGTGCTTATTTTGTTGGTAGAGCAGTGGGTAAGAGAAAGCTCTGGCCTGAAATTAGTCCGAATAAGACAATAGAGGGTTCTATTGGCGGGGTAATATGTGCGCTAATTGTTGCCATTATATTTCAATTTTTTCTACCTATAACTGATTCATTCTTTAAAATGCTACTTATTACCGTTCTTCTATCCATTTTCGGGCAAATGGGGGATTTGGTAGAATCCGCTTTAAAGAGACATTACGATGTGAAAGATTCTGGCACCATTTTACCGGGGCACGGAGGGATACTAGATCGATTTGATAGCCTTTTATTTGTCTTACCAATTTTCCATTTTTTACAATTTGTATAAATGAGCTTTTACTTCAGGCTTAAAATATAGGAGCTGCAACTATGAAAAAAATCAGTTTATTAGGAGCGACAGGTTCAATTGGTACTCAAACACTTGATCTCATTCGTCTTCATCCGGAGCATTTTGAATTGATAGCTCTTTCTTTCGGTCGTAATACAGATCTGGGTCTTAAGATTATTGAAGAATTTAAACCTATTCTTGTATCTGTCCTTACTAAGGAAGATAAACAGAAGCTGGAACAACAGCTAATCTATAAGCCTGAAATTGTATATGGAGAAGAGGGTTTGGTACTTGTAGCCACTCACTCAGATTGTACGATTCTTGTAAATGCGGTTTTAGGAAGTGTAGGGCTTGTTCCAACTCTTGAAGCAATTAAAGCAGGTAAAACCATTGCGATTGCAAATAAAGAAACATTAGTAACGGCTGGGCATCTTGTAATGAAGCTCGCCCAGAAGCATAATGTGGACATTTTACCTGTTGATAGTGAGCATTCAGCTATTTTTCAATCACTTGTTGGACAGGATATAACAAAGATTAATAGACTCATTTTAACAGCTTCTGGTGGAAGTTTTCGTGATCGTTCCAGAAGTGAACTAACAAATGTGACCATTGATGAGACGTTAGCGCACCCAAACTGGACTATGGGAGCTAAAATAACTGTTGACTCAGCTACAATGATGAACAAAGGCTTGGAAGTAATTGAGGCTAGATGGTTGTTTAATATACCATACGAAAAAATAGAAGTAATATTACATAAAGAAAGTATTATTCACTCAATGGTTGAATATGATGACACGAGTGTCATCGCACAGCTTGGCACACCTGATATGAGAGTGCCGATTCAATATGCTCTTACCTATCCAATGAGATTGGAAATGCCACTTGCAAAAAGGCTTAATTTGTCTGAAATTGGAACTTTACATTTTGAAAAAATGGATCTAGATCGATTTAAATGTTTACATTTTGCTTATCAAGCTGGAAAATCAGGTGGTACCATGCCAACTGTATTAAATGCAGCCAATGAGGTTGCCGTTGATGCATTTTTAAAAGGAAGAGTCTCATTTCTTCAAATTGAGGACTTGATTGAACAAGCCTTGGAAAAGCATGAAAATAGCATGGAGCCAAATTTAGAAGAGATCCAACAAGTGGACAAGGAAACGAGAAGGTTTGTCACATCACTACTAAAATAAAGGTGGGTTACTATTGAATACAGTCATAGCTTTTGTGATCATATTTGGTGCACTTGTATTTTTTCACGAATTAGGACATCTAGTATTTGCCAAGAGAGCAGGCATTTTATGTCGTGAATTTGCTATTGGATTTGGTCCGAAGGTTTTCTCGTTCAAACGGAATGAGACAGTCTATACGATTCGACTTCTACCTATTGGCGGTTTTGTTAGAATGGCAGGAGAAGACCCAGAGACTATTGATGTAAAGGCTGGTTACCATGTTGGTTTAGTCATGAATCCCTCCAATGAAGTTATTAAAATTATATTAAACAATAAAGACAAATTTCCCAATGCACGTGTTATTGAAGTGGAGGAAGCTGACCTTGATAAACAGCTCTTCATTAGTGGTTATGAGCAAGATGAAGAGAAGCTTGAACGTTTTCAAGTCAATGAGAAGGCAGTTTTTATCATTGATGGACAAGAAACACAACTAGCTCCATACAACAGGCAGTTTGGTTCTAAGACGCTCGGTCAAAGAACACTTGCCATTATTGCGGGCCCTGCTATGAACTTTGTGTTAGCTTTTGTCACGTTTCTATTACTAGGCCTCCTTCAAGGAAGCCCCGTAGATGAGGCTAGATTAGGAGTTGTTGTTGAAAATAGTCCAGCAGCTAATGCCGGGTTACAACAAGGGGACCAGATTCAGTCCATTGACGGTGTCGATGTAACCACCTGGAAGGATGTTGTTGGAATTATTCGTCAACACCCTGAGGACGAACTAAAATTCACTATTCAAAGAAATGGGACATCATCTGACGTGATGATTACGCCTGAAAAAGCAAAGTTACCGGAGAATTCAGCTTCAACCGAGGAACCATTTGGGGTAATAGGTGTATATGGTCCTATAGAAAAAAATATAGTAAGTTCTCTTTCATATGGATTCACAGAAACTTATTTTTGGACAAAAGAGATTGTAACTGGACTTGGTAAGTTAATAACAGGCCAATTCTCAATAGATATGTTATCAGGTCCTGTTGGCATTTATGATGCAACAAATGAGGTAGCTCAAACAGGTATTTACAACTTAATGAGATGGGGAGCTATTTTAAGTATAAATCTTGGAATTGTTAATATGTTGCCACTTCCTGCGCTAGATGGAGGAAGGCTGATGTTTTTCCTTGTTGAAGCTGTTCGTGGGAAACCAATTGACCGTCAAAAGGAAGGTCTTGTTCACTTTATTGGTTTTGCGTTTTTAATGCTACTCATGCTTGTTGTCACTTGGAATGATATTCAACGTATTTTCTTCACTATGTAATTAAGATATTTACAGTTTCTATACTTATAATGAGGTGCAATAGATGAAACAAAGTATGATGTTTATTCCAACACTTAGAGAAGTACCTGCGGATGCAGATGTTAAAAGTCACCAGCTTTTACTCCGTGCCGGATTTATCCGTCAAAACTCAGCAGGTGTATACAGCTTCCTACCACTCGGAAATAAAGTTCTTCAAAAAGTTGAGCAGATTGTCCGCGAAGAAATGGAACTAGCAGGAGCAGTGGAACTTTTTATGCCCACCCTACAACTAGCTGAGCTTTGGCAGGAATCGGGTAGATGGTACTCGTATGGACCAGAAATGATGAGAATGAAAGACCGTCATAACCGGGAGTTCGCACTTGGACCGACTCATGAAGAAATGATTACAAGCCTAGTAAGAGATGAAGTTAACTCATATAAAAAACTACCGCTAACTCTTTTTCAAATACAGACGAAATTTAGAGATGAAAAAAGGCCGCGTTTTGGTCTTTTACGTGGAAGAGAATTCATTATGAAGGATGCTTATTCATTCCACGCCACGGCAGAAAGCTTAGATAATGTTTACCAAAAAATGTTTAACGCATATTCAAATGTATTCACGCGGATAGGCCTGAACTTTCGAGCAGTCATTGCAGATTCTGGTGCAATGGGTGGAAAAGACACACATGAATTTATGGTTTTATCGGAAATTGGTGAAGATACGATTGCCTATTCCGACTCTTCAAATTTTGCAGCTAATATTGAAATGGCACCTGTCAATATTACATATGAAAAGAATTCAGAACAACAGGATAAATTAATGAGAGTGGAGACACCAAATCAAAAGTCTATTCAAGAGGTTTCATCTTACCTAAAGTTGGCGCCTGAACAATGTATTAAATCTATACTTTTTAAAGTAGATGACCAATACAAACTTGTCCTGGTTCGTGGAGATCATGAAGTAAATGACGTGAAGATAAAAAATCTATTTGCTGCATCTGTCGTTGAATTAGCAACTTCAGAAGAGGCAAAAGAAATTCTAGGTCCCATTGGATCAATAGGACCTGTTAATGTTCCTCCTTCTGTTCAGGTTGTTGCAGATTATGGGGTTCAATTCTGTACAAATGGTGTTTGTGGAGCGAATGAAGAAGGGTTCCATTATACAGGCTTCAATCCTGATCGTGACTTACCACTTGCTCAATATGAGGATATTCGTTTTATTCAAGAGGGAGATCCTTCACCAGATGGCGAGGGCACAATTGTTTTTGCAAAGGGTATTGAGGTTGGTCACGTATTTAAATTAGGCACACGATACAGTGAGTCAATGAATGCAACAATTTTAGATGAAAACGGTAAGGCAAAACCGATGATCATGGGCTGTTACGGAATAGGAGTATCAAGAACTGTCGCAGCTATTGCGGAACAATTCAATGATGAATTCGGCTTAGTATGGCCAGAAGCAGTCGCTCCATTTGATCTACATGTTATTGTCGTAAATCCAAAGCAAGATGACCAAAGATCACTAGCTGAAGAGTTATATGAGAATCTAAAAAAGAAGTATGAGGTTCTGTATGACGATCGCCAAGAACGACCAGGAGTGAAATTTGCTGATGCAGATCTAATCGGATTGCCGATTCGAATTACTATTGGCAAGCGTGCATCAGAAGGAATCGTTGAGCTAAAGTTTCGCTCAAGCGGAGAATCAATGGAAATAAATACTGAAAATTTATATGAGACAATTTCAAAATATATTGTAAAATAGAAATAGACACAAGGAAGGTACCTCTTTAGTTTTAGAGGTACCTTCCTATTTGGAAAAATTCGTTGTACATGGAGAGAGGAGAAATCTATCCGTGATAGAGCTTTCACAAGAGCAAATGAACCGTTTCGAAATATTACTTACTCAAATGAATGTAACCAATGAAATAAAAGAGTACTTCCAAGATGCAGGCATTGAGAAATTGACTGTGCAAACACAATTGAAATCATGGCATTTTACTTTTGTTTGGTCTCGTCTAATTCCGGCACCGATTTTTGAAGTTTTCTCTTCGCAGCTGGTACAAACTTTTTCTCATATCGCACAAGTAAGTTTCTCCGTTAAAACAAGGGAAAAGACTATACTTGAAAAAGATGTAATTGACTATTGGCCAATCTGCATTACGCATCTTGGGTCTGTATCACCCATGTTTTTACCATTGTTGAAGGAACAAAGCCCGACTTTACAAGGGGCAAAAATTATTATAAAGTCACGAAATGATGCTGAAGCAATCTCTGTTAAGAAAAAATACGGACAAGCTATAGCCTCACAGTTTGTGAGGTTCGGATTCCCACATCTTCAGTTAGATACAATCATTGAATTTTCAACAGAAGAAAAGGAAAAATTTGAAGCACTAAAAGAACTGGAAGATCGCTCTAAGGTTCTAGAAGCAATAACAGAAATGCAAAAGAGAGACAAGGGCAATCCTACGGAGCATCAAGGGCCATTAACAATAGGCTATAGTATCAAAGAAGAGCCCGTGACCATCCATTCTATTCAAGAGGAAGAAAGAAGAGCGATTGTACAGGGGTATGTTTTCCATGCTGAAACAAAGGAATTAAGAAGTGGACGACACCTTGTTACTTTTAAGATAACAGATTACACAAGCTCGATCTTAGTGAAAATGTTTTCAAGAGATAAAGAGGATGTTCCTTTATTACAATCGATTAAAAAGGGAATGTGGTTAAAAGTCAGAGGTGGAGTCCAAAACGATACATTCGTGCGAGACCTCGTTATGATGGCTAATGATATTCAAGAATTTTCCCCTAAACAAAAAGTAGATACCGCTCCAGAAGGTGAAAAACGTGTAGAGCTCCACTCACATTCACCAATGAGTCAAATGGATGCTATCACGCCTGTGGGGAGATTAATTGAGCAAGCAAAAAAATGGGGTCATAAAGCTTTTGCCCTAACGGATCACGCCGTTGCACAATCGTTTCCAGAAGCCTACTCTGCTGGAAAAAAACACGGAATAAAAGTTATCTATGGGATAGAAGCGAATTTAGTGAATGATGGTGTTCCAATTGCATATAACGAAGAGCATCGTTTATTATCAACGGATACCTATGTCGTATTTGACGTTGAGACAACGGGCTTATCAGCTGTGTATGATACGATTATTGAACTTGCTGCGGTTAAGATTAAAGAAGGGCAAATCATAGATCGTTTTGAATCGTTTGTTAATCCGCATCACAAATTGTCGGCTACAACCATTGAATTAACAGGTATAACGGATGATATGGTTTGTGTGGCTCCAGAAGTGAAGGATGTTCTCGAGAGGTTTAGAAGTTGGATGGAAGATTGTACCTTAGTTGCGCATAACGCAAGCTTTGATATGGGCTTTTTAAATGTCGGGTTGAAAAAAGCAGGCTATGAAAAAGTACAAAATCCAGTAATTGATACACTAGAACTAGGTAGATATCTTTATCCTACCATGAAAAATCATCGCCTAAATACACTTTGTAAGAAGTTTGATATTGATCTAACACAGCACCACCGTGCTATTTATGACGCAGAGGCTACGGGTTATCTTCTAATGAAAATGTTAAAAGATAGCTTAGAAAAGGGAATCGAGTATCATGATGGGCTAAATGAAAATATGGGCCAGGGTAATGCTTATCAGCGCTCAAGACCCTATCATATGACCATACTAGCCAAGGATGAGATTGGACTTAAAAATTTGTATAAACTCATTTCCATGTCCCATCAGGATTATTATTATCGTATCCCTCGAATTCCGCGCTCAAAGTTTGCAAAGTTTAGAGAAGGACTACTAGTGGGATCTGCCTGTGATAAAGGGGAAGTATTTGAAGCTATGATGCAGAAATCCCATGAAGAGGCGGAGGCAGTTGCTCAATTTTATGATTATATTGAAGTGCAACCACCAGAAGTCTATTCTCGTCTACTAGAGCTTGAGCTGGTAAGGGATCAAAAGGCCTTATTAGATATCATTTCTAATATAGTAAAGTTAGGTGATAAATTAGGAAAGACTGTTGTCGCTACAGGAAATGTTCATTACTTAGAGCCTGAAGACTATATTTATCGGAAGATTTTAGTGAGAGCACAAGGTGGAGCTAATCCATTAAATCGCCATGAGTTACCTAAGGTCCATTTTAGAACAACGAACGAGATGCTAGATGCGTTCTCTTTTCTCGGTACCGAAAAGGCTAAAGAAATCGTTGTGACCAATACAAATTATATGGCTGACTTAATCGGTGATGTGAAGCCGATTAAAGACGATCTATATACTCCAAAGATTGAAGGAGCAGATGAAGAAGTTCGTAGCATGAGTTATGCTCAATCCCGTGCAATTTATGGAAACGATCTTCCTGATATCGTTGAAGCACGTCTTGAAAAAGAATTAAAATCTATCATTGGACACGGATTTGCCGTAATTTATTTAATTTCTCATAAACTCGTAAAAAAATCCCTAGATGATGGCTATTTAGTTGGATCACGTGGATCTGTCGGTTCTTCATTCGTGGCGACCATGACCGAAATCACAGAAGTAAATCCTTTACCACCTCACTATATTTGTCCAAAGTGCAAGCACTCCCACTTCTTTGATGATGGATCAGTCGGATCAGGGTTTGACTTGCCTGATAAAGATTGCCCAGAATGTGGAGCTAAGTATAAAAAGGATGGTCATGATATTCCTTTTGAAACCTTCCTTGGATTTAAAGGGGACAAAGTTCCAGATATAGATCTTAACTTCTCTGGAGAATACCAGTCAATTGCACATAATTATACGAAAGTATTGTTTGGTGAGGATAATGTATTTCGAGCTGGTACTATCGGAACTGTGGCCGAGAAAACAGCATATGGCTATGTAAAAGGCTATGCAAGTGACAATAATTTAACGATTCGTAATGCTGAAGTTGATCGATTAGTTGCAGGATGTACGGGGGTAAAGAGAACAACAGGACAGCATCCAGGCGGCATTATTGTTGTGCCAGATTATATGGATGTGTATGATTTTACACCCATTCAATTTCCTGCAGATGATTCAACTTCTGAATGGAAAACAACTCATTTTGATTTCCATTCCATTCATGATAATTTATTGAAACTAGATATATTGGGTCACGATGACCCAACTGTGATTCGTATGCTTCAAGATCTAAGTGGAATTGATCCAAAAACAATTCCTACAGATGACCCTGAGGTAATGAAAATTTTCGCTAACACAAAATCACTTGGTGTAACAGAAGAACAAATTATGAGTAAAACAGGTACGTTTGGTATTCCGGAATTTGGAACAAAATTTGTTAGACAAATGCTTGATGAAACAAAACCGACTACGTTTTCTGAACTTGTTCAAATTTCAGGTCTATCTCATGGAACGGATGTATGGTTAGGAAATGCATCAGAGTTAATTGCGAACGGAACTTGTACATTAAGTGACGTAATCGGCTGTCGCGATGACATTATGGTTTATCTAATTTATGCAGGGTTAGAACCATCATTGGCTTTTAAAATCATGGAAAATGTTCGTAAAGGGAAGGGTTTGCCTGACGAATGGATTCAAGACATGAAACAAAACAGCGTTCCAGATTGGTACATTGATTCTTGTTTAAAAATCAAGTATATGTTCCCTAAAGCCCACGCGGCGGCCTATGTTCTAATGGCTGTCCGTATTGCCTATTTTAAAGTACATCATCCTATCCTTTATTACGCAGCTTATTTCACTGTCCGTGCAGATGACTTTGACATTGAAGCAATGGTAAGAGGTTCGAATGCGATACGCTCAAAAATTGATGAAATCAATGCAAAGGGACTAGAGGCTTCGACAAAGGAGAAAAGCTTATTGACCGTTTTAGAGCTTTCACTTGAAATGTGCGAAAGAGGTTTTTCATTCCAAAAGATAGATTTATACCGTTCTAGTGCGAATGAATTTATTGTGGAAGGAACAACTCTTATTCCACCATTTAATTCGATTCCAGGTTTAGGAACAAATGCAGCCTATAATATTGTAAAAGCAAGAGAAGCAGGCGAATTTTTATCAAAAGAAGATTTGCAACAGCGTAGTAAAATTTCAAAAACTATCCTTGAGTATCTTGATAACCAAGGTTGCTTAGAATCCCTACCCGATCAGAACCAGCTTTCGTTGTTTTAAGGAGTATAAGAGCCTGTTCAAAAAGGAGGACAAAAAGAGCAAAGAAGTTCAAGGAAGCGAAGTCTTGAGCACCGGAGCGTATGTTTTGTATACGTGAGGAGCGGAAAGACGAGCTGACGAAGAAATTCGAAGCTATTTTTGCCGGACTTTTTGAACATCCTCTATAAGGTAAATAAAAAATAGGGTTAAAATAAATGGGTCTTATTTAGCTCCAGAGTCCGGCTCCTCAAGGGTCAAATAACCTGAAAAAAGGAAAAATGGAAAACCACCCTTTTAATATTTTCAAGAACATTTGCTTGACGGGTCTAAACAAGGCACTTGCGCTTTTCATGTATCGATTGCATAAAATACATGATTATGTTATAGTTTACTAGGATATGCTATGAATAGGTCAGTGATGGAGAGTGGGGAAACCCACTCTTTCGTTTTACTATCAAGTGTTTTTCTACATATTGAATATACTCCATGCGCTAGTTTGTGGGATTATTCATCAATTAACTAAAAGTAAGTGATTGCTTTAGCACGCTTCGTTCTTAAGGTGATTTAGAGAAGGAGGGTATGAATGAGTAAAAAAGTAACGGATATAATTGAAGAATTAGTTTCCCCTATTCTAGAAGAACTTCAATTAGAATTAGTAGATGTTGAATATGTTAAAGAAGGAAAAGATTGGTTCGTAAGAGTATATATAGATTCAAGTGTAGGCATAGATATTGAACAATGCGGAACTGTTAGTGAACGGTTAAGTGAAAAACTTGATGATTTGGACCCAATTCCCCATCTTTATTTTCTTGAGGTTTCATCACCTGGTGCTGAACGCCCTCTTAAGAAACCAAAGGATTTTGAAAAGGCAATTGGTAAACAAGTATATATAAAAATGTATGAACCAATTGAAGGGGAAAAGCAATTTGAAGGTGTGCTAACAAGCTTTGTTGAAGGGCTTGTTACCATTACGTATTTGGTGAAAACGAGGAAAAAGGTTATTACAATACCTTATGAAAAGGTGGCTAGTGCCCGCCTTGCCGTTACCTTCCATTAGATCTGTTAGTTAGTGCTAAGCTTTAAATTGATTATTAAATAAAGGGGGATCAAATAAATGAGCAATGAACTTTTAGATGCCCTAACAATGCTTGAAAGAGAAAAGGGTATTAGTAAAGAGATTTTACTTGATGCAATAGAAGCAGCACTAATTTCTGCTTATAAACGAAACTTTAATCAAGCGCAAAACGTGCGAGTGGATGTGAATCCTGAACGCGGTTCAATGAAGGTGTACGCCCGAAAAGATATCGTTGATGACGTTTTCGATCCAAGACTTGAGATATCTGCTGAACAGGCTAGGTTAATAAATCCTTCTTACCAAGTTGGAGATATCGTTGAAATAGAAGTAACTCCGAAAGACTTTGGTAGAATTGCTGCCCAAACCGCGAAACAAGTAGTGACTCAGCGTGTTCGTGAAGCAGAAAGAGGTGTGATATACACCGAATTTATTGATCGTGAAGAAGATATTATGACTGGAATTGTTCAACGTCAGGATTCGCGTTTTATCTATGTGAATCTTGGGAAAATAGAAGCGTTGTTGCCAGCCGCAGAACAAATGCCAAATGAAAGCTATAAGCCACATGATCGAATTAAAGTATTTCTTACGAAGGTTGAAAAGACAACAAAGGGTCCTCAAATTTTCGTTTCACGAACACATCCAGGACTTTTAAAGCGATTATTTGAGCTTGAAGTACCTGAAATATACGATGGAACTGTTGAAATCAAATCGGTTGCTCGTGAAGCTGGAGATCGCTCGAAAATCTCCGTTCATTCTGATAACAGGGACTTAGATCCAGTTGGTTCTTGTGTAGGACCAAAAGGACAACGAGTACAAGCTATCGTCAATGAACTAAAAGGTGAAAAAATTGATATTGTAAAATGGTCGAAAGATCCTGTGGACTTTGTAGCCAATGCTCTTAGCCCTTCACAAGTCGATGAAGTTATCGTAAATGAGGATGAAAAGGCAACGACAGTTATTGTACCTGACAATCAGCTTTCTCTTGCGATTGGTAAGCGAGGTCAAAATGCACGCTTAGCGGCTAAATTGACTGGATGGAAAATTGATATAAAAAGTCATTCTGATGCTGTGAAATTAGGGCTTACAGGTTCTGGAGTAATAATGGAAGAAAATTTGTCGGCTGATGAATTGGAGTAAGAGGTGAAGAAAGGTGAGCAATCGCAAGATTCCCTTAAGGAAATGTGTAGCGAGTCAAGAGATGAAACCGAAAAAGGAACTCATTCGAATCGTCCGCTCAAAAGAAGGGGAAGTTTTCATTGATTTAACCGGAAAAATGGCAGGGCGAGGGGCTTATTTAAGTAAAAATAAAGACATTGTTCTCCAGGCAAGAAAGAAAAATGCCTTAGCAAGTCACTTAAAAGCGAATGTTGATGACTCCCTTTATGAGGAATTGCTTGCTTTAATCGAGAAGGAGAACCATCCATTATGAATCAACAACCATGGAAATCTCTTTTAGGATTAGCGGCTCGGGCACGGAAGATTACCACTGGAGAAGAATTGGTCGTAAAAGACATTCAACGTAATAAGGTAATGCTTGTTCTTTTATCAAGTGATGCCTCTAAAAATACTGAAAAGAAAATTACGGATAAATGTACTTATTATAATATACCGCTTCGTCGTGTTGAAGATCGATACGAACTAGGACAGGCGATTGGAAAAGATTCAAGAGTTGTCGTTGGAATACAAGATGAGGGATTTGCCAAGAAGCTTGACACATTGCTCGAGGAATAAATTCGGGGGTGAACGTATGAGTAAAATTCGCGTTTATGAGTATGCAAAAAAACAAAACATCTCAAGTAAAGAAGTGATTAATATATTGAAAGAACTAAATGTAGAAGTTTCTAATCATATGACAACCATAGAAGACGATATTGTGAAAGAATTAGATCAACGTTTCTCAAAGACTGACGAAAAGCAAGAATCTACTTCAACGAACATTAGCTCTATTTCAGAGCAGAAAACAGAAAATAGTGAAGTAGACCTGCAGCAAGATACAGGTAATGTGTATGAGGAAGACGAAGTTGACACAGTTACTAATGCTCCTCGAAAGAAGAAGGGCGCTAACTCTCGAAAAGAGAAAGACAATAAAAAGTCTGGTCAGCAAGAACAAGCTACCTTTCAAAAAAATCGTCACAAGAGTAGTGGAAAGCAAGCGACTCAGCCTAAAGTACTCGAATTACCTGAAAAAATCACATTTTCTGGTTCTTTAACAGTTGCAGAAATCGCAGGTAAACTAGGGAAAGAGTCTTCAGAAATTATCAAAAAACTCTTTAAACTTAATGTCATGGCAACTATCAACCAAGAACTTGACAAGGACACGATTGAGTTAATTGCTACAGATTACGGTGTAGAGGTAGAAGAAGAAATCGTATATGAGGAAACTGAATTTGAAGGATATGTCATGGAAGAAAATCCGGATAATCTGCAAATTCGTCCTCCTGTTGTTACTATAATGGGGCACGTAGATCATGGGAAAACAACATTACTTGATTCCATTCGTAATACAAAGGTTACAGAAGGTGAAGCTGGTGGGATCACTCAGCACATTGGTGCGTATCAGGTTGTAGTAAATGATAAAAAGATCACTTTTCTAGATACACCTGGACATGCTGCATTCACAACAATGCGTGCAAGAGGTGCTCAAATTACCGATATTACTATTTTGGTTGTTGCAGCAGATGATGGTGTAATGCCTCAAACGGTTGAAGCAATCAGCCATGCAAAAGCAGCGGGAGTACCAATAATTGTTGCTGTGAATAAGATGGATAAACCATCTGCCAATCCTGATCGTGTCATGCAAGAGTTAACAGATCGTGGCTTAGTTCCCGAAGCTTGGGGTGGAGAAACCATTTTTGTTCCTGTTTCTGCCCTTAAAGGTGAAGGAATTGACGATCTTTTGGAAATGATTGTATTAGTAAGCGAAGTAGAGGAATGGAAAGCCAATCCGACTAGTTTTGCGACAGGAACTGTTGTAGAAGCACAATTAGATAAAGGTCGTGGATCAGTTGCTACTCTACTCGTTCAAAATGGTACGTTAAGAGTAGGTGATCCAATTGTAGTAGGTAATGCATTTGGACGTGTTCGTGCTATGGTCAATGACATTGGACGACGCGTGAAGGAAGCTGGGCCTTCGACGCCTGTTGAGATTACAGGTCTAAATGAAGTTCCATTAGCAGGAGATCATTTTATGGTATTCGCTGATGAAAAAATGGCAAGATCAGTTGGAGAAGCACGTGCTCAAAAGCAATTAGTTGCGCAACGTGGTGATCGAGCGAAGCTAAGTTTAGAAGATTTATTTGAACAAATTAAACTGGGCGAAATTAAAGATATTAACATTATCGTCAAAGGAGATGTTCAAGGATCTGTCGAAGCACTTTCTGCATCTCTTCAAAAAATTGAAGTAGAAGGCGTTCGAGTAAAGATTATTCTGACAGGTGTTGGAGCTATTACTGAATCTGACATTATCCTCGCTTCAGCATCAAACGCTATTGTGATTGGCTTTAATGTTCGACCTGATGTAAATGCAAAGAAAACGGCAGAACAAGAAAAAGTAGATGTTCGCCTTCACAGAATCATTTATAATGCGATCGATGAAATAGAATTGGCCATGAAGGGAATGCTAGATCCTGAGTTCGAAGAGAAAGTGATTGGTCAAGCAGAAGTTCGAACAACCTTTAAAGTATCAAAAGTAGGAACCATTGCAGGGTGCTACGTAACTGATGGTAAGGTAACAAGAGATAGTGGTGTGCGTATAGTTCGTGATGGAATTGTCATCTTCGAAGGAAAGCTCGACACTTTAAAACGCTTTAAAGACGATGTAAAAGAAGTTGCTCAAAATTATGAGTGCGGTATTACCATTGAAAAATTCAATGATATTAAAGAAGGCGATGTCATTGAAGCGTATATTATGCAGGAAATTAAAAGATAATGATTGGCTTCGTCAATTGTGAGTGCTTTATATACGGTGCACAGTCCTTAAAGGATAAGCGTGCTGTATTACAGCGGGTTATGACGAGGCTTAAACAAAAATTTAATGTTTCGGTATCAGAAATTGACCATCAGGATAAATGGCAACGAACAACAATAGGAATCGTTGCCATCACATCTTCTAAAAAGATGACTGAAAGGGAATTGCAAAATTCTCTAAAGATGATAGATTCCTTTCCTGAAATTGAAAGAACCGTTACATCCTTTGAATGGTACTAGGGACGAGGTGATCGTATGAGTTTGCGTTCAACTAAAGTTGGCGAGCAAATGAAAAAAGAGCTTGGTGAGATTATCGGTCGTAAAATAAAAGACCCACGTATTGGGTTTGTTACCGTAACGGATGTAGAAGTTACAGGCGATCTTCAGCAAGCAAAAATATTTATTTCTGTTTTAGGTGATGATGTACAACGACAAAATACGTTAAAGGGTTTATCCAAGGCAACAGGCTTTATCAGGTCTGAGATTGGTCAACGTATTAGACTTCGTAAAACACCAGAAATCACCTTCGAGTTTGATGAATCAGTTGATTATGGGAATCGAATTGAATCATTATTGGCTGAATTAAACAAGGCCTCTAAGCATGATGAAACATAGGGTGATTCCAACAAAAATGGATAGACAAATTTGTCTATCCATTTTTACTATTTGTACTGTTATATTTGGACTTTACATTTGGAATGGCTAAAAAGGTAATGAATAGTCTAGGAGGTATTTATTATGGACGGTATACTTTTGCTAAATAAGCCTAAAGGGCTAACATCACATGATTGTGTCTTCAAAATCCGGAAAATTCTAAAGACCAAAAAGGTAGGGCATACGGGCACACTTGATCCTGATGTGACCGGTGTTTTACCTATTTGCATAGGTAGAGCTACAAAAATTGCAGAATTCATAACAGGAATGAGCAAAACATATGTTGGGGAAGTTACCTTAGGGTTTTCTACGACAACTGAAGACGCATCCGGAGAAATCATAGACAAAGTAGCGGTACATCGGACTATTAAAAAAGAAGAGATACAACTTGTCCTAGCCCAACTTACTGGAACACATTCACAGACACCGCCTATGTATTCGGCTGTTAAAGTAAATGGAAAACGTTTATATGAATACGCGAGAAAAGGAATAGAAGTCGAACGACCTTCAAGGGAAATCAAAATCCATGAACTGATACTACAAGATCCACAAGAAACGTACGAAGGTGAGTCCATCACTTTTTCATTTAAAGTTACTTGTAGCAAAGGGACGTATGTTCGAACACTAGCTGTCACAATTGGAGAAAAGTTAGGGTTTCCAGCACATATGTCTCATCTAATCAGAACTGCATCTGGATCTTTTCAACTTGAAGAGTGTTCTTCACTTGAGGAGATCGAAAAAGTGATGGGAGAAGGGAATATTCAGTCTCTATTAATCCCTATGGAACGGGCACTTATTCATTTGCCTAACCTACAAATTGATGATACAGTAGCAATGAAAGTAAAGAATGGAGCTGTCCTTGAAGTAAGCCCATTACTTTTTGACAAAGAACAATTGCTTATGACGGACATGTCAGGGGATGCTCTAGCCATTTATGAAAAACACCCTACTAAACAAGGGTTAATGAAACCAGTAAAGGTGCTTAGTATATAGAGGTTAAATTAGGAATTAGGTGATGTAACTTGGAAACGAAATTTATTAGCCATCCACCTCATATAAAGAGAGAGATGACAGTGCCAAAGGTGATGGCATTTGGCTATTTTGATGGTGTACATATAGGGCATCAAAGAGTGATACAGACTGCAAAAGAAATAGCTGAAAAGCAAAATATGACAAGTTCAGTTATGACTTTTAGTCCCCATCCATCTATCGTCTTACGAAGAGAGAATGCCATACAACATGCGATTACTCCATTGCATGACAAAATAGAGGCTATAGAGAAATTAGGAATCCATGAACTATATATTGTTGATTTTAATGAACAATTTTCACAGTTGCTGCCTCAACAATTTATAGATCAATATGTGATTGGTCTGAATTGTAAACATGTTGTTGCTGGATTTGATTTTACATATGGCAAAATGGGAAAAGGAACGATGGAAACCCTTCCATTCCATTCACGAGAACAGTTTAGTTCAACGATTGTTCCAAAGGTAGAACAAGCCAATGGGAAAATCAGCTCATCATTTATAAGGGACTTGCTAAGAACGGGTGATGTTAATCGTGTTCAGTTATTGCAGGGTAGACCTTACAAGATAAAAGGGCTAGTTGTAGATGGAGAAAAACGGGGTTCATCTATCGGATTCCCTACAGCTAATATTCATGTTGAGGAACCATATCTTATTCCACGCGTTGGTGTTTATGCGGTACAAATGAAAGTGAAAGATAAATGGTACAATGGTGTAAGTAATATTGGGTTCAAGCCTACATTCCACCAACATATGAGCAAAGTTACGATTGAAGTCCATTTATTTGATTTTAACGAGAACATATATGGAAGTAATATAGAGTTATTGTTTATTGAACGAATACGCGATGAACAGAAGTTTAATGGAGTTGAAGAATTAATATCAAGAATCAAAGTCGATGTTAACGAAGCAAAAAATCTTTTGAATACGGTGAAACGATAATTTACTTGCAAATTTCGTCGAGATTAGGTATGATAATTAACGTATGTTGAACCATTGCTTGGCAAGTCGAATCACCGACGCTTGCTCAGTAATTGGGGATGAAATTATAGGAGGTGAAAAGGATGGCCTTAACACAAGAGCGCAAGAACGAAATCATTAGTGAGTATAAAACTCATGAAAGTGATACTGGATCACCAGAAGTTCAAATTGCTGTCCTAACAGAGCAGATTAACACATTGAATGATCATTTACGTACTCATAAGAAGGATCACCACTCACGTCGTGGTCTTTTAAAGATGGTAGGTAAGCGTCGTAACTTACTTAACTATCTACGTAACAATGATGTTACTCGTTACCGTACGTTAATCAACAAGCTTGGTTTACGTCGTTAATAGTAGTAGCGTTTGTTTCTAAAAAAGCGGGATTGTAATCCCGCTTTTTTTTATCTAAAATAAAATTACCACATTTTTACGAATTCGCTACAAATTTCTACATTTTGTAGAAATTTATTTACATAGTGCTAACCAATTTGATATGTTTTAAATAATATAGGAAATACTACATAATGGCTTATTTTTTATAGGGATTTTTTTGTATAGTTTTTGGGGAGCAGTTTAATTTCTATCTCCATTAATGCTCTCGCTTTTTTTTAAAAAAGTAAGAAGGTATACATAGTGAATATTGAGTAATGATTTACAAGAGAGGGGCATTTATAATATGAAACAAGAAAAACAAGTCTTTTCAATGGATTGGGCAGGTCGTTCATTAACAGTTGAGGTAGGACAATTAGCAAAACAGGCTAACGGTGCTGTTTTAATTCGTTACGGTGATACCGCTGTTTTATCTACTGCAACGGCATCAAAAGAACCAAAAGATTTGAGTTTTTTTCCTTTAACGTGTAATTATGAGGAACGTTTATACGCTGTTGGGAAGATACCTGGAGGTTTTATTAAAAGAGAAGGCCGACCAAGTGAGAAAGCCATTTTAGCTAGTCGTCTAATTGATAGACCAATCCGTCCATTGTTCGCAGAAGGTTTTCGAAATGAAGTACAAGTTATTAGCATAGTAATGAGTGTGGATCAGAATTGTTCGTCTGAAATGGCAGCAATGTTTGGTTCGTCGTTAGCACTTAGTGTTTCCAATATTCCATTCAATGGACCTATTGCAGGTGTAATTGTAGGACGTGTAAATGGTGAATTTATGATCAACCCATCAGTTGAAATTTTAGAGCAGTCTGACATTCATCTTGTTGTAGCAGGTACAAAGGATGCTATTAACATGGTCGAAGCCGGAGCGAATGAAGTTACAGAAGAAGTAATGTTAGAAGCTATTATGTTTGGTCATGATGAAATCAAACGACTTATTGAATTCCAAGAAAAAATTGTTTCTGAAGTTGGGAAAGAAAAAATAGAAGTCGTACTTTATGAAGTCGACGCTGAAATTGAACAAGAAGTTAGAGCTTTAGCTGAAGATAAAATAAAATCAGCGGTACAAGTATTTGAGAAGCATGCACGAGAGGCTTCTATTAATGAAGTGAAAAAGGAAGTTTTTGCTCATTTTGAAGCAAAAGAAGCTGTAAGCAAAGTAGTGAAACAGGTGTCTGAGGTCCTTTACATGCTGGTTAAGGAAGAAGTTCGTCGTCTGATTACGCAAGACAAGGTTCGTCCTGATGGTCGTAAACAAGATGAAATCCGTCCGTTAGCTTCTGAAGTAGGTCTTCTTTCAAGAACACATGGTTCTGGTCTTTTTACAAGAGGACAAACCCAAGCCTTAAGTATCTGTACTTTAGGGGCTATGGGAGATGTACAAATACTTGATGGCATAGGTCTTGAAGAAGAAAAACGTTTTATGCACCATTATAATTTCCCTCAGTTTAGTGTTGGGGAAACAGGTCCGATTAGAGGCCCAGGACGTCGTGAAATAGGTCATGGTGCACTTGGAGAACGTGCTTTAGAGCCTGTTATTCCATCTGAAAAGGATTTTCCTTATACAATACGTCTAGTGTCAGAAGTTCTTGAATCAAATGGATCTACCTCGCAAGCAAGTATATGTGCAAGTACACTTGCAATGATGGATGCAGGTGTTCCAATTAAAGCTCCTGTTGCTGGGATTGCAATGGGTCTTGTTAAGAAGGGTCAAGACTACACGATTTTATCTGATATCCAAGGTATGGAGGACCATTTAGGCGATATGGATTTTAAGGTAGCTGGGACTGCAAAAGGTGTTACAGCTCTTCAAATGGACATTAAAATTGATGGACTTTCACGAGAAATATTAGAAGAAGCGTTAATCCAAGCTCGCATTGGCCGACTTCATATTTTAGATCACATGGTAAGTACGATAAGAGAGCCAAGAACAGAACTTTCACAATATGCACCTAAAATTTTAATGATGTCCATTAATCCTGATAAAATTAGAGATGTTATTGGACCAAGTGGAAAACAAATTAATAAAATCATTGAAGAAACTGGTGTTAAAATTGATATCGAGCAAGATGGAACAGTCTTTATTTCATCTATTAATGAGGAAATGAACCAAAGGGCAAAGAAAATTATTGAAGATATTGTTCGTGAAGTTGTTGTAGGGGAAATGTACTTAGGAAAAGTGAAGCGCATAGAGAAATTTGGTGCGTTTGTTGAATTATTCAGCGGGAAAGATGGACTCGTTCATATATCAGAGCTTGCAGAAGAACGTGTGGGTAAAGTAGAGGATGTCATTGCTATTGGAGATGAAATTCTCGTTAAGGTAACTGAGGTTGATAAACAAGGTAGGGTTAACTTATCACGCAAGGCAGTTCTTAAAGAACAAAAGGATGCAAATCCAACAACGTAAGTAAAAAACACGAAAAGCATTGTAAAAAGGAATTCTTTTTTTCTTTTGAAATAACGCATAATTGGAAGCTGGGGGAACCGGCTTCTTTTTGTTAAACACTCCTATTATACTTTTGGTTCTACCTTGTCCCCCATATACATAATTTTTAGTACAAAGGGGGATGTTATGATGAAAAGATTGTCAGTGCAGCTATTTGCTATTTCTTCAATATTATTACTTACTTTGGGATCCGTTCAAAATCCCTTTACTTCTAAATATGTATCACAATTAAAACAGTCTAGTATAGTAGTATCAAAGAATGTATCTGCGCTTTATTTAGAGATTGAAGAAAGAGCTTCAGAGTACGAAAAGGCTCCGCAAGATGCTGTGATAGATAAGGTATGGAAGGCAACACCTGGGTATAATGGATTAAAAGTGGATATTGATGCATCTTTCAGGAATATGGAAAAAAGTGGTTCCTTTGACCCGAAACAATTAATTTTTAAAGAAACGTCGCCTTCCATACACCTTAATGACTTGCCAGCGGAGCCCATTTATAAAGGTCATCCAGAGAAAAAAATGGTCTCTTTTATCATTAATGTTGCCTGGGGAAACGATTATCTCCCTCCTATGCTAGAGACGTTAAAAAAACATAAAGTAAAAGCAACCTTCTTTTTAGAAGGTAGATGGGTAAAAAGTAATCCAGACTTAGCTAAAATGATTGTAGATGCAGGACATGAGGTCGGCAACCATTCATACACACATCCAAATTTAAAAACACTCACTACCCCTTTAATTAGGGAGCAGCTTACTAAGACTAACAATGTGATAGAAGCCACTACTAGTCAGAAGCCGTTATGGTTTGCTCCGCCAAGTGGAAGTTATCGGCAAGATGTGGTAGATGTTGCATTAGAGTTAAATATGAGAACCGTTATGTGGAGCGTTGATACAGTTGATTGGCAAAAGCCAACTCCCTCTGTCTTAATAAATCGGGTAATGACAAAAATACACCCGGGAGCAATTATTTTAATGCACCCTACTGAAGCTACAGTAATTTCTCTCGATACATTAATTACAAAAATCAAAGAAAAGCAATATAAAATTGGAAGTGTAACTAATTTGTTGAATGAGAAGAGAACAGATACACATCCCTTCCAAAATTGATAAAAGACTAGTAGCTTATGTGATCTGATTAGGAGGAATTTTTTTGATAAAAAAATACACGTGTAAAAATGGTGTCAGAATTGTTCTAGAAAACATACCAACCGTAAGATCAGTGGCGATAGGTGTATGGATAGGAACGGGTTCAAGGAATGAAACGAAAGATGTAAACGGTATCTCTCACTTTTTAGAGCATATGTTTTTTAAAGGAACAAAAACACGCTCTGCTCGTGAGATAGCAGAATCCTTTGATAGTATAGGCGGACAAGTAAATGCATTTACATCAAAGGAATACACATGCTACTACGCCAAGGTTTTAGATGAACATTCCAATTATGCATTAGAAGTTTTAGCAGATATGTTTTTCAATTCTACTTTTGATGAAGAAGAATTAAAAAAAGAAAAGAATGTTGTTTTCGAAGAAATCAAAATGTATGAAGATACACCAGACGACATCGTTCATGATTTATTAAGTAGGGCTTCATATAAGGATCATTCTCTAGGATTTCCAATCCTAGGAACAGAGGAATCTTTAAATACTTTTAACGGGGACTCACTCCGACAATATATGAAAGAAACATACATACCTGATAATGTTGTTATTTCGGTTGCTGGTAACATAGAGGATTCATTCATTCAAGAGGTCGAAGGTTACTTTGGGGAATTTGCTGCTTCATCTGCTACAATGCCAGCAACTACAGAACCAATCTTTTACACAGATATGCTTTCGAGGAAGAAGGAAACAGAGCAAGCGCATCTTTGTTTAGGTTATAAAGGGTTACCCGTTGGAAACGAGGATATCTATAGCTTAATCGTTTTAAATAACGTTTTGGGTGGAAGCATGAGTAGCCGACTGTTTCAAGAAGTAAGAGAACAAAGAGGGTTAGCCTATTCGGTTTATTCCTATCATTCCTCTTATAAAGATAGTGGGATGCTCACTATTTATGGGGGTACAGGTAGCCAACAGTTAAACTTATTATATGAAACGATTCAGCAAACTTTAGCAACCTTAATGGAAAAAGGGATTACTTCTAAAGAACTTAAGAATAGTAAAGAACAAATAAAAGGAAATTTAATGCTAAGCTTAGAAAGTACAAATAGTCGAATGAGCCGAAATGGAAAAAACGAACTATTATTAAAAAATCATCGTACTTTAGACGACATCTTACAAAGTGTTGAAGAAGTAACGGAGCAATCGGTCAATAAGCTTTCACATAAAATCTTTGATTCCAAGCTTTCAGTGTCTTTAGTAAGTCCGGATGGCCTTCTTCCAGAAGCTTTACAATAATGTAAACCAATCCAAATGCCTATAAGAGCCTGTTCAAAAAGGAGGACAAAAAGAGCAAAGAAGTTCAAGGAAGCGAAGTCTTGAGCTACCTGCGCGTATGTTTTGTATACGTGAGGAGCGGAAAGACGAGCTGACGAAGAAATTCGAAGCTATTTTTGCCGGACTTTTTGAACATCCTCTATAAGATAAATTCTTATAGGCATTTTTTTTGTGCTTTGACGATACAATGATTAATAGATCGTCCAAAGTGAGGAGGCATCATATGAGACTAAGTGAGTTGAGTGGAAAAGAGATTGTAGACTTAAAAAAAGCTGAGCGATTAGGTGTTCTAGGCCAAACAGACCTTGAGATTGATGAGACTACCGGCCATATAAAGGCTTTTATTATTCCGACCCTTAAATGGTTTGGGTTCAGAAAGCAAGGTGCTGAACTTCGTGTATCGTGGCATCATATTAAAAAAATCGGGGCAGATATGATCATAATTGATATACCCGAAGAACAAGTTTACACAAATAAGTATGAGAATATGAAATAAAGAGTAATCGAGGGTCCTTCCGTAGCGAAGGGTCTTTTTTATTGGAATCAAATGTCTTAACTTTTACTTAAGTTTCACATAATGATTTTCAATCAATCACCTAATTTTCTTTCCTTACATAATATGAGGAAGTAAACACTACCTAAAACTACGTGTGGTTAGTAAGTAAAAGAAGAATACAAGAAGAAGGTGAATGAGAACCATGTTAACTGGATTGCATATTGCAGTAATTGGTGGTGATGCAAGACAGCTTGAAGTCATTCGCAAGCTGACAGAGTTGGATGCAAAGCTTTCTTTAGTTGGCTTTGAACAGCTTGATCATGGCTTCACTGGTGCTTTAAAGGAACAAATAGAAGAAGTAGACTTTTCACTCCTTGATGCAATCATTCTTCCTGTTGCAGGGACGAATAGTGAGGGCGAAGTAGATACCATTTTTTCTAATGAAAAGGTTGTAATCACAGAAGAATTAATCTCAAAAACTCCAAAACATTGTGCCATTTACTCGGGTATCAGTAATCAATATCTTGATGAACTGGTAAAAGTAACGGATAGAAAGCTTGTCAAGCTACTAGAACGTGATGATGTCGCTATTTATAATTCTATTCCAACAGTTGAAGGAACGATTATGATGGTCATTCAACATACAGAAATTACTATTCATAATTCCAATGTTGCGGTTTTGGGAATGGGTCGTGTAGGACTAAGTGTAGCTAGAACATTTGCTGTACTTGGTGCGAAGGTAAAGGTTGGTGCTAGAAAAAGTGAGCACATCGCGAGAATCTACGAAATGGGCATGAAGCCATTCGATCTATCAACCTTAGAACAAGAAGTGCACGATATCGATGTTTGTATAAACACGATCCCACACCAAATCGTAACAGCAAGCGTCATTTCAAAAATGCCATCTCATACATTAATTATTGACTTAGCCTCTAAGCCTGGTGGAACAGATTTTCGATATGCTGAGAAAAGAGGAATTAAAGCATTATTAGCACCGGGACTACCTGGAATTGTAGCACCTAAGACGGCCGGGCAAATTGTTGCAAATGTATTAATCCAATTACTGAGGGAAGATGCAACGGATAGAAAGGGGAATGCTTAATGACATCTCTAAAAGGAAGACGAATAGGTTTTGGATTAACAGGGTCCCATTGCACGTATGACGAAGTAATACCTCAAATAGAGCGTCTAATAGCAGAGGGTGCAGATGTTCGCCCAATAGTAACGCATACAGTTATGTCGACTGATACACGTTTTGGCGAAGGTGAGGATTGGGTAAAAAAGCTGGAAGAGATTACAGGTCATCAGATCATTGATTCTATTGTAAAAGCCGAGCCTCTAGGTCCAAAGATCCCACTCGATTGTATGGTTGTTGCCCCTTTAACGGGCAACTCAATGAGTAAATTTGCAAATGCTATGACTGATTCTCCCGTATTGATGGCAGCAAAAGCAACATTAAGAAATCAAAATCCAGTCGTTCTAGGCATATCTACAAATGATGCACTAGGTTTGAATGGGGTTAATTTAATGAGGTTAATGTCAACAAAGAACATCTATTTCATACCATTTGGTCAAGATTCTCCAGAAAAGAAACCAAACTCTATGGTTGCCAGGATGGATTCTTTGCTTGATACGGTCCTTGCTGCTTTAGAAGGTAAACAACTTCAACCAGTGATTGTAGAACGCTATTTAGATGAAAAATAAAATGATCGACATTTATAATACAAATATATATGATACAATTAAATCTATTAATTGAAGGAGAGAATAGACATTTTCTCCTTCATTTGTTTGCTTATTATTTTTTTGAATTTCCTAGTTGAAAGGGGTATATATATATATGGAAAAGGGTTTTCACGTTGCTGTTTTAGGTGCAACAGGCGCAGTCGGTCAACAAATAATTAAAACATTAGAGAATAGAGATTTTCCGATTTCAAAATTAAGTCTACTTTCCTCAAAGAGGTCGGCAGGGACTATGGTTTTGTTTAAAGGTGAAGAAATAATTGTACAAGAAGCAACACCTGATAGCTTTGAAGGTGTTCAAATAGCTCTCTTTAGTGCAGGTGGCGCAATATCTAAAGAGCTTGCACCAGAAGCAGTGAAAAGAGGGGCAATTGTAATCGATAATACTAGTGCATTTCGGATGGATGAAAGTACTCCATTAGTTGTTCCGGAAGTGAATGAACATGCACTCCACAATCATAATGGAATTATTGCCAATCCTAATTGCTCAACAATACAAATGGTTGTAGCCTTAGAGCCCATTCGGCAAGCATTCGGGTTAAAGCGAATTATTGTTTCAACCTACCAAGCTGTGTCAGGTTCTGGAACGGCAGCTGTGGAAGAACTTATGAACCAAACAAAGGCCATTTTAAATAATGAACCATTTACTCCAGAGATATTACCTGTAAAAGCGGACAAGAAAAAATATCAAATTGCATTCAATGTGATTCCTCAAATCGATCAATTTCAAGAAAACGGATTCACGTTTGAAGAAATGAAGATGATGAATGAAACAAAGAAAATCATGGGCATGCCAGAGTTGCAGGTTGCTGCTACTTGTGTCCGTCTTCCAGTTTCGACAGGACATTCTGAAAGCGTCTATATAGAAATTGAAAAAGGATCAATCACAGCTAGTGAAATCCAAAACTTACTTGCAAATGCACCGGGTGTAATTCTTGAAGACAATCCGAGTGAGCAAGTATACCCTATGCCTGCGGGTTGTGTAGGGAAAAATGATGTTTTTGTTGGTCGTATTAGGAAGGATCTTACAGAGGACAAGGGATTCCATTTGTGGGTTGTTTCAGACAATCTTCTAAAAGGTGCCGCTTGGAACTCAGTACAAATTGCTGAAAGTTTATTGAAATTAGGGATTGTAAAATAAAGAACAATAAATTGGGGTTGGCTACTTACCTAAGACAGTCTCTCCAACCTCCTACATCTAGATTGGGGTGGCAAAATGAAGATAATCGTTCAAAAATTTGGTGGAACTTCTGTCAAAAATGAAGAAGGTCGTGAACATGCAATTCGTCATATTCAAGATGCTCTTGCAAGCGGTTATAAGGTTGTTACTGTTGTTTCTGCTATGGGAAGAAAGGGAGATCCTTATGCCACAGATACCTTGCTGAGCTTAATAGGTGGAATCAAAGGAAAGGTAAGTAAACGCGAGAATGACTTATTACTTTCATGTGGTGAAATTATTTCATCCGTAGTATTCTCAAACTTGTTGAATGATAAAGGAATTAAAGCAGCTGCATTAAATGGAGCAAGAGCAGGTTTCAGAACAAATAATGACCACCAAAATGCAAAAATTATTGATATGCAGTGTGAAGAGTTACTAGAAATGCTCCAGGACAATGATGTAATTGTTGTTGCTGGATTCCAAGGGATTTCCAAGGATGGAGATATTACTACTCTTGGCAGAGGGGGAAGTGATACATCTGCTTCGGCCCTTGGCGTGGCACTAAATGCTGAATGGATTGATATTTTCACTGATGTAGAAGGAGTTATGACAGCAGACCCGAGAATCGTTGAAAATGCTCGTCACTTAAATGTCGTGACTTACACGGAAGTATGCAATATGGCCTATCAAGGTGCAAAAGTCATTCATCCGCGTGCTGTAGAAATTGCTATGCAGGGAAAAATCCCTATGAGAGTTCGTTCTACTTATTCAAATGGAGTTGGGACTTTAGTTACTTCATCAGGAGCTGCCAAGAAGGAAATGTATTTTAAGGAGAGAGTCATTACCGGAATTGCACATGTGTCAGATGTTACTCAAATTAAAGTGTTCTCTAAAGAAGGATATTACGATACACAAAAGGAAGTATTTAAGGCAATGGCAAATGCTGAGATAAGTGTAGATTTTTTTAATATAAACCCAACTGGTGTTGTGTATACTGTTTCAGGCGATAATACAGATCGGGCAGTAGATGTCCTTCATGGTCTTGGGTATGAACCAGTCGTGACAAGAAATTGCGCCAAAGTGTCGGCCGTTGGTGCTGGGATGAGTGGTGTGCCAGGAGTTACATCCAAAATCGTCACATCTCTATCTGAAAATGGGATCCAAATTCTTCAATCAGCTGATAGCAATACAACCATCTGGGTATTAGTTAAAGACTCTGACCTTATCCAAACAGTAAACTCACTGCATGATACATTTCAGCTATCAGAGTGTGAAAAAGAAAGTTAACCGCTCGAGTATTAAAGGAGGATTAAGAAATGGATTTCGGGAAAATTTCGACAGCGATGGTGACCCCCTTTGATCATAAGGGCAACATCGACTTAACCAAAACAACGCAGCTTATAAATTATTTAATAAAAAACGGGACAGATTCACTTGTAATAGCAGGAACGACAGGAGAATCTCCAACCTTAACCACTGAGGAGAAAGTAGCCTTGTTTAAGCATGTTGTCACAGTGGTTGATGGAAGAGTCCCAGTAATAGCAGGGACTGGCAGTAATAATACAAGGCAATCCATTGAATTAACAAAGAAAGCAAAAAATGCTGGCGTGGATGCAATTATGCTTGTTGCCCCTTACTATAATAGACCGAATCAAGAAGGATTGTACTTACATTTCAAAGAGATTGCCGGTTCAACTAGTTTGCCAGTAATGGTTTATAATATTCCAGGTCGTTCAGCTGTCAATATTTCAGTAGAAACAATTCTTCGTTTATCCGAAATTAAAAATATAGTCGCTGTAAAAGAAGCAAGTGGTGACTTAGATGCGATGACATCAATTATAGCAAATACACCAGATGACTTTGCCTTATACAGTGGAGATGACGGCTTAACAATTCCTGTGTTAGCTATTGGAGGAAAGGGCATTGTATCAGTTGCTTCGCATATTATCGGATCTGAAATGCAAGCAATGATTGAGGCGTTTGAAGTAGGAAACGTAAAAGAGTCAGCAAAACATCACCAACGTTTACTTCCAATAATGAAGGCCCTATTTCAAGCACCTAGTCCAACACCCGTAAAAACAGCCTTACAGTTAAAGGGCTTAGATGTAGGTTCCGTTCGACTACCGCTCGTTCCACTTACTGAACAGGAAAGAGTTACACTTATTTCAACTTTAAGTAAACTTTCATAGAAAAGTCAGCCAATACTATTTGGCTGACTTTTTTATAATATCAGAATTTATATGGGCTAGTGCATCTGAATCCGGCTCCAGCGCCCAGCCCCTCGAGGTCAAATGTTCGCGAAGACAAAAGGCAAAAAGCGCCTTTGTGTCTTCGCGAACATTTGCTTTGCCTGGGCTAAACGAGGCGATTGCGCCTCTTGTTCAAGACTTCTCTACTATAAATTAACTTGAATTACAATTCTGTCATCAGTTATAATGTGAATGTGGATTTGTACGGATCTTTAAATAATTAGGAGGATATGGCATTGAGTACTAGAGAGACAGAGAGAATTAAAGTGTTTTCCCTTGGGGGAGCCGGTGAAGTTGGCAAAAATATGTATGTCCTTGAGACAAACAGCCAAATATTTATTATGGACGCTGGCTTAATGATACCAGCTGATGAAATGCTTGGAATTGACATGGTTATTCCGGACATTTCATATCTAGTTGAGAAAAAAGAAAAAGTTAAAGGGATCTTTTTAACTCATGGTCATAAAGAGAATATTGGTGGTCTTCCGTTCGTTCTTAGAAAGCTTTCGGTTCCTGTATACGGTACCAAGCTAACACTAGCACTAGCAAAAGAAGAACTAGAGGACGAAGACTTAACACTTAATCTGATTGAAATCAATCATCATACAACACTTTCTTTCGATCAAGTAGAAGTCTCCTTCTTTAGAACGACACATAGTATTCCAGATTCAATCGGACTTATATTTGACACACCGCAAGGAGCTATCGTACATACTGGAGATTATAAATTTGATCAAACTTCAATTGGTATTTATGGTTCTGATATAGATAAAATGGCCGGGATCGGAAATAAGGGAGTTTTATGTTTATTATCTGACAGTATCAATGCAGAGAGACCCGGTTACTCTGGTTCTGAAAACGAAGTAGGGCAAGAAATTAATAAAGAATTTTTCAAGACAGAAGGTCGTATTATTGTTGCTACCTATGCAACCAACCTTCAACGAATACAATATATAATACAAGCAGCAAAAGAATCCAATAGAAAAGTCGTGTGTGCAGGCCATAAATTAGCTAAAATCATTGAAATGGCCCAAAAGTTGGACTATTTATCTATTCCAGAAGAGACAATCATTCATTGGAATGAAGCATCAAAATTCTCTGATTCTGAGATAGCGATCATAGTATCTAGCCATCAGGGAGAGCCCGTAACTGTTCTCTCTAAACTGGCTAAAGGAACACATAAACAGGTTCAAATTAAAGCAGGGGACACGGTTATCGTTGCAGCAGAACCAACACCTGCCACTGAAGTTAGTATCGCTAGATCTGTAGATCTTTTATATCGTACAGGGGTAAATGTTATTTATGGGTATCTTAAAATTCATGTTTCTGGACATGGGAATCAAGAAGATATAAAGTTCATGCTAAACTTGATGAAACCTAAGTATTTACTTCCGGTCAATGGTGAGTTTAGAATGCAAAAGGCCCACTCAAAGGTTGCTCAATCACTGGGTATGTCAGAAAATCAAATTTTTATACTAGAAAAGGGCGAAGTAATTGATTTCATAAACCAAAAGGCTACGTATGGTCCCAAAATCAATGCAGGCAATGTCCTGATAGATGGTTTAGGTGTTGGAGATGTTGGTAACATCGTCTTAAGGGATAGGAGACTATTATCTCAAGATGGAATCTTAGTTGTAGTGGTAACATTAAGTAAAAATCGAAGAGAGCTATTAGCTGGTCCAGAGATTATCTCTCGAGGTTTTGTTTATGTAAGAGAATCCGAGAAGCTTCTAGTTGATGTAACTAATGTAGTCAACGATATCATGAAGAAATGTATTCAAGATCAAGTGGTTGATTGGACGTCACTAAAAATCAGCATAAGAGATTCACTTAACCAATATATATATGAAAAAACAAAACGCAGACCGATGATCTTACCGATTATTATGGAAGCATAATTAATGCCTATCTTTCCTAAGGGAGAGATAGGCATTTTTTTAATTTACTAGATTTTATATGTGACTCTATTATGTTCTAAAGTTTCAACATAATGGAATGAAAAAAAAAGGACAGTTTATACTAAGTGTATCTTATTGATTGAAAGGAGAAATTCATGTCACAGGAGAAACCGAAAGTTTCAGAGCAACAACCCAATCAAGACCACGAGAAAAAGGAAGATCCGAAAGAGGGTCTAATAGATAAAATCCAGCAGCTTGGCCAAACAAATGTTCCACAAATGGGAAATGATTCTAAAATTCACTGCCTAACAATCATTGGCCAGATTGAAGGTCATATTCAACTGCCACCACAAAATAAAACAACGAAATATGAACACCTTATACCGCAAATTGTTGCCATTGAACAAAATCCGAAAATCGAGGGTCTCTTAATCATCTTAAATACTGTAGGTGGAGATGTTGAAGCAGGACTTGCTATTTCAGAAATGATTGCTTCTTTATCAAAACCAACAGTTTCGATTGTGTTAGGTGGAGGTCACTCTATCGGTGTTCCAATTGCAGTTTCGACTGATTATTCATTTATCGCTGAAACTGCAACCATGACCATACATCCTATACGTCTAACAGGACTCGTAATCGGAGTGCCACAAACGTTCGAATACTTAGATAAAATGCAGGATAGAGTGGTCAGATTTGTAACGAAGCATTCAAATGTTACCGAAGATAGATTCAAGGAACTCATGCTTTCTAAAGGGAATTTAACAAGAGATATTGGGACAAATGTTGTTGGTGAGGATGCTGTAAAGTACGGGCTAATTAATGAGGTAGGTGGAATAGGAAAAGCTATTGCCAAATTAAATGAACTAATCGAAGAACATGGCCAAACGGAACAGAATGGGAAGATGCTGCAATGATACTATACACAATGATGCCAGCCGAGTTGATATATCCGCCAGATGAGACACAATTTTCAAATCAACTATTTGTTGAAGTATGCGGTGTATCAATGCTAGTTGAAAGAAATGAAGATCAAGGCTACCGTATCGTTCGTTTATTAAGTTCAGATCCTCAGCATTTTTTAAACGACGAATATTTGCCGGGGAGTACGATCTCGATACAATAAGCTTTACTAATGAACTTGAGAAATTCTTAAGTTCTTTTTTTATTTCACACAAATGATTGAACTTATGGAAAACTTCTCTTTATAATAGAGGGTAGACATAAGAAAAATCTGGGGTGTGAAAATGGCAAAACAGAAGCAACGACAAAAAAGAAATAAGCTGGATTGGAAGCATACAATAAAATTCGAATTAATTGGTTTAACTCTGTTTACCATGACAATCATTGCGATTTTAGGGCTAGGAATAGTCGGGCAAATCTTAACAAAGTTCACTCGTTTCTTTATGGGTCAGTGGTATATGATCATGTTACTTGGGCTTTTAGGACTATCGATCTATTATATATGGAAACGGCAAAATCCATTTTTATTTCATTTGCGTGCTATTGGTGCTTATTTAATTATTGCCTCATTACTATTATTTAGTCATGTTGAACTTTTTGAGCCACTCATCGAGAAGAGCGCATTAAAAGAGCCTTCTGTCATTCTAAATACGTTTGAACTTTTCAAAACGGAAATTAGTGGTGGAACCGCTGTTGAGGATTTAGGTGGTGGGATGATTGGAGCCGTTTTGTTTGCTCTATTCCACATATTATTTGCGGCTAAAGGCACAGAATTGTTTGCCCTATTATTGATGATTATCGGAGCAATCTTACTAACAGGAAAATCCCTTAAGGATGTTTTGAGTAAATTAGTGGTTCCAATCTATCATCTTATGAATAAACAATTCACCTCTTTTAAAGCAGATATTCTTTCATTGTTTCAAAAAAAGGGACAAGCTGCTTCTAAAAAAGCTAAAACAAAAAAGAGAAACTCCCCAACAGAAACAACTGCTTCCACAGAAGAGTTAGTTGGAGATGAAGAAACGATTTATCCTCATGAAGAAGAAGCAATTATTCAGCCAGTTATTTCGAATTTTCAGGATCGTCAAAATGATAGCTCTCAGGTGACCAGTTCTGAAGCAAGATCAAATACTCAGAATCTAGTGGAGGAACCTGTGGTCGATGAAGTGGAATCGCCTAAGATTACTTTTGTTGAAGAGGAAAATTTAGATTATCAGTTACCACCATTTGATATTTTGTCTCTGCCAAACAATAAGACAAGTGGTCAAGACAATGAATTGATTCGGGTCAACATCCGAAAATTAGAACGCACATTTGAGAGCTTTGGAGTAAAAGCACGAGTAAAAAAAGTTCATTTAGGTCCTGCAGTGACGAAATATGAAGTATACCCTGATGTAGGAGTGAAAGTTAGTAAGATAGTTAATTTAAGCGATGATCTAGCATTGGCTCTAGCTGCTAAGGATATTCGAATTGAGGCTCCTATCCCAGGTAAATCAGCGATTGGAATTGAGGTTCCGAATGAAGAAGTATCTATGGTTACATTACGTGAGGTTTTAGATTCCCCACATAATGGTAATAAGGATGGGAAACTATTGATTGCCTTAGGTCGTGACATTTCAGGTGAAGCTGTAGTAGCTGAGTTAAATAAAATGCCTCATCTACTTGTTGCCGGGGCCACTGGGAGCGGGAAAAGTGTATGTATTAATGGCATCATTACAAGCATCTTGATGAGAACAAAACCACATGAAGTCAAAATGATGATGATTGATCCAAAGATGGTTGAATTAAACATGTACAACGGAATTCCTCATTTGCTAGCACCTGTTGTAACAGATGCTAAAAAAGCTGCACAAGCATTGAAAAAGGTTGTGTCTGAGATGGAGAGAAGATACGAACTTTTTTCTCATACGGGTACGAGAAATATTGAGGGTTACAATGAATATATTAAGCGTCAAAATCAAGAAGAAGAGGCAAAACAACCTTTGTTGCCTTTTATTGTGGTAATTATTGATGAGCTTGCAGATTTGATGATGGTCGCTTCCTCAGATGTTGAAGATGCGATTACAAGACTCGCCCAAATGGCTCGGGCCGCCGGTATCCATCTCATTATCGCGACACAGCGTCCATCAGTTGATGTTATTACAGGTGTTATTAAAGCCAATATTCCTTCGAGAATTGCCTTTAGTGTCTCGTCTCAAATAGATTCTAGAACCATATTAGATATGGGTGGAGCTGAAAAGTTACTAGGAAGAGGGGACATGCTTTTTCTACCGGCGGGAATGTCTAAACCTATACGTGTTCAAGGAGCATTTCTTTCCGATCAAGAGGTAGAGAATGTTGTTGATTTTGTCATCTCACAGCAGAAGGCACAATATCAAGCAAATATGATTCCATCAGAATCAACAACTGCCCATGCTGATGAAGTGGATGATAAATTGTATGATGATGCTGTTGCACTTGTCGTTGAAATGCAAACGGCATCCGTTTCAATGCTGCAAAGAAGATTTCGAGTTGGCTACACGCGTGCTGCAAGACTTATTGATGCGATGGAAGCAAGAGGAATCGTTGGACCTTATGAAGGAAGTAAACCAAGAGAGGTTTTAATTACTCGCACGAGTGAAGAAGCATCTACTTCTTAAAATCTAAATAGACAAGGGGGATTTTAGTCTTCCTTTTCTATTTGTAGTATAATCACCAATAGTGCATGATTTTTATTCTTCAAGATTCGACAATTTTATTAAAATCCTGTTTATTTATTTTTATAAAAGTGGTATAGTATTCACGATTAGTTTATACCATTTTGGTAGGACATCAGACTTTTAATAGATCTTCGGACAAACTTGATTTTCAACGATATAACTGGAGGTCGACATATGACTATTAAATTAGATAACAGGCATTTATACTTACAGGTCATTGATCGATTAAAAGGTGATATCGAGATTGGTTTATACAAGGAACGAGAAAAACTTCCTTCAGAATTTGATTTAGCAAAACAATTAGGTATAAGTCGAGCCACTTTAAGAGAAGCTCTTCGAATTCTAGAAGAAGAAAACGTTGTCATTAGAAGACATGGTGTAGGGACATTTGTAAATGCAAAACCACTTTTTTCTTCTGGAATAGAACAATTGAATAGTGTGACAAACATGATTATGCAAGCCGAAAAAAAGCCGGGAACCATTTTTTTGTCAACCACTGATCAAGGTTCAACAGAAGAAGATGTTAGAAGATTTCAGATTTCGATGGAAGATAAAATTTTACTAATTGAGCGTGTCCGAACAGCAGATGGCGAGCCAGTCGTCTATTGTATAGATAAAATTCCACAAGTCTATTTACCAAATGGATATTCACATAATGAAGAATCGTTGCTTCAATCATTAGAAACAGCGGGAAGATCCATTTCTCATGCAGTAGTATACATAGAACCTCTAGGCTACCACGAGAAAATTTCACCCATTTTAGAGTGTGAGCCTGAGACAGCGTTATTGCTTTTGAAGCAAATGCATTTTGACCAGAACGACGTTCCTGTTCTCTATTCCTTGAATTACTTTAAGGCGGATAAATTTAGTTTTCATGTTTTAAGAAAACGAATTTAATAAATGATTACATTTTCGTACATTTTAAGGGGGTGGGGACCAAAAAGAATAGGCTTTATGTAAACGGTTACGGTCATTAGTATAGTGACAATAGATACAACTAAATAAGGGGGAACATTCGAATGAAAAAGCAAAAGTTTGGATTAGCACTTTCTTTATTCTTAGCTGCAGGAACTATTTTAGGTGCTTGTGGAACAGCAGATAAGGAAAATGCTACAGAAGGTAGCGGAGACGCTTCAGAATTTAAAGTAGCATTAGTTACTGATACTGGTGGAGTTGATGACAAGTCATTCAACCAATCAGCGTGGGAAGGTTTACAACAATTCGGTAAAGATAACAAATTAGAAGAAGGCAAAGGATTCAAGTATCTTCAATCTAATGCTGCAACTGAGTATGCACCGAACTTAAATGCATTAGTTCGTGAAGGTTATAGTTTAGTTTATGGTATTGGTTTCCTATTAGCTGGTGACGTTAAAACTGTTGCTGAGCAAAAGCCAGATGCAAATCTTGCAATTGTCGATATGGTTGTAACAAATGACGCTGGTGAATTCTTGCCAAACGTTGCAAACATTACGTTTAAAGAACACCAAGGTTCATTTCTAGTAGGTTTAGTAGCTGGACTGCAAACAACTTCCAATAAAATTGGTTTTGTTGGTGGAGTAAACGGTGAACTAATTAAAAAATTCGAAAACGGATTTAAAGCTGGTGTTAAAGCAGCTAATCCAGATGCTGAAGTAGTTGTTCAATATGCTGAAGACTTTAATGCTCCTGAAAAAGGAACTCAAATTGCTAATACTATGTATAGCCAAGGTATTGACATTATTTATCATGCTGCTGGTGGTACTGGTAACGGTGTATTCACTGAAGCAAAGAACCGTGTTAAGCAAGGTGAGAAGGTTTGGGTAATCGGTGTTGATAAAGATCAACACGCAGAAGGTATGCCAGAAAACGTAACTCTTACTTCTATGATTAAGCGTGTTGATACAGCTGTTTATGAAGTATCTAAGCTGGCTAAAGAAGGTAAATTCCCAGGTGGTCAAATCGTGGAATTTGGTTTAGATAATGATGGAGTTGGAATTGCTCCTACAACGGACAATGTAACAGAAGAATCTTTAGCTCTTGTTGAAGAGTACAAGAAGAAAATTCTTGATGGTGAAATTGAAGTACCCGCAACTGATGAGGAATATGAAACGTTTCTAAAGAAATAATAGTTCTATAAAGGCTAGTATATTTATTACTAGCCTTTATTTTTCCTTAAAAGTCAGAAGTAAGAGGTTAACTTAGGTATCATTTAACTTTTTATTTCTTACTTTTAAATAAGTGAGATCTAAACCATTAACTATTTACATTTTTGACCTGTACATAGATATGTTAGCCTTTAATGATAGAAGTGAAATAAATATCTCATGTTCTTAGGAGTTGATTAAGTTGGACTATGTTATTGAAATGATTGATATACGTAAAGAATTCCCTGGCATCGTAGCGAATGATAACATTACTTTACGATTAGCTAAAGGGGAAATTCATGCTCTTTTAGGAGAAAACGGAGCAGGGAAATCCACTTTAATGAATGTGTTATTTGGCCTTTATCAGCCGGAAAAAGGAGAAATCCGTGTTAAAGGAAAACCTGTTCAAATTACAGATCCTAATGTAGCAAATGGTCTTGGAATTGGGATGGTTCATCAGCATTTTATGCTCGTGAAAAACTTCACCGTTACAGAGAATATTATCTTAGGCATTGAACCAAAATCTGGTGGTGGCCGGATTAATATTGCTAAAGCAGCTGAAGAAGTCAAAAATATTTCTGAGCAATATGGACTCAAGGTTGACCCGTTTGCAAAAATTGAAGATATTTCTGTTGGAATGCAACAGCGTGTAGAAATATTAAAAACGCTATATCGTGGTGCTGAAATCTTGATTTTTGATGAACCAACGGCAGTTTTAACTCCTCAAGAGATTATTGAGCTTATTCAAATTATGAAAAAGCTAGTCAAAGAAGGCAAATCGATCATTTTGATTACTCATAAGTTAAAGGAAATTATGGAGGTTTGTGATCAGTGTACGGTTATTAGAAAGGGTAAAGGTATTGGTACGGTTACAGTATCGAATACGAATCCTAATGAATTAGCTGAAATGATGGTTGGTCGTGCGGTCAATTTTAAAACAACAAAAGCTGATCCTACCATTGGAGAAGAAATATTACAAATTAGTCAGCTCGTTGTGAACGATTCTAGAGATGTTCCTGCGGTAAACAGCTTGGATTTAACAGTTGCAAGAGGGGAAATCGTTGGGATCGCGGGTGTGGACGGAAACGGGCAGACTCAGTTAATTGAAGCGATAACAGGACTGAGAAAAGTTACCTCAGGCTCTATTAAAGTAAAAGGTAAAGATATTAGTGGGTATTCACCTAGAAGAATTACGGAAACTGGGGTTGGACATATACCGGAAGATCGTCATAAACATGGATTAGTTCTTGACTATTCTATTGGAGACAATATGGTCCTACAAACGTATTACCAGAAGCCATTCTCTAAAAACGGAATCTTAGATTTTAAAAAGATATATGAGAAGGCAAAAAGCTTGATAGCTGAGTTTGATGTAAGAACTCCAAGTGAGCATACGCCTGCTCGTTCGCTTTCAGGTGGTAATCAGCAAAAGGCAATCATTGCTCGTGAGGTAGACAGAAGTCCAGATCTTCTCATTGCCGCCCAACCTACACGTGGATTGGATGTCGGAGCCATAGAGTTCATTCACTCTAAACTTATAGAAGAACGAGATAAAGGAAAAGCGGTACTATTAATATCTCTAGAACTTGATGAAGTGTTAAATGTGAGTGACCGTATCGCAGTTATTTACGAAGGGAAAATTGTTGATATTCTAGATGCAAAATCAACAAATGAACAGGAGTTAGGAATATTAATGGCAGGCGGTAAGCGGAAGAAAGATGGTGGATCCTAATGCAAAACTTAGTAAAAAATGAACGACTTTTTAGAATTGTCATACCAATATTAGCAGTCCTTCTTGGATTGTTAGCTGGTGCCATCATTATGCTAGTAAGTGGTTATAACCCCATACTAGGGTATGTATCACTTTTTGACGGAATTGTTGGAGATCCTTACGTATTCGGTGAAACAATCCGCGCGATGACCCCACTGATCTTATCAGGATTAGCGGTAGCATTTGCTTTTAGAACGGGTCTATTCAATATCGGAGTTGAAGGACAGTTGCTAGTTGGCTGGTTAGCTTCAGTATGGGTAGGGATTGCTTTTGATTTACCGAAAATCATTCATTTACCATTATCAATCTTAGCTGCAGCATTAGCAGGAGCTTTATGGGGCTTTATCCCTGGGCTCTTAAAAGCGAAGCTTAAGGTACATGAAGTTATTGTTACAATCATGATGAACTACATTGCCCTACATGTAACGAACGCATTGATTCGTTCCTTCTTAATTGTACCTGGAGAAAAAACAGCGAACATTAATGCAAGTGCTTCATTAGCCTCTAAAAATTTAATGGACCTTACAGAGTTCTCTCGTTTGCACTATGGTATTATCGTGGCGTTAATAGGGGCTATGATCATGTGGTTTATCCTCGAGAAGACAACTAAAGGGTTTGAGCTACGATCGGTAGGGTACAACCAACATGCCTCTCAGTATGCTGGAATGAGTGTGCCTAAGAACATTATCCTGGCGATGTCCATTTCTGGTGCCTTTGCAGGTGTTGCAGGAGCAATGGAAGGACTTGGAACCTATCAGTACATGACCATTAACGGTGGTTTTACAGGTCAAGGGTTTGACGGGATTGCGGTTGCTTTGTTAGGGGCCAATCATGCACTAGGTATTGTTTTTGCATCTTTACTGTTTGGTGGATTAAAAATTGGTGCGTTAACCATGCAATCAGCAGCATTAGTTCCAACAGAACTTGTTGAGATTGTCATTGCTTTAATTATCTTTTTTGTAGCCTCAAGCTACATTATTCGATGGGTCTTTATTCGTTTTAGCAAGGAGGGGAAAAAATAAATGTCACTTCTTGAAATCTTAGCACTCATCATACCAGCAGCCATTTATTCTGCTTCCCCTTTAATTTTAACCGCTCTTGGTGGCGTTATTAGTGAACGTGCTGGAGTAGTAAATATAGGACTCGAAGGATTAATGTTATTTGGTGCTTTTATTGGGATCTTAACTACCCTATACACACAAGCCACCTTCGGAGATGCTTCCCCTTGGATTGGAATTGTAATGGGCGGAATAATTGGGGGTCTATTTGCTCTTTTACATGCTGTTGCTTCCATTTCATTTAGAGCAGATCAAGTCGTAAGTGGAGTAGCCATTAACTTTTTAGCAGCTGGATTATCCGTTTTCCTAATTAAAAAGATTTATAATAAGGGTCAAACAGACTTTATTGAAAATCGTATTTATAAAAGGGATATCCCTGTTTTATCTGATATTCCGATTATTGGGGACTTATTCTTTTCCAACATATATATCACTTCATATGTAGCCATTCTCCTGGCATTTGTTGTTTGGTATGTTATCTATAAGACCCCATTTGGTTTACGACTTCGTGCTGTTGGAGAGCATCCAATGGCAGCTGATACAATGGGGATTAAAGTGAATCAAATGAGGTATATTGCCGTTATGCTCTCAGGCGTCTTTGCAGGTTTAGGTGGTGCAGTGTATGCAACATCGATATCAGGAAACTTTGCTGGAGGCACGATATCTGGGCAAGGATTTATGGCACTTGCTGCTATGATCTTTGGTAAATGGCATCCACTAGGTGCAATGGGTGCTGCTTTATTCTTTGGTTTAGCTCAATCCTTAAGTATTACGGGTGAGTCTATTCCATTCCTAAAAGAAATACCTAAAATTTACTTAACCATAGCTCCTTATGTTCTGACGATTCTAGCACTTGCAGGGTTTGTTGGACGGGCTGAAGCTCCTAAGGCATTAGGAACCCCATATGAAAAAGGAAAACGATAAAATTCACGAAAAAGAACCTCAGGAAGCTGAGGTTCTTTTTCGTGCAATTGAAAAGCATAGAGGAAACGTTTTTAGAGTATTGTAACTGTAGATGAAAAGGTCTTCTAACTTGAAAACTTTTTCTACTAACCGTTATATTGAAGATAGTTTAATTTAAGTGAAAAAAAGAAACACTAATCTGAAGGCTTAAAGCTACCCGTGAAGGAGGCAAAAAAGGTGAAGCTCGATAATGAATTGAAAGAAACAGTGAACGGAATGAACCTGCATATCGTTGAAACTAAAAAGTTTAAAACGAATACACTTGTCTTAAAGCTAAAGGCACCCTTATCAAAGGTAGACGTAACACAAAGGGCATTGTTACCTCACGTCCTTCAAAGTGCAACCGAGATGTACCCAACAACTACTGCCCTAAGAAGTCATTTAGATGATTTGTATGGGGCAAGTTTATATGTAGATTTATCAAAAAAAGGGGAGTACCAGATTATTACAATGAGAGTTGAAATTGCTAACGAAGCGTACCTCTCTGACCAAACCCCGCTTTTAGAACATGGACTAACTTTATTGGCTGACATTCTATTAAATCCGTTTCTTGAAGAAGGTGTATTTTCGTCTTCCATTCTTGAAAAGGAAAAACGGTCATTAAAGCAACGAATTCAATCGGTATTTGATGATAAGATGAGATATGCAAGTCTACGTTTAGTAGAAGAGATGTGTAAAGATGAGCCTTATTCATTGCACGTAAACGGTATAAGGGATGAAGTTGATGCTATAACCTCTCAATCCTTGTATGACTATTATAAAAAAGTATTAAACGAGGATGAGATTGATTTATATATCGTTGGTGATGTAGATTCTAACGCACTAAAGCAATCTGTTTCCAAGTTATTTAAATTGGAAAGCAGACAGCCAAAAACACTCATTCAAACAGATAGTAAAGTTGAAAAAGAGAATGAAGTGATTGAAGAACAGGATATAAAGCAAGGAAAGCTAAATGTTGGATATCGAACAAATATTACCTACGGTCACCCGAATTATCATGCTTTGCAGGTTTTTAATGGAATTTTTGGAGGATTCTCACATTCTAAGCTCTTTATAAACGTACGTGAGAAAGCAAGCTTAGCTTATTATGCAGCTTCTCGTGTAGAGAGTCACAAAGGTCTTCTTATGGTTATGTCTGGAGTAGACGAGAAGAATTATGAACAAGCGGTCACTATTATTAAAGAGCAAATGACCGCCATGAAAAATGGAGAGTTTACAGAACAGGAAATCGACCAAACAAAAGCAGTATTAGTGAATCAACTATTAGAAACAATTGATACCTCTCGAGGATTAATTGAAGTTCTGTATAATGATGTCTTTGGTAAAATAACTCAGCCAGTTGAAGAATGGATTCGTCTAGTTGAAGAAGTGACGAAGGAACAAATTCTAGAGGTAGGGTCAAAGCTACAACTAGATACAATTTACTTCTTAAAAGGAAAGGGGGAGGCATAATGGAGAAAGTTGTCTTTGAACAACTAAAGGAAGAACTTTATCACGAAACCATGTCTAATGGATTACAAGTATATATTTTACCAAAGCTTGGTTTTAATAAGACATATGCAACATTTACGACTAAATATGGATCCATTGATAACAAATTTGTACCTAAAGGACAGGAAGAACCAACTCAGGTTCCGGATGGAATCGCTCACTTTTTAGAGCACAAATTATTTGAAAAAGAAGATGGGGATGTTTTTCAACAGTTTAGCAAGCAAGGAGCCTCTGCTAATGCCTTCACCTCCTTTACTAGGACAGCCTATTTATTTTCAAGTACTTCAAACGTTGAGTTAAACCTTGAGACACTCCTTGATTTTGTCCAAGATCCTTACTTTACAGAGAAAACTGTAGAGAAGGAAAAGGGAATTATCGGCCAAGAAATCACCATGTATGAGGATAATGCAGACTGGAGATTATACTTTGGTTTAATTCAAAATATGTTCAAGAATCATCCTGTTAGCATTGACATTGCTGGAACGATTGAATCTATATCAAAAATAACAAAAGATATGCTCTATACATGTTATGAAACGTTTTATCACCCAAGTAACATGCTATTGTTTGTGGTTGGACCAATTGAGCCTGAAAAAATTATGAATCAAATTAGAGAAAATCAGGGAAAGAAAGAATACCAAAAGCAGTCTGAGATCAGGCGGTTTTTTGATGAGGAGCCTAATGAAGTAGCCCAGTATCATCAAGTTTTAAAGATGTCTGTGCAATCCTCTAAATGCATGGTTGGTTTAAAAGTACTAAACCCCGGAAAATCAGGGGAGGAATTATTACGAAACGAATTGTCTACTAATGTATTATTAGACATGGTGTTCGGTAAAAGCTCAAAGAACTATGATAAGCTCTACAACGAAGGACTTATTGATGAGACATTTGCTTTTGACTACACGGAAGAGTTCGAATTTGGTTTTGGTTTAGTAGGTGGAGACAGTGAGAAACCAGACGAACTGGCAAAAGTCCTAAAACAAATGCTGTTAAATACAAAAGAATCGCTATCACCAGACTATTTAGAAAGAGTAAAGAAGAAAAAAATCGGCTCATTTTTACGAGCATTAAATTCTCCGGAATATATTGCAAACCAGTTTACAAGATACACGTTTAATAAAATGAATATGTTTGATGTTGTAAAAGTTCTGGAATCATTAACCATTGCTGATATTGAAGCTAGTGCTGATTCTTTAATTGATGAAAATAGGATGTCGGTCTGTCAAGTTGTTCCAAAGTAGCTTGACAGACGCTAAAAAAGAGATGGACAATATAGTTGTTGTTATCTCTTTTTTTATTGGGTTCTTGTTAATGTTGAGTGGAGAAGCGTATTCGGGGAAAAGTTCCTCTGTCTAAGACCATTGCAAAAGAGTTGTTTAATAAGAAAAAAATTTTTAATTTAAAAGGAAGATAAAAATGGGGAAGAAATTTGCGTTAGTTACTGGGGCTAGTGGTGGGATTGGGTGTGCAATTGCTAAACAACTAATTGAGGAGAATTATGGTGTTTATCTTCATTATTTTCAAAATAAAGAGGGTGTTGAGAAGCTTCTCGAGCAATATAAAGATGATCATAAAGAAATTTATTTAGTTCAAGCTGATTTATCAAAGCAAAATGGAGTGAGTGATCTACTATGTCAGATCAACCATCCCATTGATGATTTACTCTTAGTTAGTGGAAATAGTTACTTTGGCTTAGTAACGGACATGGAAGAAAACAAGGTTCATGAAATGGTGCAACTTCATATAACGAGTCCGTTTCTTTTAGCTAAAGCTTTCGTACCATCGATGATTTCAAAAAAGAAAGGGAATATCATCTTAATCACATCTGTTTGGGGTGTTGTAGGGGCTTCTTGTGAGGTATTGTATTCTATGCTTAAAGGTGGTCAAAACACATTTGTAAAGGCATTAGCAAAGGAAGTTGCGCCATCGAATATCCGTATAAATGCAGTAGCACCTGGAGCCATTAATACAAGTATGCTTGCAAGCTTCAGTGAAACTGAAATAAATCAATTAGTTGATGAAATTCCTATGGGTAGATTGGGTGAGCCTGAGGAAGTTGCCCATACCGTTTCGTTTCTACTTTCGAATAAAGCTTGTTACTTAAATGGCCAGGTGATTTCAATTAATGGGGCTTGGCACACATAAGTTTCTTTGAATGTTCACTTCTTTGACCTATGAATGTAATCAACTTTGAATATTTTTAGCGGAAACAGACAAAATAACCTTGTATCAATATTAAGGAGGAATACTCATGTCTGTATTAGATAACTGGGAACAATGGAAAGACTTTTTAGCTAATCGACTTCATCATGCTGAAAATGAAGGCATGGAACAAAGTACTGTTAATGACCTTGCATATCAAGTTGGTGGATACTTAGCAAAGCAAGTTGAACCACAAAATGATCAAGAAAAAGTGCTTGCAGATTTATGGAGTGTCGCATCACCAGAAGAGCAGCACGCCATTGCAAACATGATGGTTAAGCTAGTTGAGAATAACGGAAGCAAGTAAGAGGGGGAGAATCAACCCTCTCTTTTTATATAGGTTTAAAATTATGATGAGTAAGGTAAAGCTAATGTAAAGAAGGAAATATAGTACAATGGATAAGTACGTGAATATGTCGGGAATTGTTACCTCTTGACCTTTCATATTGATACCAAATGATTTATTATAAGAGTATGTGAAGAATAGTATGTATGCTTACTTTTGTTAAGGAGGGGTATCTAGGTGGGGAAGAAGGAATGGTATCTTGAGTATGAAATACATATAAATCGTCCTGGACTTTTGGGTGACATCGCTTCACTGCTAGGTATGCTATCCATTAACATTGTTACTATTAATGGTGTTGAAGATATGAGAAGAGGAATGCTTTTATTGTCAGACCATCAAGAGCAGATCTTAAGACTTGAATCAATTCTGAGAACAATGGATAATATAACCGTTACAAAGCTTCGAGAGCCTAAGCTTCGTGATCGACTTGCTGTCAGGCATGGACGATATATACAAAGAGATGCTGATGACAAAAAAACATTTCGATTTGTTCGAGATGAACTTGGTCTACTTGTTGATTTTATGGCAGAGTTGTTTAAGAAAGAAGGCCATAAACTTATCGGGATTCGAGGAATGCCGAGAGTTGGTAAGACCGAATCTATTGTCGCATCAAGTGTGTGTGCAAATAAGAAATGGCTTTTTGTATCATCAACCTTGTTAAAACAAACTATTCGAAGTCAACTAATTGAGGACGAATATAATGAAGAAAACATATTTATTATAGATGGAATTGTGTCCACAAGACGAGCTAATGAAAAACACTGGCAGCTAGTGAGAGAAATCATGAGACTTCCCGCTACAAAGGTTGTAGAACATCCAGATATTTTTGTTCGAGATACTGAATATTCATTAGATGATTTTGACTATATTATTGAATTACGAAATGAGCCAGATGAAGAAATTACCTATGATGTTGTGGATCAGCAACAACAATTGAGCTCAAATGATTCTTCATTTTCAACATTCGATTTTTAAAAAATGGTAGGTGGAAGTATGACTGAGCTGGGTCAACGATTAAAACAGGCACGAGAAGATAAGGGTTTTTCACTGGAAGATCTACAAAGTATAACAAAGATCCAAAAAAGATACTTACAGTGTGTTGAAGATGGGAATTATGATATCTTACCTGGTATTTTTTATGCGCGGGCTTTTGTAAAGCAATATGCTGAAGCTGTTGGTTTAGATCCTGAGAGGGTGTTTGAGGAATATAAGAATGACATCCCAAGCACACCCAAAGAAGCAATTCCAGAGCAACTCTCACGGGTTAAACGTACAAGGGCAGAAGTTAATACTACAGATTCAAAGGTATTACAATTCTTACCTAGAATTTTAGTAATTGTCGTTCTGCTTGGTCTTGCTTTAACTGTGTGGACAGTGGCTCAGAAAAATGATTCTTTTGGTCAGGTAAAAGAGCAACCCAAGACAGATACAGCCTCAGAACTCGAAATGAATAGCACAGATCCATTTCAAAGTACTTCACCAAATGAAGTTGATGAAGATACGACTGCCTCATCAGATGCAAAAGAAGATGAAGAAACGACTTTGGCTGAAGAAGTAAAGTCTGTTCAGCAAATTGAACTGGTTGAGACGTCTGGGAGAAAGTCAACTTACAAATTAACCAATACAGCTCAATTCTTAGTTGATGTGTCAACTACTGGTGAAACATGGATTGCAATGAAGAATGGTAAAAATAAGACTTTTTTTAGCGGTAGTCTAACTGCTAATGCAGAAGACGCGACTCCGGTTAATTCTTCATATGATTATGTGAATGAAACGGAAGCAGTCATTAAACTTGGTAATGCTATGGCTTCTATTGTCAAGATAAATGGACAAGTGTTAGAAATTCCTTCAGAACCTAAAAGTGTTCAAGATATCACTATTTTGTTTGAAAAGGGAACGGAGCAATAGCTTTTCTAGGGTGCCCACTTTTTTGTGGGTTTTTTTTCATCTTTGTGGCAAAATGTGAGTAAGGGGGCTAAATGATGAATTTACCAAATAAGATTACGGTTTCGCGAATATTTTTAATTCCACTATTTTTAATCGTTATGCTTGCTCCTTTTTCTTGGGGCGAACTGACAGTAGGCGAGTTTTTTATACCGGTTACACATCTTGTAGGGGCCATTATCTTTATTATCGCATCATGTACAGATTGGATTGACGGGTATTATGCTCGAAAATTAAATCAAGTAACAAATCTAGGCAAGTTTTTAGATCCACTGGCAGATAAGCTTTTGGTTTCAGCGGCATTGGTTACACTAGTTGAATTGCAGCTTGCTCCAGCATGGATGGTAATTGTCATTATAAGCCGTGAATTTGCTGTTACGGGACTTCGACTTGTTTTAGCAGGTGAGGGAGAAGTAGTGGCAGCTAATATGCTCGGAAAGATCAAAACGTGGGCACAGATTATTGCGGTTTCAGCCCTTTTATTACATAATTTCCCTTTTGTTTGGTTAGGTATGCCATTCGATATGATTTCTCTTTGGGTGGCCACATTTTTTACAATCTATTCGGGGTGGGACTATTTTGTTAAAAATAAAGAGGTTTTCCTTAGATCTAAATAATTGTTTTGTAAGGATGTGTCACAATGAATGCTGAAATTATTGCAGTTGGCTCAGAATTACTACTAGGTCAAATTGCAAATACAAATGCGCAATACCTTTCAAAACAGCTTGCCGAGCTTGGAGTAAACGTATACTTCCATACTGTTGTTGGCGACAACCCACATCGACTTCAGCAAGCGATTGAGGTGGCACAAAAGAGAGCCGATTTGCTTCTATTTACAGGGGGACTCGGTCCAACAAAGGACGACTTAACGAAAGAAACGATTGCTAGTGTCTTAGATAAAAACCTAATAATGGACAATGAAGCTCTGCATTTTATTGAAGAATACTTCCGAAAAGTTAAAAGAGTGATGTCTGAAAATAATAAGAAACAAGCAATTGTTTTAGAAGGGTCTCTAATATTGAAGAACCAACATGGGATGGCTCCCGGGATGTTTCTCACGAAAGAGGACAAGTATTATATGCTGTTGCCAGGACCACCGATGGAAATGCAACCTATGTTTATTAATTTTGGTCGAAATGCAATCTTAAAAGAATTAAAAATACAAGAAAGAATCGAATCAAGGGTTCTGCGATTCTTTGGTATAGGAGAATCCCAATTAGAGACAGATATCTCTGATTTAATAGAGTCCCAATCAAATCCTACAATTGCACCTTTAGCTGCTGAGAATGAAGTGACATTGAGATTGACTGCGAAACATCGATCAATTGATGGTGCAAAGGCATTGTTAGATCAAGCTGAGCATAAGATTCAAGAACGTGTCGGCCACTTCTTTTATGGCTATGATGATACTTCTTTAGCGATAGAAGTGATGACAAAGCTTCAAAACCATAACCTAACCATCTCGTGTGCAGAAAGTGTAACAGGTGGTTTGTTCTCACAGAACTTAACTAGACTACCTGGAGCATCGAATGTCGTAGGTGGTGGAGTCGTTTGCTACTCGAATGAAATAAAGCAAAATGTCCTAAACGTTTCTGCAAATACTCTTCAATCTTTTGGGGCAGTTAGTGAGGCTTGTGCAAAAGAGTTGGCTGAAAACATAAAGAAAATGATGAGAACCGACATTGGAATTAGCTTTACTGGTGTAGCGGGACCAGATCCATTAGAAGAAAAGCCTGTTGGGACGGTATACGTCGGAATTGCGAGGCAAAATGGTGTAACTAAAGTGTATTCCTTAACATTGGCAGGTGGCAGGGATTCTATTAGAGAACGTGCTGTGAAATATGGCTTGTATTATTTATTAAAACATTTATAAAATGGTAAATATTAATTATTGAGGATAATAACTAAGTAGAAATTCCATTTTACCTAATGGTAAATGGAATTTTTCTTTATTTTTACCAGTGAAATCACCGAATGAACGTTCGACTTTTTACTTGGCAAACTACAAGAAACAAGGTATAGTAGAAAATAGATTCATAGTATAGGAGGAAATTTCGTGAGCAATCGTCAGGCCGCATTAGATATGGCATTAAAACAAATAGAAAAGCAATTTGGAAAAGGCTCCATTATGAAGCTTGGAGAAAAAACAGATACAAAAATTTCTACTTTCCCAAGTGGATCATTGGCACTAGATGTAGCATTAGGTGTTGGTGGATATCCAAGAGGAAGAATAATTGAAATATATGGACCGGAATCTTCCGGTAAAACAACTGTTGCCCTTCATGCAATTGCTGAAGTACAACAAAAAGGTGGACAAGCGGCGTTCATAGATGCCGAGCATGCGCTTGATCCTGATTATGCAAAAAAGCTAGGTGTAAACATTGATGAACTATTACTATCTCAACCAGATACTGGTGAGCAGGCACTTGAAATAGCCGAGGCACTAGTTCGAAGTGGTGCCGTTGATATTCTTGTTATTGACTCTGTTGCAGCTCTTGTACCAAAAGCTGAGATTGAGGGTGAGATGGGAGATTCACATGTGGGTCTTCAAGCTCGTCTAATGTCCCAAGCACTTCGTAAATTATCTGGTGCGATTAATAAATCTAAAACAATTGCAATCTTCATTAACCAAATTCGTGAAAAGATTGGGGTTATGTTTGGAAATCCTGAGACAACACCAGGAGGACGTGCACTTAAATTCTATTCTTCTGTTCGAATAGAAGTTCGCCGTGCTGAAGCATTGAAGCAAGGAAACGATATTGTAGGAAATAAAACGAAAATAAAGGTTGTAAAGAATAAAGTGGCACCACCTTTCCGTATAGCGGAAGTTGATATTATGTATGGTGAAGGGATTTCTAGAGAAGGTGAAATTCTGGATATGGGTTCTGACCTAGATATCGTTCTAAAGAGTGGTTCTTGGTATTCATATAACGAAGAGCGTCTTGGTCAAGGACGTGAAAATGCAAAGTTATTCCTGAAAGAGAACCCAGCAATCCGACTTGTCATTCAACAAGCGATTCGTGATCATTATTCCCTTGATGAAGTGAAAACGGTTGAAGAAAATGCTGATGAAATGTTTGATTTAATAGATGAATAAGAAAGAGAAAAAAGAGAGCATACACGATTGCTCTCTTTTTCTTTGTAAAAAAATAAGACAAAACTTTTCGGACTATTGGGACAACCCTTGACAATAAAATTTTCCAACTATACAATTAGCATGTATATTTTATTATCTTATTCAAAATGTAAGATGCGAAGATACGAATTTGAAACTCAAAGTTCAAAATACTGCAAATGAAAATTTTATCTGCAAAGTTAATAAATGATATTCATTTGTAAGTTATCATTTGAACAAAACTTCGAAGGCCTTTGTGCCGTATATTGAACATAGTAGCAGTTAGTAAGCTACCATCTGTTCATTCAATTTTTAACATTAGAGTTCGTTCAAAGTGAGTAGTAGCCAAGCAGTTCTATGAAGGCGTAATTAGTGAGTACCACACTGTTCAGGGTGTAAAGAATTCTTCGATGTGAATAATGTTTTCACACTTTAGTAGAAGTTGAAAAGACACAATGCTGATACATGAGGATCGGTAAGTTAGCCAACGAAGGATCGATGGCTCATTTCTCCTACTTTTGAACACCCTCTAAAAGCAACGGGAGGTGGAAAGATGAATACATTTAGTATTATCATCTCTATTTTGCTTGCCGCTATCGTCAGTGCAGTTGTTGGTTATTTCGTTCGTAAATTTATTGCTGAAGCGAAGATAGCTGGTGCTAAAACTTCAGCAGAGCAAATTGTCGAAGATGCGAAACGTGAGTCAGATGCTTTAAAGAAGGAAGCATTGCTTGAAGCGAAGGATGAGATTCATACTCTTCGAACAAAAGCTGAACAAGAGATTCGTGATCGTAGAAACGAGCTTCAGAAACAAGAAAATCGTTTATTACAAAAAGAAGAGAACTCTGATCGCAAAGATGTTACGTTAAACAATCGTGAATCAATGCTAGAAAAGAAAGAGGCATCTCTATCCCAAAAACAACAGCATATTGAAGAAATGGAAAGCAAAGTGGATGATATGGTGAAGAGACAGCAAGCTGAGCTTGAGCGTATCTCTAGCTTAACACGTGAAGAAGCAAAGGGTATTATTTTAGGGAAACTGGAAAACGAGCTTTCCCATGAGCTAGCAGTAATGATAAAAGAGAGCGAACATCGTGCAAAAGAAGAGTCCGATAAGAAAGCTAAAGAAATTCTTTCATTAGCGATTCAACGTTGTGCTGCTGACCATGTTGCAGAGACCACTGTTTCAGTTGTTAACTTACCAAATGATGAAATGAAGGGTAGAATCATCGGGAGAGAAGGACGTAATATTCGAACTCTTGAAACTCTTACTGGAATTGATCTAATCATTGATGATACTCCGGAAGCTGTCATTTTGTCTGGTTTTGACCCGATTCGTCGTGAAACGGCAAGAATTGCCTTGGACAAACTTGTTCAAGATGGACGTATTCATCCAGCCCGAATTGAGGAAATGGTTGAAAAGTCTAGACGTGAAGTGGATGAGCATATTCGCGAAGTTGGAGAACAAACCACGTTTGAAGTGGGCGTGCACGGATTACATCCAGACCTGATTAAAATTCTTGGTCGATTAAAATTCCGTACAAGCTACGGTCAAAATGTTTTAAAGCACTCTATGGAAGTTGCTTATCTCTCAGGCTTAATGGCGGCTGAATTAGGTGAGGATGAAAACCTTGCTCGTCGTGCAGGATTGCTGCATGATATCGGGAAAGCTATTGACCATGAGGTCCAAGGTAGTCACGTCGAAATAGGTGTTGAACTTGCGACAAAGTATAAAGAGCATCCCGTAGTAATTAATAGTATAGCTTCTCACCATGGTGATACTGAACCTAAATCTATTATCGCGGTGTTAGTTGCTGCAGCTGATGCGCTTTCTGCTGCCAGACCTGGTGCAAGAAGTGAGACATTAGAAAACTATATTCGTCGCTTAGAAAAACTTGAAGAGATTTCTGAATCCTACGAAGGAGTAGAGAAATCATTCGCTATTCAAGCAGGTCGTGAAGTGAGAATTTTAGTTAAACCTGATGCAATCGATGACCTGCAAGCACATCGTCTAGCAAGGGATATTCGAAAACGAATTGAAGAAGAACTGGATTATCCAGGGCATATTAAAGTAACGGTAATCCGTGAAACCAGAGCCGTGGAATATGCAAAATAAAGCGACGTTTAGGCGTCGCTTTATTTTTTTTTCATTCGGCTAAGCTTTTTGGAATTAGGAGTAAAGTATGCCAAACTATCATTAAGATTCAATAAACATTAAAAGGGGTTCGTTAATAGATGAGGATATTATTTATAGGTGATGTAGTTAGCTCACCGGGAAGAGATATGGTTAAACAATATTTACCACTAATTAAGTCAAAGCATAGACCAAACATTACCATTATAAATGGAGAAAATTCAGCAGGAGGGAAGGGGATTACCGAAAAAATCTATCGAGAGTTTTTGGAATTGGGTACCCAAGCTGTAACACTCGGCAATCACACCTGGCATAATAAAGATGTATTTGAGTTCATTGATAATGCCAAGTATTTAGTGAGACCAGCCAATTTCCCTGATGGAAATCCCGGAGTTGGAATGGTATTTCTTCAGATGAATGATATTGAAATTGCTGTAATTAATTTACAGGGAAGAACCTTTCTACCTTCAATTGACTGCCCGTTTCGAAAGGCTGACGAACTTGTAGCGGAAGCGAAAAAAAGAACACCATTTGTGTTTGTTGATTTTCATGCTGAAGCAACTAGTGAGAAGCAAGCTATGGGCTATTATTTAGATGGCAGAGTATCTGCAGTAGTTGGAACACATACACATGTTCAGACCTCTGATGAAAGAATTTTAGCGAATGGGACTGCTTACATTTCTGACGTAGGAATGACAGGACCCTATGATGGAATATTAGGGGTAGAAATAGATGCCGTCTTAAAAAAATTCCTCACGGAGCTTCCAGTTCGCTTTGAAGTAGTGAAAGAAGGTAGAAATCAATTAAATGCGGTGATAATTGACCTTGATCAAAAAAACGGACTAGCAAAAAAAATCAGCAGAATTCTAATAAATGAAGATCATCCGTTCTTTTCGTAACAATTCTGTATTTTTTCTATTGATTTAGAATTTTTAAATAACTCAAATGAAACAAGCAGGAATACACATAGTTCCTCATGAATATAGTAGCAGTGGAATGATATTTTACTAGTAGTTCTATTGAATACACATCATTTACTGAATTGTACAAGGAGGAACGAAGAAATGGACATCTTAAAAGTCTCGGCTAAATCCAATCCAAATTCTGTTGCAGGTGCTCTTGCAGGTGTGCTTAGAGAACGTGGTGCAGCTGAAATGCAAGCCATAGGAGCTGGAGCCATAAATCAAGCCGTCAAAGCTGTTGCTATTGCACGAGGGTTTGTTGCTCCAAGTGGGGTAGACTTAATTTGTATCCCTGCTTTTACAGATATATTAATTGATGGAGAAGAACGTACTGCCATTAAACTGATTGTTGAACCGAGATAATTCATGCAACTTGGATTCTAATAAAAGTAAACCTGTTTGCAATGCGAGCAGGTTTTTCTTTTGGAGAGAAATGGAGGGGAAATATAGATGAGAATTTTTGATGCACACTGTGATGTTCTTTATAAACTCTGGTTAAACCCCACTCTATCATTTTTATCCAGTGAAGAGCTTCACGTAACCTATCATGGTCTGAGAAAAGGGCAAGGTAAAGTACAATGTATGGCTATATATATACCCGAGGAGGTACCTTATCAAGAACGTTTTGATGCAGCCTTAGAGATGGTCAACATTCTTTATGAAAAAATTCTGTCAATCTTTCCGAATATGAAGCTTGTTAAAGAAAAAAGGGACATTCAAGAGCTAAAAGAGCATGAAATTGGCATAATATTGACTCTAGAAGGATGTGACGTAATCGGTACTAGTCTCACAAGGCTGAGAACATTATTTCATCTAGGAGTCAGATCTGTCGGTTTAACGTGGAATTATAGTAATGCTGTTGCGGATGGTATCTTAGAACCAAGGGGTGCCGGCTTATCAATATTTGGGAAAAGCGTCGTGGAGGAAAACAATCTTCATAGAATTTGGACAGATGTCTCACATTTATCAATCAAAGGATTTTGGGATGTACTAGAGCTAGCAGCATTTCCGATTGCTTCACACTCTAATGTATTTGAACTCTGTCCAAATCCCAGAAACTTGAATGACGATCAAATTAGAGCTTTAATAAGAAAAGACAGTATAATCGGTATAAACTTTGTTCCCTTTTTTTTGACTAGTGAAAAAAATGCCACGGTAAAAGATGTTCTAAAACATATTGATTATATATGCCAGCTAGGTGGAGAGAAAAATATAGGATTTGGTTCTGATTTTGATGGGATCTCACAAACGGTAATCGGATTAGAGAGTTATGAGTGTTATACTGATCTAGTAATCGAACTTAATAGGCATTATAACGCGGAACAAGTACACCATTTTTGTTATCAAAATTTTATTAATCACTTACCCCAGTAGTAGAGTTAAGAGGTTCATGAATATATAAAAATCAAAAAATAAAAAAAAATTCATGTTTTCATTAATTAATGTGGCGAAAGGGTTGCTTTTTTTACAGGTTAGGTCTAGAATTGTAAGCGTTTAGTACGTATCCAACTTTTCGTAAATCTATTGAACTACTTGGAAAAGTGCTAGCTTAAAAGTATGGGTTCAAGAAGTTACCGAGTACTAATAAACTAACCATCATATAGTGGTTTCGACTTAGACTTTCATTTTCTTTATGTAAGTGTAGCTTTGGCTTTTTGAACATCCTTTACTAGTATTCATTAAACAAAAATATCAATTTTTGAACGTAATTCGAAGGGGTGTAATCACATGATCAATCAACTTTCATGGAAAGTTGGAGGACAGCAAGGGGAAGGTATTGAAAGTACAGGAGAAATCTTCTCAACTGCTTTAAATCGTTTAGGGTATTATTTATATGGTTATCGCCATTTTTCATCTCGTATTAAAGGTGGACACACTAACAACAAAATTCGTGTGAGTACGACACAGGTTCGTGCGATCTCAGACGATCTTGATATTTTAGTAGCGTTTGACCAAGAGACAATTGATGTTAACTTCCATGAGCTACGTGATGGTGGAATTGTACTTGCGGATGCAAAATTCGAGCCTACGATTCCAGACAGTTCAACTGTAACATTGTATTCGGTTCCTTTTACACAAATTGCCACCGAACTAGGGACTTCACTTATGAAGAACATGGTTGCAATTGGTGCAAGTAGTGCTGTAATGGATCTTGATATTAATGTGTTCAAAGAAGTAGTATCTGAGATTTTTGGTCGTAAAGGTCAACAAATTGTTGAAAAAAATATGGAAGCCATAAAGAATGGTTTTGATTATGTAACGAACCAAGCTGGTGAGAATATTCAAACTTTGCAACTTGAAAAGGCAGATGGTCAAAAGCGTTTGTTCTTAATTGGTAATGACGCCATCGCAATGGGTGCTTTAGCAGGTGGTGCGCGTTTCATGCCTGCCTACCCAATCACTCCTGCATCAGAAATTATGGAATACTTAATTAAAAAGTTACCTAAATTTGGTGGGACTGTTATCCAAACGGAAGATGAAATTGCAGCTTGTACAATGGCAATTGGTGCAAATTATGCGGGGGTACGTGCATTAACAGCTTCTGCTGGACCTGGACTATCTCTAATGATGGAAGCAATCGGTCTGTCAGGTATTACTGAGCAACCATTAGTCATTGTAGATACACAGCGTGGAGGTCCTTCAACAGGATTACCAACTAAGCAAGAACAATCTGACTTAATGGCCATGATTTATGGTACACACGGTGAGATTCCAAAGGTAGTTATGGCTCCAAGTACAGTTCAAGAAGCATTCTATGATATTATTGAAGCATTTAATATTGCGGAAGAGTATCAAGTACCAGTTATTTTATTAACTGATCTTCAATTATCACTTGGGAAGCAAACAGTTGAGCCATTAGACTATGACAAGATTCAAATTCGTCGTGGTAAGCTTCAAGATACTGAGCTTCCTGAAGTGGAAAATAAAGAATATTTCAAACGTTTTGAAGTGACAGAAGACGGAGTCTCACCTCGTGTAATTCCTGGAATGAAGAATGCTATTCACCATGTAACAGGTGTAGAGCATGATGAAACGGGTAAACCATCAGAGGGAACTGACAATCGTAACGCTCAAATGGATAAGCGTATGCGCAAGCTTAATAATATTAAATTTAACACTCCTGTTCATGTGAATGCGAAGCATGAAGAAGCAGACATTCTTTTAGTAGGATTTAACTCTACACGTGGTTCAATTGAAGAAGCAATGATTCGTCTTGAAGAGGATGGAGTAAAGGTGAACCATGCACATGTTCGTCTACTTCACCCATTCCCAACGGATGAAATGCTTCCATTGGTGAAATCTGCTAAGAAGGTTGTCGTTGTTGAAAATAACGCAACGGGTCAATTAGCAAGCCTTATCAAAATGAATGTCGGCTACGGCGAGAAAGTTGCATCATTGTTAAAATATGATGGAAACCCATTCCTAACTAAAGAAATTCACAACAGAAGCAAGGAGTTGTTATAATAAATGGCAACATTTAAAGATTTTCGTAACTCTGTAAAACCTAACTGGTGCCCTGGTTGTGGGGATTTCTCAGTTCAAGCAGCTATTCAGCGTGCTGCTGCTAATGTTGGGCTAGTTCCTGATCAATTAGCTGTAGTATCTGGTATCGGTTGTTCTGGGCGTATTTCTGGATACATTAATGCATTTGGTTTTCACGGAATTCACGGTCGTTCATTACCTATCGCTCAAGGTGTTAAAATGGCAAACAGAGACTTAACTGTTATTGCTTCAGGTGGTGACGGTGATGGATTCGCCATTGGTTTAGGGCATACGATTCATGCAATTCGTCGTAATATCGACGTAACATACATCGTAATGGATAATCAAATATATGGTCTTACAAAAGGACAAACTTCACCTCGTAGTGATGTTGGTTTTAAAACGAAGAGTACACCACAAGGTTCAATCGAATCTTCCCTTTCTATTATGGAAATGGCATTGACAGCTGGTGGAACTTTCATTGCACAAAGTTTCTCAACAGACTTAAAAGAGTTAACTGCTTTAATTGAAGCAGGAATTAATCATAAAGGATTCTCTTTAATCAACGTATTTAGCCCATGTGTTACATATAATAAGGTAAACACGTATGATTGGTTTAAAGAGAACCTAGTAAAATTAAATGACATTGAAGGCTATGATCCACACAATAAGATGTCAGCAATGCAGGCTCTAATGGAAAATAAGGGACTTGTAACAGGCCTTATCTACCAAAATAAAGAGCAAAAGTCATACCAAGAATTGGTTACTGGTTACAGTGAAAAGCCATTATCTGAAGCAGACTTAATACTTTCTGAAACTCAGTTCGATGAGCTAGTAGCAGAATTCATGTAATACTTAAAAAGGCTAATATCCTCCTTTGGAGAAAATTAGCCTTTTTTTTTACAAATATATCGAGTTGCGGCTTTTGTTCTTGGAAGTCGATAAGTCGTAATCATCGCATTTTTTCTCGAAAAATTGTACAATTTTCAACATATTGCTATTCCCATTGTTTAAAATAGCTTCAACCTATATACTATGGTAATGTGTATATAATTTTATTCATCATACCTTTAAAAATTAAACTATAAACATTCGATGTTTAACATATAGAAAGGAGCTTAACAATGAACGAAAAACAACGTCTTGAATTGAGCCAGGTACAAACCATAGATTCTGTTGAAAAAAAAGACTTTAGTAAGTATTTTGAAACGGCCTATTTACCACCTTCGTTAAAGGATGCAAAAAAGCGTGGAAAAGAGCAAGTGAATTACAATGATTTTGGCATACCAGAAGATTTACTCGGGATGGGAAACGGTCGTAAATTCTATATCCGTACTTATGGATGTCAGATGAATGAGCATGATACAGAGGTAATGGCAGGTATCTTCATGGCTTTAGGCTATGAGCCTACAGACAGTGTTCAAACAGCTGATGTGGTCTTGTTAAACACATGTGCAATTCGTGAAAACGCAGAAAACAAGGTATTTGGTGAAATCGGTCATTTAAAGCCTTTAAAACTGCAAAGGCCCGACCTGTTAATTGGTGTGTGTGGCTGCATGTCACAGGAAGAATCAGTTGTAAATAAAATTCTTGAAAAGCACCATTTCATTGACATGATCTTTGGGACTCACAATATTCATCGACTCCCCCAAATATTAAATGAAGCCTATCTATCTAAAGAAATGGTCGTTGAGGTTTGGTCCAAAGAAGGTGATGTGATTGAGAACCTACCAAGAGCGCGTAAGGGTAATGTAAAGGGTTGGGTTAACATCATGTATGGCTGTGATAAGTTTTGTACGTATTGTATTGTGCCATATACTCGTGGTAAGGAACGTAGTCGTCAACCAGAAGATATTATTCAAGAGGTTCGTCACCTCGCAGCTCAAGGCTATAAGGAGATTACACTTCTAGGACAAAACGTGAATGCTTATGGTAAGGATTTTATGGATTTAAACTATGGACTAGGTGAATTAATGGATGAATTGCGTAAGATTGATATTCCGCGCATTCGCTTTACAACAAGTCATCCAAGAGACTTTGATGACCGATTAATTGAGGTATTAGCAAAGGGTGGGAATTTACTTGATCACATCCATTTACCTGTTCAATCCGGAAGTACAGAGATATTAAAGCTTATGGCTCGCAAGTACTCACGTGAACATTATTTGGAGCTTGTTCGTAAAATAAAAGTGGCTATTCCGAATGTGTCTTTAACAACGGATATCATAGTTGGATTCCCTAATGAAACCGAAGAACAGTTTGAAGAAACTTTGTCATTATATCGTGAAGTAGAGTTTGACTCTGCTTATACATTTATTTATTCTCCACGTGAAGGAACTCCTGCTGCCAGTATGGAAGACAACATTTCGATGGAAGTAAAAAAAGAACGCCTACAACGCTTGAATAATCTTGTCAATGAAACATCTGCTAAGAAGCTAAAAGAGTATGAAGGACAAGTTGTTGATGTGCTAGTTGAAGGTGAAAGTAAAAAAAACCCTGATGTTATTGCGGGTTATACGACTAAGAGTAAGCTAGTAAACTTTAAAGCTCCAAAGTCAGCAATAGGAAAAATAGTGAAAGTAAAGATAAATAAAGCTAAAACTTGGACACTAGATGGAGAAATGGTTGAAGAAACGGTTGAGGTGAACTAAAATGACATATACAAGAGAAGATATTATTAATCGTGCAAAAGAATTGGCAAAAATGATCTCTGAAACAGAAGAGGTCGATTTTTTTAAACGCGCTGAAGCGCAAATAAACTATAATCAAAAGGTGCAACAGACAATATCTCAAATTAAAGCTCTTCAAAAGCAAGCAGTCAATTTCCAACATTATGGTAAGCATGAGGCGCTTAAACAAGTCGAGGAGAAAATTGATGGCCTTCAAGAAGAACTGGATGGCATTCCGGTTGTTCAAGATTTTAAATCATCACAAATGGATGTTAACGATCTTCTTCAGATTGTTGCATCAACTATTTCCAATGGAGTGACGGATGAAATTATCACAGCAACTGGTGGAGATGTTTTGCGAGGAGAAACAGGATCGAAAGTAAACAATTCTGGATCAACTGGAAGCTGCGGCGATGGCTGCGGCTGTCACTAGTCCGATAATATGAAGGGTGCAGAATTATTTCTGCATCCTTTTTTCAATTCTGCATTTCAGCGATGGAACATAAGAAGAAACAAATTTTTCTCTCCTAAAAAAAAATTTAGTACATATCTGGGCGTGCGTGCATAGAATGAACTATACCGCCTAATTCTGATGAAATTTGTAACATTTTACTTACCGAAAAAATTAGTAGGCACACTAGTCATTTGTCACGCATAGGATGAAATGAAGATTGAATTGAGGAGGGTTTGTTCTTATGTCCCAATACAGAGAGATTATTACAAAAGCTGTCGTTGGAAAAGGAAAGAAATTCACGCAGTGCACTCATACGATTTCTCCATCACACAGACCAACAAGCATTTTAGGATGCTGGGTCATTAACCACGTATATAATGCAAAAAAATGTGGGGACGCTGTGGAAGTGGATGGTCGCTATGACATTAACGTATGGTACTCTTACAACGACAATACAAAAACAGAGGTTGTAACAGAAACCGTACATTATAAAGACACTGTAAAGCTACGTTACCGTGATGAAAACTTCTTTGGAGATGATCATGAGGTAATTGCTCGTGTCATTCAACAACCAAACTGCTTAGAAGCAACAATCTCGCCTAACGGAAACAAGGTCATTGTTCAAGTTGAAAGAGAATTCTTAGTTGAAGTAATCGGTGAAACGAAAGTATGTGTTGCAGTAAGCCCAGAAGCATGTGACGATTCGGATTGGGATTGTGACGTTGACGATGAGGATTTCGAAGATTTAGATCCAAACTTCTTATTAGGCGATGAAGAAGAATAAGCAAAAACTAGGGAGGTACACTTCCTAGTTTTTCTTTTTTATAGGCCATGGCTAACCAAAGTACTTGCGCATTTTTATCAGTTTCCGAAAGAAGACTCTCTCTTCAATCGTGTGAAGGGCGAAGTCTAATGATAAGGAGGAGATGAATTTCGGTTGGCTGGCGTTAGCCAAAGCTATGATCAAAATGGCATACTTAGAACAAATGTTCCGGTTGGGAGTGAGGTGGATTTCATGTTAGTAAACAAAGCCTACAAATTCCGTATCTATCCAAATAAGAGACAGACTGAACTCATTAACAAAACCATTGGTTGTTCAAGGTTTGTATTCAATTTCTTTTTAGGCAAACAGAAAGATAAAGATGCTATGTTAAAGAATCACAAGCTCGCAAACGCAATCAGTGAAGTATCTTGTCTTGGTCACAATTCAAAACAATGATCGAATACAAAGCGAAATGGTACGGAAAACAAGTCGTTACAGTAGCGAAAAACTTTCCTTCCAAGTCAACTATGTTCTTGTTGTGGCTACAAAAACAAAGACGTTAAAGATCTCGGATTACGTGAATGGAATTGTCCAGAGTGCCATAGTCACCATAATCGAAGATATTAATGCAAGCTTAAATCTCCAAAACGAAGCCGTAAGGCTAACCCCGTTGGTACAACGGGGTTAGCCTAATCAATAACTAGGATACACTGGTGTTCTTAGGAATCTCCCCCTTGAAAACAGACCGTAAGGTCGTTAAGGGGTGAGTAGTTCAATTGCCCATCATTTCCACCTAAGAACATTGTAGAATTATGTTATAATAGAAACAAAGATTTTGATGATGTGTTGGGGGTTTACTATGGTGCAATATACGCCGATGTTAGAGCAATATTTAAAGATTAAGGCAGACTACTTAGATGCCTTTTTATTTTTTCGTTTAGGTGATTTTTATGAAATGTTTTTTGAGGATGCAGTAAAAGCAGCCCAGGAATTAGAAATAACGTTAACGAGTCGTGAGGGTGGAGTGGGTGAACGGATTCCAATGTGTGGGGTTCCGCACCATGCAGCACCTAATTATATAGAACAATTAGTAGAAAAAGGCTATAAAGTGGCAATCTGTGAACAAACTGAAGATCCGAGACTTGCCAAGGGTATTGTAAAACGAGAAGTTGTTCAATTAATTACACCTGGGACAGTTATGGATGGTAAGAGCTTAGATGACAAGCAAAACAACTACATAGCGTCTTTAACGAGCTTTGATGACAATAGTTTTGGATTTTGTTACAATGACCTATCAACTGGAGAACTGAATGTCACCTTGCTTGAATTGTGGGATGAAGTGATCGGTGAAATCCTTTCTTTACAGGCAAAAGAAGTAGTGGTCTCACCTACCTTTAATAAGGAACGGTGTAAACTGTTAGAAGAACGTTGCTTCGTAACCGTCTCATATGAAGAGGATTCCTCAATAGTCGGCGAAGTAGAAGAACTTTTTCAACGGATTGAAATGGACAAGCTAAAGCATACAGTATCCCGGTTGTTACACTATTTAAAGAGGACTCAAAAAAGAAATCTTGACCATTTGCAACCTGCTGAATATTATCAAGTTCATCATTTTATGAAAATTGATGTATACTCGAAGCGAAACCTTGAATTAACCGAGACAATTCGCTCAAAAGGAAAAAAAGGTTCGTTGCTGTGGCTTCTAGATGAAACAATGACCTCAATGGGAGGAAGGATGTTAAAGGCCTGGATCGATCGCCCTCTCATTGATTTGGAAAGAATAAAAAATCGACACGATATGGTGGAAGTTCTTCTGGCGCAATTTTTTCAAAGAGAAGAGCTACGTGAAAAATTAAAGGAAGTTTATGATATTGAGAGATTAGCTGGGCGAGTGGCATTTGGGAATGTTAATGCTAGGGATTTACTACAGTTAAAAAAATCCCTAGAGCAGATTCCTTTTTTACAATCAACTATTGGTCAGTTAGAGCTTCCTTATGCTCAAAAGCTAGTCCATAAAATAGACCCGTGCTTTGATTTATTAGACATATTAGAACGTTCCTTAAAGGATGATCCACCGCTTAGCGTGAAAGATGGAGATATGATTAGAGATGGTTTTCACGAGCCTCTTGATCAATATCGAGATGCTAGCAGGAATGGGAAAGCATGGATATCACAACTTGAACAGAAAGAACGTGAGCTAACAGGAATAAAAACTCTGAAAATCGGATATAACAGGGTGTTTGGTTATTACATTGAGATAACAAAGTCAAATATAGGTAATTTAGAAGAAGGAAGATATGAACGAAAGCAGACACTTGCTAACGCTGAACGATACATTACTCCTGAACTTAAAGAGAAGGAATCACTGATCCTAGAAGCACAGGAAAAGATTGGTGAATTAGAATATGATTTATTCTTAGCCCTTCGTGAACAAGTTAAGGTTTATATTCCTAGACTACAAGCACTAGCTAAGCTCATTAGTGAAATCGATGTTCTTCAATGCTTTGCAAGTGTTAGTGAGAAACAACATTTGATAAAGCCAACCATGACCACTGAACAGATCTTACATGTCAAAAATGGTCGTCATCCTGTCGTGGAGAAAATGATGGACACCCAGCAGTACGTAGCAAATGACTGTTTCATGAATGCTGAAAGACAATTACTTCTAATTACCGGTCCAAACATGTCAGGGAAAAGTACGTATATGAGACAAATAGCCTTAACGTCCATATTGGCACAAATTGGTTGTTTTGTATCGGCAGAAAAAGCAGTCCTTCCTATTTTTGATCAAGTCTTTACAAGAATAGGGGCAGCTGATGATTTAATTTCTGGTCAAAGTACCTTTATGGTCGAAATGCTAGAAGCGAAAAATGCCATCTCAAATGCAACGCATAATAGTTTAATCTTATTTGATGAAATAGGTAGAGGTACGTCAACCTATGATGGGATGGCATTAGCACAAGCCATCATAGAATATATTCATCAAAATATCGGTGCAAAAACATTGTTTTCTACACACTACCACGAGCTTACTACTCTTGATAAAGAATTAGTGAACTTGAAAAACATTCATGTTAAAGCGGTTGAACAAAATGGTAAGGTTGTATTTTTGCATAGTGTTCAAGAAGGGGCAGCGGATAAAAGTTATGGTATCCATGTTGCAGAGCTAGCAGAACTTCCAAAGTCGATAATTTCAAGAGCACAGGAATTATTGACTCAATTTGAGGCGAAAAATCAAACAAAAGTTACCCAACAAGTTAAAGAAGACCAACAACTATCCTTTTTTGAAGGATCTAAACCTTCACGTAATGAAACAAACCTCTCTAGTAAAGAAAAAGAAGTTATGAAGCTCTTACAATCTATACCCTTAATGGAAATGACGCCAATGGATGCAATGAATAAACTTTATGAAATTCAAAAGAAATTAAAAGCTTACTAGGGAGGAGACATTGCTAGTGGGGATTATTAGAAAACTAGATGATTCACTCTCCAATAAGATTGCTGCAGGTGAAGTGGTAGAGCGACCTGCCTCTGTTGTGAAAGAGCTTGTTGAGAATGCCATTGATGCAGGAAGTACGGTCATTGAAATAGAAGTGGAAGAAGCGGGGCTTTCGAAGATTCGTATTATTGATAATGGCCATGGAATACAAGAAGATGATTGCTTAGTGGCACTTGAACGGCATGCTACAAGTAAAATAAAAGATGAAAACGATCTATTTCGAATCAGAACGTTAGGCTTTAGAGGAGAAGCTTTACCAAGTATAGCTTCTGTATCAGAATTTGAGATAAAGACAGGCTCTGGGGCTGGGCCTGGAACACTTCTTTCATTAAGAGGGGGAGAAGTGCTCAAGCATGAACAGACAAATAGTCGAAAAGGAACGGAGATAACCGTTCAAAATCTTTTCTTTAATACGCCTGCTAGATTAAAGTATATGAAAACCATTCATACAGAGCTCGGGAATATATCGGATTTAATTAATCGGTTGGCTATGGCTTATCCGGAAATTTCTTTTAAATTGACTCATAGTGGAAAAAGGATTCTATTTACAAGTGGAAATGGAGATGTATTACAAGTACTATCTTCAATTTATGGCATGTCCATTGCTAAAAAACTCATTCCCATACAATTGGTTTCGTTAGACTTTCAAGTAAGTGGCTATGTCTCATTACCCGAAATAACCCGTGCTTCAAGGAACTACTTATCAATCATGATAAATGGAAGGTATATCAAAAACTATCCCTTAAGTAAAGCTATTCAAAACGGTTATCATACTTTACTACCAATCGGTCGCTTTCCGATCGTACTTCTAAAGATTGAGATGGATCCAATACTCGTTGATGTAAATGTCCATCCTGCTAAGCTTGAAGTTCGAATTAGTAAGGAAGCTGAACTAAACGATTTAATTGAAGAAGGGATTAAAAACATCTTTAAAGGTCAGCAGCTTATCCCTTCTGTTGGAGTGCCAAAAAGTTTTAAAAGAGATGAATCAGTTCAAGAAAGGTTTTCATTCACTCATACACCTGCACCCGTGATTTATGAGGAACAAGTAAGCTTACTAAACAATCAGTCTGTCGTTAAACAACCAATAACTACGAACACTCATTCTCAAGTAATAACCGATGTTACAGATGTTCGAAAAACAGTCCTTAACAATGATGAAGGTTATGCAGTTTCGGAACGATTGGAACCGTTGGAAACTGAGAATCAAGAAAGAATACCTCCTCTTTACCCAATTGGTCAAATGCATGGAACCTATATATTGGCTCAAAATGACAACGGATTATATATTGTGGATCAGCATGCAGCTCAAGAGAGAGTGAAATATGAGTTTTTCCGTGAAAAGGTTGGAGATGTGAGACGGGAATTACAGGAGCTTCTTGTTCCTATTACTCTTGAATATTCTTACAATGATTATCTAATTATTGAAGAAAATAGAGTTGTACTAGAGGGAATCGGTGTATTTTTAGAGGAGTTTGGTCAGCAAAGCTATATCATTCGTGCTCATCCCCAATGGTTTCCTGTCGGGTATGAGGTGGAAGTGATTGAGGAATTGATACAGCAAGTTTTAACGAAGAAAAAAGTAGATATAAAGAAATTACGTGAAGATGCTGCGATCATGATGAGCTGTAAAGGATCCATTAAGGCCAATCAGTTTTTACGGGAATCTGATACTTTTTCACTATTAGAATCCTTACGACAAACCGAAGACCCATTTACGTGCCCACATGGAAGACCGATTATCGTCCATTTTTCCACCTATGAAATGGAAAAGCTATTTAAACGAGTCATGTAAAAAAGCTGTGAAAAACGGCTTTTTTTACTAAAAATAATTCTTTATAGAGAATGAAAAATAGAGAAGTGGATATACTAAGTAGATGTTGCTTCACTTTCCTAAGTATTGAATCAATAGTTAGTTAGGAAAATGTAGTACGTTAGGATCGAGGTAGAAATTAGTAATGAAAAGGGAGAAAGTCGTAGTCCTCATCGGACCAACAGCGGTTGGAAAGACAAAATTAAGCATTGAAGTAGCGAAGGCCTTTAAAGGTGAGATAATTAGTGGGGATTCCATGCAAATCTATCGTTCTATGGACATCGGAACAGCCAAGATCACTTCAACTGAGATGGAAGGAATACCACATCATTTATTGGATATTAAAGATCCTACAGAGTCGTATTCAACAGCAGAATATCAGCTGAATGTAAGAAGGTTAATAAAGGAAATTACAGAACGTGGTAATTTACCGATAATTGTAGGTGGAACAGGTCTTTACATTCAGTCAGTCATTTACGATTATCACTTTTCTGAACATAGCTCTAACTCTATTCTTCGAGAACAACTTGAAAAAGAAGCAAAAGAAAAAGGAATCGATGTATTAGTTGAAAGATTAAGGAAGATCGATCCTGTTAGTGCAGAGAAAATTCACCCAAACAACCAACGACGTGTGATTCGTGCATTAGAGGTATACATAACAAGCGGAAAAACGATGAGTGAACACCAAGAAGATCAAGATTTAGGGGAAACCCTTTATGATGTAGCACTTATCGGTTTAACAATGGATCGAAGTGAATTATATAGTAGAATCAATCAACGAGTGGATCGTATGATTGAAGATGGTTTACTTAATGAAGTAAAATCCTTGTATGACAAAGAAATTCGTAATGTTCAATCCATACAGGCGATTGGATATAAGGAGCTATATCTTTATTTAGATGGTGAAGTAACACTTGATGAAGCCATTGATCTTTTAAAACAAAATTCTAGAAGATATGCAAAACGCCAACTCACTTGGTTTCGAAATAAGATGGATGTTACATGGTTTGACATGAGCGACGCCGGGAATGAAAAAAAGTTTAAAGAAATTATCTACTTTATAGCAGGAAAGCAGAATCTTTAATCGAAATTAATAACAAGTACGAAATATTCGAGGAGGGCATCATATATGAAGCAACAAATCAATATTCAAGATCAATTCCTAAACCAGCTCCGAAAAGATAGTGCATTTGTTACCGTATATCTACTTAACGGGTTCCAATTAAGAGGTCTAGTTAAAGGATTTGATAACTTTACAGTTCTTTTAGAATCTGATGGGAAGCAACAGTTAATCTATAAGCACGCTATCTCAACATTTGTACCTCAAAAGAATATCCATTTAGAGTTAGAACCACAGTCTCAATCATAATCTCAGGTTTAATTTTTATAAAAGCATAACTTGAAGGTGAACCACAGCTATTATGGCTGTGGTGTTTTTTATATTTCATTAGAATTTAGGCGGAATTTGCATGACTCCTCGATTTTGATCTCCCAATTCAAATATTTCTCAGGAAACCGCAGGAATTGACAAAATCGAATGAGGCACTCGAAATAATGAAGAACAAACTCGAAAAGAAGAGGTGGTTTGTAGAATTATGTCATATCCCAAATGTTGGACAAATAAAATTTATTCTTAAAACTAGGCATTTGTCACGTTTCTGGATGTTGCTACGTATAATGTAAGGAAATGAGAGGTGAAAGTCCTTGGATCAACCGTTAAAATTAAAAAATAATGGTCAAATAAACATTATTCTTCACGATCCAAAAAAACGGGGTGGCGCAGTAACACATGATCGTGTGGCACCTACACCCTTTGAAGTCCCAGGTAAGCATGCAGAACTCAAGCACATAGAAGATGAAATGGCGTGCCTCATTGGTCTAGATGAAATGAAGAAGCTGGTAAAGGAAATTTACGCCTGGTTATACATTAATAAAAAGCGAGAAGAGCAAGGTCTAAAACCGGGGAAACAAGTGCTGCACATGTTGTTTAAAGGAAATCCGGGAACAGGAAAAACCACAGTTGCTCGTCTACTAGGTAAATTATTTTTTAACATGAACGTTCTTACGAAGGGGCATTTAATTGAAGCAGAACGAGCTGATTTAGTTGGTGAATATATTGGTCATACTGCTCAAAAAACGAGAGATTTGGTGAAAAAAGCGATGGGCGGAATTCTTTTTGTAGACGAAGCTTATTCTCTTGCAAGGGGTGGCGAAAAAGATTTTGGGAAGGAAGCCATTGACACATTAGTCAAGCATATGGAAGACAAACAACATGACTTTGTGCTGATCTTAGCAGGGTATTCAAGGGAAATGGAGCATTTCTTAACGTTAAATCCAGGTTTGAGATCAAGGTTCCCTGTAGTTTTAGATTTTCCAGATTACTCAGTTGAACAATTGATAGAGATATCCAAAATAATGATGGCTGAGAGGGAATATCAGTTCTCTAGAGATGCAGAATGGGAGTTGAAAATACATTTAAAAGACCTGTTGCTTCAAAGCCCACGTGCTTTTAGTAATGGTCGATATGTTAGAAATGTTATAGAAAAATCTATTCGAACTCAGGCCATGCGACTATTAATGAGTGAGTCGTATGAAAGAAATGATCTGCTAACAATTCAACGCCAGGATCTAGATTTTGGAATATCTTAGAGGAGCTTCAGTTGTAGCTCCTCTTTGACTAAAAAATGGTACATAGTATAGGCAAGCATGCTTCGGATTTTAAAAAATAAAGAAAGAGCTTGGTAAAAGTCCCAAGCTCTAAGCATGTGTATGGTGCTCTTGTTTAGATCCAATAGTCTTAACGGGTAGACTCCATTTGTAAATAACAGATGCCATTCGTAAAGCAAAATTGAAAAGAACAGCAGATAGAGTTCAAAAGGGCTTTTGAGTATCGCGATACCGATTGAGATCCCGGCAATCCCTGCCCAAACGGCATATATTTCAGATTGTAATACGACTGGCTTTCTCCCTGTAAGTAAGTCTCGAATGATTCCACCTCCACTTCCTGTAAGCACAGCGGCCACCGCTACCGCACTAATGGGATACCCCATTTCTGTTGCATATAAAGCACCTTGGATCGCGAAAGCAGCAAGCCCGATAGCATCAAAAAAATTGCCACATCTCTTCCAATGTTTGAGTAAACTATTTGGAAATAAAAAAGAATCGTAATGGATAAAAGCGCAACTTGAAACATAATTCTTTGTTCCCAAAGGGCAGAAACGGGTACACCAATTAATAAGTTTCCTATGGCACCACCACCAAAAGCGGTGACAAGACCTAGTATATAAACACCTAAAATATCATAATCCTCTTCCATGGCTATCAAGGTATTTAATTCTTAGTTGTATCCTAGCTTTTCATTTTGTTAGAGTTTCGAAAGCTTCCTTGTTTTGGTATGATATGCTTACTTATATATATTGACTTTTTGGGAGGAATCAAGGTTGACTGATAGAAATGAAAAAGAATCTGAAAGAGTCATACTAGTAGGTTGTCAGCTACCAAAGGATGATGATTTACGTTTTCGATATTCCTTAGATGAACTTGTATCCTTAACGAAAACCGCAAAAGGAGAAGTACAAGCTATTCTTACACAAAAACGATCTACAAGACATCCTGCTACTTATTTAGGGAAAGGAAAAGTTGAAGAGCTTATTGCTCTAGAGGCTGAACTTGAAGCAGATGTGATAATTATTAATGATGAATTGTCTCCGAGTCAGATTAGAAATTTATCCAATGTACTTGAATCAAGGGTCATTGATCGAACGCAGCTTATCCTTGATATATTTGCACAAAGAGCGAGATCAAGAGAAGGGAAGCTTCAGGTAGAACTAGCTCAGCACAAATACTTGTTACCGCGTCTAATAGGAAAGGGACTTGCCTTGTCAAGATTAGGGGGAGGAATCGGAACAAGAGGACCAGGAGAGACGAAGCTTGAAACAGATCGCCGTCATATACACCGTCGTATTGACGAAATTAAAGCTCAATTAGCAAATATTGTGTCCCATCGTGAAAGATATCGAGAGCGACGAAAGCATAATCAAACATTTCAACTCGCCATAGTCGGTTACACTAATGCTGGGAAATCCACCTTATTTAATCGTTTAACTGAGGCTGATTCTTTTGAGGAGAACCAGCTATTTGCAACGCTTGATCCCATGACAAGAAAGTGTATTCTTCCATCGGGATTCACTGCACTGTTAACAGATACGGTTGGATTTATTCAAGACTTACCAACCACTTTAATTGCGGCCTTCAAATCCACCTTAGAAGAAGCAAAAGAAGCGGATTTAATCTTGCATGTAGTAGATTCTTCAAATGCAGATTACTTTAATCATGAACAAACTGTTTATAAACTTCTAAAAGAGCTAGATGCTGACCAAATCCCGATAGTAACCATCTATAATAAAAGGGATGAAGTTCACCCTGAGTTTATGCCATCTTCTACTCATGAATTTATCGAGGTGAGTGCATTTATTTCGGATGATTTACTACTTTTAAGACAAAAGCTGCAATCATTAATGATGAAAAGTATGGAAGAATACAAAGTTTATTTACCGAATTCAGAAGGCAAGCTTTTAGCACAATTAAAATCTGCCTCTGTAGTAACTGAGCTTTCTTATGAAGAAGAAAAAGATCAATATTTTTGTAAAGGCTATATCCAACCAAGTCTTTCTATAACGCAACAGCTTAAGAACTACTTGAAGTAAAAGAGGAGAAACATAATGTTAGAGTATTTGAAACATAGTGAGGTATTGCTACCTATAATAAATGAAACTGAGCAACAAATTAAAGGCATTACTATAGAAATTGATGGAATAGCCGAACGGAATCAGTTTCGGGTGCTACAAAGTTATCAGAGAAATAAAGTTAGTGATTCTCACTTCATCCCATCAACCGGCTATGGGTATGATGACAGAGGGAGAGATACGTTAGAGCTCATCTATGCTGAAGTATTTGGTGCAGAAGCGGGATTAGTGAGACCTCAGATTATTTCTGGTACACATGCTATCTCCATTACTCTTTTTGGTATCCTAAGGCCTGGCGACGAGTTGTTGTATATCACGGGGAAACCATATGATACCCTTGAGGAGATAGTCGGTTTACGTGGAAATGGAATCGGCTCGTTGAAGGACTTTCATATTGATTATGAAACGGTAGATCTTAATTCAGATGGACAAATTAATTATGCTGCCGTTAGAGACTCCATAAAACCAAATACAAAGATGATTGGTATCCAACGTTCGAAAGGGTATGCAAATCGGCCTTCGTTTTCGATCTCGGAGATTCAAGAGATGGTCGCATTTGTTAAAAATATTAAACCAGATGTTGTGGTGTTTGTAGATAATTGCTATGGAGAATTTGTTGAAGAATTCGAGCCCTGCCATGTTGGAGTAGATCTAATGGCTGGTTCATTAATAAAGAATCCTGGTGGAGGCCTTGTTAAAACAGGAGGATATATTGTTGGTAAGAAGAAACTTGTGGAAGCCTGTAGCTATCGAATGACTTCTCCTGGGATTGGTGCAGAAGCGGGTGCGTCTTTATATAGCCTTCAAGAAATGTATCAAGGGTTCTTCATGGCACCACATACGGTTAGTCAAGCCTTAAAAGGGGCCGTGTTTACATCCGCGTTTCTAGAAAGGCTTGGTTTTAACACAAGTCCTAAGTGGAATAGTAAAAGAACAGATTTGATTCAATCTGTGCAATTTGATGACCGGGAAAAAATGATTGCCTTCTGTCAAGCCATTCAGTTTGCTTCACCAATTAACAGTCATGTAACCCCCTATCCAGCTTACATGCCTGGTTATGAAGATGATGTCATTATGGCAGCGGGTACTTTTATCCAAGGTGCTAGCATTGAACTTACAGCTGATGGTCCTCTGCGCCCACCTTATGTAGCTTATGTGCAAGGTGGACTAACGTATAGTCATGTGAAAATGGCAATTTGCTGTGCCATGGATGCCTTAATAGAAAGAGATATATTTACTGTCTGACTAATATGGGGTACGACCGAGATACATGTAAAAAAGGGTCATAGCATGGTATTATTTACCATTTATAACCCTTTTTTACTCTGTGTTGTTTTTATATATTTATTGGAATACCTTCTTCGATCAGCGACTTTTGCATGGGCAAACAGCAGCAAGTTTGGCGAAAAAGCGGTCAGCATCTCTAATCCAACAAGTTGGTCTATCATTCGTTCTGACAAGTTTAGCTATACTACAGGCCAAAAATATATCGCAAGCGCTTATGTAAAAACGAATAATACAACTGGTACAGCTCTTTTAAAATTTGAGTTTTTTGATGATCTTAATAACCTTAAGGGAGAAGCAGTATATTCTTCTGAGATTAAAGGTACTAATGATTGGACACGGCTCCAAGCTTTAATTGATTCTGTACCAGAAGGAACTACAAAAATTACAGTAGCAGTTGGTCTCAACGCAGGAACAGGGACTGCTTATTTTGACGGTGTTCAATTGGAAAAAGGAACAACACTTTCTGCTTATAACCTGGTTGAAAACTCAAGTTTTGAAAGATTCCAAGATGGAAAACCTGTTAACTGGGATACAAGCAGTAATCTGTCTGTAAATGATAAAGTTGTTCAAAACGTAAACGAGGGTGATGACAACGTTTATATTGGCAAATCTTCCTTCCAGATGACTGGTGAGGCCGGGAAGAATAAATCGATCAAACAACGTATCAATATTTCTGGGGATCAAAATACAAAATTAACACTTTCCGGTTGGTCTAAACAGGTCGGTGCCGATCTGAACGGCGGCTACTATAATTTACAAGTAGCGATTAACTATACTGATGGGACTGTTGATTGGGATTATGCCAATGATTTCAGTAAGACAGAGTCTGATTGGCAACATGTGGCTGCAGAAGTGAAACCGAAAAAAGCCTTTAACTCTATCGACGTATATTACTATTATTGGAATCAAACCGGAACAGCTTGGTTTGATGCGATGCGACTTGAACTAGGGGCTTCCCACACGTTCAATACGTATGATTCCGGTGGCAACTACGTAACAAGTATCAAAGACCCAGTTGGAAATACCGCAACGTTCGGTTATGATGCTGTAGGCAACCAGACTAGCGTTAAGGATGGGAAAGGCCAAGCGACTTCTTATACGTACGATTCCCGTAATTTGTTGACAAAAGTAACGGATGCAAAGCTTGGTATCACGACGTATAGTTATGATGGGAACGGAAACCGTACAACGGTAACGGATGTCAAACAAAATGTAACGAAATACGATTACAACGAGTTTAACCTCGTATCGAAAATTACGAATCCGTTAAACAAGGTCATTCAGTTTGAGTACGACCGTAATGGAAACGAGACAAAGATTGTGTTTCCAGAAGGTGATTCTATTTCAAGTACGTATGATGCACTTAACCGCCTGATCAGCACGTCTGTGAACGGCACAAAAAAATGGGAATACGGTTATGATGCGAACGAGAATCTTACTTCCGTCATTGACGCATCTGGTAAACAAACCACATTCACAAACGATAAAAATAACCGTTTAATACAAGAAGATAAAGGATCAGCGAAAAACGAATTTGGTTATGACCCGAACGATAATCTGAATTCTGTGAAATTCACGGCCGGAACAACAACAGTTTCAACAGAATTAGCATACAACGAAATTAATCAGTTGATTGCATTAGCGAGAAATGGGAACAACCAGGCGAAGTTTGTCTATGATGAGCGTGGAAACATGACTTCTGTCAATCGGGCAAACAACACCTATACCGCGCAAAACTACGATGACGTGAACAGGTTAGGCGAGTTGAAAAACTACAAGAAAGACGGAACTCTTTTGGATTCGTACAAGTACAGCTATGATGCCAACGGGAACCAGACAAGTATAGTAACGAGTGACGGTACGGTTTCGTATGAATATGATGCTCTGAACCAGTTAACTAAAGAAACGTTAACGGACGGAACAATTATTAACTATGAATACGATATGGTCGGTAATCGTACGAAGAAAACTGTCACAAAAGGTGCGACCACTACAACAACCACTTATACGTATAATGCTGGTAACGAGTTAACAAGTGTTAACGGACAGGCGTATACGCATGATCAGAACGGCAACCTTATTAATGATGGGGAAAAAACGTACGTTTATAATGAGGAAAACCAACTCATTGAAGTAAAGGACAAAACCGGTGTTTCCCTCGCGAAGTTTACCTATGACCATGAGGGTAAACGTACAAGCATAAGCACATCTAGTGAAACAATCTACTTCCATTACAATGGACATAAGGTTATCTCTGAAACTAATGCAAATAATGCTATTGTTGCAGAATACACTTTGGATGCCAACGGTAATCCGGTGACGATGACCAAAGGTGGAAAAACGTACTATTATCATGTAAATGGACATGGAGATGTCACCGCCCTAACTGATGGTAACGGCGCTGTTGTTGCAGAGTATCAATATGATGCCTGGGGGAATATTATTTCTCAAACTGGTACTATGGCATCGGCCAACCCATATCGTTATGCCGGTTACCGATATGATGAAGCAACAAAATTATATTATTTGATGGCTCGTTATTATGATTCGGAAGATGGCAGGTTCATTACGAGAGATACATTCCACGGATTTGAGGAGGAGTCACAATCTTTAAATTTATATACCTATACTAAGAATAATCCAGTAATATATGTGGATCCTGATGGACATAATCCGGTGCTTGTATACTTTATTGGAGCTGCTGTAGCTAGAGCCGCAATTCAATACATTGGAAAAAAAGCAATATTGAAAATTGGTTCCAGAACTTTTAAGGCTGTTAGTGGTAATGCTGCAAAAAAAGCTACAGTAAATTTCGCGAATGCGACTATAAATGTGGGAAGTAAAAAAGTGTATTTTACTAAAGCAAAAATGCAACATATTATAAAAAATCATCATCCTTCATACTGGACTGGTTCCAAAGGTAAAAGTATGTTCGACCCTAGCTTAAGGGTTAGTGATATTAAAAACATTGTTATGACCGTTATAAGAAAGAACAAAACGACTATTAACAGTAGTTTGAAAAAAGGAAAAGGGGTAAATGTTCGCTGGACTGTAAATGGTATTAAATACGAAGTGAGAATTAGCAGTGAAGGTTATGTTAGTAGTGCCTACCCTGTTTAAGTAAAAAGGGGAAATAATATGAAAAAAGGCTTAGAATTAAAAAGTTATGTTTCTAATTATATTCCAGAGCTAGGTTATTTAACGAAGGAAGAAATTGAATTTTTACCTATTGACCATCCCTTAGCAGAAATAGCTGCCCAAAAGGTATTAGATTACGAAGAGAATGAGTATTTTCCTGGCTATGTTAAGATTACGTATGATCAGCAAAGTATTCTATCCGATCAATATGAAACGGGAGATTTATTGGAGACGTGGGCCGATTTATCTTACATTGTTAAAGATCAAGCAGCGCAAGATGAGTATACTATTACCCTTTTAGATTATCCTAGTGACGTGTTCGTCCTTAAAAAAGACCAAGATCATCAATTTTATTTCGAAATAAAGGATCTGCTATTTTCTAATAAAGTAACAAGGTCACCAAGTATACCAAAAGAGGAGTTATTAGATTCAATCTTTAAGGGTTATAGAGATTTTATTGATTTTTGTAAAAGAGAGAGCTTGATTTTTAGTAAAGATACCCTTTACGATTCGTCTATAAAAAAATTGAATACAATCAGTAATATGAAAAAAAGCAAAGAATAGCATTCTTGGCGTCAGCTAGAATGATTGAAGAACAGTTTTTTGTCTAGGGTAACTTAGTCAAACTAAAAAGGTTTCTCAGTATAGGTTAAATTACTGAGGAACCTTTTTTATTAATACTCAATCAGTAAAAAGAAAACGGATGCATTAAGGATGGTTAACGACCTTGAAACACTATCACTAGTTCTCACATTCCGTCTCTTTGTTCAATTAGGGTATATTTTATTTTTTATAATAAAAAAACGTACCAGACTACACCTTGTTACAGTACGATTTATCAATTCCCAAAAGTATTCACCAAAATGATTACCAAATACTTTTACAAAAAAAAGAAAAGTATATAATTGGAAATAAAATACAGTCTGTGGCCCAAAATTACATGTATCTCGGCTAAACCCCAATATGAAATGAAATGTATTTCTAGTCATTTCAAGAATAAAAAACAATCCCATTTTACTAAGATGGGATTGTTTACTTTCACTTTTAGTCTCCAAACTCTATCATGATTGATTTACGTTTTATTGCTTTTTCAAAATTGGAATGGTTGAATTTTTAGAACCAGTGCTCAATTACTTTAAAGAACGATATCCTCATGCTCCGATTCATTATCCTTGCTGATATCCACTAAACAATAGGGGAGTGCTAACTACGCAAATTAATCACCAACTGCAATCATTTTAGAATGCATGTTGGTTGCCTTTTCGCATAGTACCAGTAATTTTCTAGTGAAGATTTTCACCTCTTCTTCTCTAAAATTATCGAGGATGTAATTACAATTATCTTTACTGATTATCCCACTAGCTCAGAATAAGTAGTCGTGTTGGTGTTTTTCTTTCTAAAAAGTGGTCAGGCAACCCTTAAATCAACCCCTATTCTAAAAAGCAACAAAGTTTTTCGAAAACAGATTTTCTATAGAAAATCCCAAATAGACACATATTTGACCTTTTCTTAAAAACAATTGGTGTCGGAGAATTTCGTTCTGAGTTAAACGAAACGGATAATCATATTATCTTTTATAATCCTTATTTCAGTAGCACCTAGAGTTGTAATAACATAAGAATCTAAAGAAGTTAAGGTGAAATTACGATCAACCTTAATGAGGTTCAATCAATTAGTAAATGCATTTATATATTTACATGTGATAAAACCTAACATAGACTTGACACTTTATCTTACATTGAATATAATAGCAGTATGAAACATAAGGAGGGTTTGAAGTGAGTGACAACATACGTCGTAATATGCCTTTATTCCCAATAGGGATCGTTATGAACTTGACTGAGTTGTCTGCTCGTCAAATCCGGTATTACGAAGAGCATGGGTTAGTGCAACCTGCTAGAACAGAAGGTAACCGTCGATTATATTCCTTTAATGATGTTGATAGACTGCTTGAGATTAAGGAATTGATTGATCAAGGCGTCAATATGGCGGGAATTAAAAAGGTTCTACAAGTTGTGATGCAGCTGGAAAGTCAAGAAGATTCTCGTGTTGAGGTTGTTCATAAGGAATTAAGTGATGTGGAACTTCGTAAGCTATTAAAGGCAGAGCTCATTCAGGCTGGACGATTTAATCGTACACCCTTGAGGCAACAAGGTGATATGTCGAGATTTTTTCATTAGAGATAGTGGTTCATAAACGAGGAGGAAATTAATATGACAAGATTTACAAGAGATGATATTTTTCGTATTACAAAGGAAGAAAATGTAAAGTATATTCGTTTGCAATTTACAGACTTACTTGGAATCATTAAAAACGTGGAAATACCTGTTAGTCAGCTTGAAAAAGCATTAGATAATAAAATGATGTTTGACGGATCTTCTATTGAAGGATTTGTCCGAATTGAAGAATCTGATATGTACTTATATCCTGACTTAGACACGTGGGTTGTATTCCCTTGGACAGCGGAAAAAGGAAAAGTGGCTAGATTAATTTGTGCCGTATATAATCCAGATGGTACTCCATTTGAAGGAGATCCTCGTAATAACCTAAAGCGTGTGCTTAAAGAAATGGAAGAGCTAGGATATACAGATTTCAACTTAGGGCCAGAGCCTGAATTCTTCTTGTTTAAATTAGATGAAAAGGGTGAACCAACTCTAGAACTAAATGATGCAGGTGGTTATTTCGACTTAGCACCAACTGATCTAGGTGAAAACTGCCGTCGTGATATCGTACTAGAACTTGAAGAAATGGGCTTCGAAGTGGAAGCTTCTCACCATGAAGTAGCACCAGGTCAACACGAAATTGATTTTAAATATGCAAATGCACTTAGAGCATGTGATGATATACAAACGTTCAAATTAGTAGTAAAAACAATTGCTCGTAAGCACGGATTACATGCAACATTCATGCCTAAACCTCTATTTGGAGTAAATGGTTCTGGAATGCATGCAAACGTTTCACTATTTAAAAATGGAGTAAACTCGTTCTTTGACCCGAATGGAGAATTGCAATTAAGTGATGACGCTCGTTACTTTATTGCAGGTATTCTAAAGCATGCACCTAATTTCACGGCAGTTACTAATCCAACAGTAAACTCGTATAAGCGTTTAGTTCCTGGCTATGAAGCACCATGTTATGTTGCTTGGTCTGCTCGTAACAGAAGTCCATTAATCCGCATTCCTTCTTCACGTGGCTTAAGTACACGTGTTGAGGTTCGTAGTGTAGACCCTGCTGCTAACCCTTACTTGGCAATGGCTGTTTTACTTGCTGCCGGTCTTGATGGAATTAAAAACAAGATTCAACCACCAAAGGCAATAGATCGTAACATCTATGTCATGAATAAAGAAGAGCGTCTAGCAAATGGAATTATTGATCTCCCAGCTACCCTTTTCCATGCTCTTGAAAACTTAAAAACGGATGAAATCATCAAATCCGCATTAGGGGCACATTTATTGGACCACTTTATTGAATCAAAAGAGATTGAGTGGGATATGTTCCGCACTCAAGTTCACCCTTGGGAACGCGAACAGTATATGTCGATTTATTAATAAAGATAAAAAATAGCCTTACTACCGAATTAGGTAGTAAGGCTATTTTATATCTGAAGATATATATATATGTGTAAGGAGCACCGGTGCAAGTGCTCCCAGGAGTTTCATAAGCCATTACGGATATTTAACTTTAATCTGTGTTTAAATGAACCGGTTCCGTATTAGTAACCGCCTCCAGCATAAGAAGCTCCAATTATTATTAAAAGGATGAATAAAACAACAATCAAAGCAAAGCCACTTCCATTTCCACCATTGTATCCCATATTCTCACCACCTTTTAACGAGGTATTATAGAATATGAATAAGGGGACATTTTCGAACTGGACAGCAATGGATTTTAGATAATTAAATTTGATTGGAATAGACTGAGTCGCATTAGAAACAAAAAAATGCATCTCAAATTGAGATGCTAATAGTCTCTTAATTAAATTTATTTAACACAGGAATAATTTGTTCGAAATTCGGTTTCACGATAAAATCCTTGGCACCTGCCTGCAACGCATCAATAATTAAAGTTTTTTGACCCAAAGCAGAGAACATAATAACGACTGCATCTGAATGATAATGGATAATTTGCTTTAGTGCCTGTAAGCCATTAATCTTAGGCATCGAAATGTCTAAAAGAAGAATGTCAGGATGATGTAACTTGTATTTTTCAAATGCTTCTTCACCATTTGAGGCTTCCGATATAATTACGTATCCATTTCGCTCTAAAATACTTTTAATCCTGGTCCTCATAAACAAGGAATCATCTGCAATAAGTACGGTTTTATTCATTTTGATTCCTTTCACTAATGTTATAGGCAAATTAGGAAAGGGATATTTACAACTCTACTAACAAAGTGCAGCTCGGCTACCATGGCAATATGCTTTAGGTCTGTTGCTTTGCGTCTCTTACTTTCGTAAAATTTCCCTATGTTTATAGTAACATATGAGAATTGTAGAAGTGAATAGGAGTTAGTTGGAAATAGTGACATGACATGTATTAGTGAATGAGAGAGTCTGCACTAAAAGTAGGGTAAGATAAGGGGGAACAAAAAAGTCTAGGCTAGGTAGCCAAGACTTTTTAAGGTAATAGATATGATATACTATCTGCTTGAAGCTTCTCTGACCGTCATACCCCTTAATGAAGAGTCCGGTAAACACCAATTACTTTTCCTAGGATTGATACTTCTTTAAGAATGATCGGCTCAAGCGTAGAGTTCTCAGGCTGTAAGCGGAAATAGTCCTTTTCTTTAAAGAATCGCTTAACCGTTGCTTCATCCTCATCAGTCATCGCAACGACAATGTCTCCATTGTTTGCAGTGCTTTGCTGGCGAACAAGAACAAGGTCTCCATCGAAGATGCCTGCTTCTATCATGCTATCTCCCATTATCTCAAGCATGAATACATTATCATCTGGTGAAACGTAACGATCAGGAATAGGGAAATAGTCGTCTACGTTTTCAATGGCAGTAATTGGCTGACCAGCGGTTACTTTTCCTACGATTGGAACATTAATAATTGAACCGCTATAAGAAGGCTGAACAACCCCCTGATCCAATATTTCAATAGCTCTTGGTTTAGTAGGATCACGTCTTATTAAACCTTTACTCTCTAATCTTGCTAAATGACCGTGAACAGTTGAACTTGAAGCTAATCCTACCGCTTCACCAATTTCACGAACGGAAGGTGGATAACCTTTTAGTTTTACTTCCTTTTTAATAAACTCTAGGATATCATGCTGACGTTTTGATAGTTTCTTCATCATTAGTAAACACCTCTTTGTCTCCATATTATTACATTCATTATAACATGTACCAAAAAAATACACAAACATAAGTTCGAAAAAACCACTTGACTAAAACACTTGTTCGTAATATCATTATACTAAAGGCGAACAAATATTCTAGTGCGGAGGGTTATTAATGAAAATCAAACTTATGAATCTATCTTTTTACATAGCATTTATTCTTTCAATTCTAGTTGTGTTTTTCTTTGCTTATTTATCAGGTGATGCAAAAAATGATCAATATGTACAAATTGAGGTTTCAACAAATGACACAATCTGGGATTTGGCAGAAAAATACGCATCGCAGCATTCCTTAACATATGCACAATTCATTCACTGGGTTGAATATGAAAATAGAATCAATGCTGACGAAGTGAAGGCAGGATTAAAGATCAAGATACCGGTAAAGAAACATAACATAGAAGATTCTATGATTTTAGTTGCAGATGGAGAATTATAATAGAATGAATGCCGTAATCTACTCTAGAGTTAGTACCACTAAAGAATCACAAGAATCTTCATTAAACAGACAAGAAGAAGAGCTCATAAAATCAGCAGCTAAAAACAACTTTCTAATTATTCGTTCCATAAAAGAAAAGGCAAGTGGTTACGATGTTGACCGGGACGGAATTTTAGAAATAATGGAGCTAATTAAAGTAAAGGATATAAATGTACTACTCATCCAAGATGAAACTAGACTCGGTCGTGGAAATGCAAAGCTTGCTCTATTCCACCTTTTTTTTAAAGAGAATATTAAAGTGTACACTGCTATTAACGATGGTGAAATAGAATTATCTGCAGGGGATTCAATGGTATTAAATATTGTATCTGTAGTTGAGGAGTTTCAACGGACCATACAAAATCTTAAAATTAAGCGAGGCGTGAAACGAGCGATGGATCATGGGTATACACCTTCCAATAACTTTACAAATCACAAAGGAGGCCCTGGAAGGGGGAAGTTAGATTTACCCGTAGAGGAAATAATAAGACTTAGAGCAAATGATTTAACATTCTCTGAGATTGCTGTAACATTAAAAGGTCTTGGTTACCTTACTTCAAAGGCTACTATACATAGGCGTTATAAAGAATATATGAAGGAATTAGAGTAACCTGCTTGATACAAGCAGGTTCTTCTTGTATTATACGATTATGTTTAAGTCAGTAGCAAAGGAGTATACTAACGATGTTATCACAGGAAAAAATGGCAAGAATTAATCATCTTTCAAAAAAAGCAAAAGAAATTGGATTAACTGAAGAAGAAAAGAGCGAACAAAAACTGCTTAGAGTAGAATATATTAAAACCTTTCGAGGACAGATGGTTGAGCATTTACATGCTATAAAAGTTGTTGACCCAAATGGAAATGATGTGACTCCAAAAAAGTTGAGACAGAGTAAAGATCAAAGGAAAAAATTACATTAGACTTACGGATTCTAGTTGTCTAAATAATCGTTACAAGTTAAGCTAGTTTATACATAATTCAATAAATTACACTTATATACTTTAAAAAAGAAAGGTTGATACATTAAATGGAAAATATCGCTAAATTATCTGTTGATGCAATAAGAACACTTTCAATTGATGCAATTGATAGAGCAAATTCAGGCCATCCTGGAATGCCAATGGGTGCTGCTCCAATGGCATACACACTATGGACGAAATTCATGAATCATAACCCCAAAAACCATGAATGGTTTAATCGAGATCGCTTTGTATTATCGGCTGGTCATGGATCTATGCTACTTTATAGCTTATTGCACATTTCTGGATATGATTTGTCCATAGATGATATAAAAAACTTCCGACAGTGGGGGAGTAAGACTCCAGGTCACCCTGAGTATAGACATACACCAGGCGTTGATGCCACAACTGGACCACTAGGACAAGGGATAGCCATGGCTGTTGGTATGGCCATGGCAGAACGTCATATGGCCGGAAAGTATAATCAAGAGGGCTTTGAAATAGTTGACCACCATACATACTCTATTTGTGGAGATGGTGATTTAATGGAAGGAGTCTCAGCTGAGGCTGCATCATTAGCTGCTCATCTTCGTCTAGGAAAGCTTGTTGTACTGTATGATTCGAATGATATCTCTTTAGATGGTGATCTTGATCGTGCTTTTAGTGAAAGTGTACAAGGACGATTTGTGGCTTATGGATGGCAGGTTATTCGGGTTGAAGATGGAAATGATCTTGAAGAACTTAATCGTGCACTTGCTGATGCGAAAAATGATAAAGATCGTCCGACGCTAATTGAAGTTAAGACAACAATAGGATACGGGTCTCCAAATATGTCAGGTACATCAGATGTTCATGGTCAACCTCTTGGGGCAGAAGAAACAAAGTTAACGAAAGAAGCCTATAAGTGGACGTTTACAGAGGATTTCCATGTCCCAAAAGAAGTTTACGAACATTTTAATGAAACAGTTGTAAAAAAAGGGTTGAAAACAGAAGAAGAGTGGAATCAATTATTTATTAGATATGAACAAACTCACCCTAGTCTCGCTTCCGAGCTTAAGTCAGCAATTCACGGTGAACTTCCTGATGGATGGGACAAAGATATTCCGGTTTACGAGGCAGGTAAAAGCTTAGCTAGTCGTGCTTCTTCTGGTGAAACCTTAAATGCAATTGCTAAAGGTGTTCCGTTCTTCTTTGGAGGCTCCGCAGACTTAGCAGGGTCAAATAAAACAATGATTAAAGGATCGCCAGACTTTACTCATGAAGATTATAGTGGACGAAATATTTGGTTTGGTGTACGTGAGTTTGCAATGGGTGCAGCGTTAAATGGAATGGCACTTCATGGTGGAGTGAAGGTCTTTGGAGGTACATTCTTCGTATTTTCTGATTATTTACGTCCAGCCATTCGATTAGCTGCATTGATGCAATTACCTGTAACGTACGTATTTACGCATGATAGTATCGCCGTTGGAGAAGACGGACCTACACATGAGCCAATTGAACAGCTACCTTCTTTACGTGCGATGCCGGGATTAGATGTAATTCGTCCAGCAGATGGAAATGAGACTGCTGCTGCTTGGAAGCTTGCGATAGAATCAACGAGTACTCCTACTGCATTAATTTTAACGAGGCAGAACTTACTGACACAAGATTCTACTAAAGAGCTTGGGTATGAAGGAGTTAAAAAGGGGGCATATGTTGTCTCACCTTCAGCAAAAGAGACTCCTGATGTACTTTTGCTAGCCACAGGGTCCGAAGTACAATTAGCTGTAGAAGCACAGAAGGTTCTTGAAAAAGAAGGTATTGCTGTTTCTGTCGTCAGTATGCCTTCATGGTACAGATTTGAACAACAATCCGCACAATACAAAGAATCCGTCATTCCAAAAAATGTAAAAAAACGTATTGGTATTGAGATGGCATCCCCTCTTGGATGGGAACGTTATACAGGGGACGAAGGTGATGTTATCGGAATTCATACATTTGGTGCATCAGCTCCAGGAGAAATTGTCATGAAAGAATATGGTTTCTCAGTTGATAACGTTGTTGCTCGCACAAAAGCTTTACTTAACAATTAATTACCTTAAAGTCTCTTATCGATTGGATAAGGGACTTTTTCGACAAAAATAGTCACTCCTAGTAACAAGAATAGACATAATTTTCAGTATTCATCTGATATAATGATGGATACTTATTAAAGTTTAGGCTTGTTTTAAATAGGGGGAAGACAAATGAGAGAGTATACCATTTACTGGATTGAAGAAGAGTTTGCTCACCATTATTTTGGTCGAGAAAAAATGTTTTATCATCTATTTGAAGAATATACTTCTGCAATTGGTGAGTTAAGACCCATTTTAAATAAACAAGTAAACTATGTCACAAAACCAATACCAGTTCTCCATATAAATCAATTTATTCAAAATGAGATGAAAACAAAAACAAATTATCGTTTTATAGAGGAATTACATATCTTTCAAGCAAATAAGAACAAAAGCAAAGCTACTTTACATGTAAGTGAACAGCATTTAACATTAGTAGGAACAGGTGAATATGAAGCTGAGATGACCTTCTTTGAACTTTTGCGTAAATGGGATTCAAGGTTTTTAGCCGTTGACACGAACCAGATGAGATTTGGTTGGCTAACCCCGATTAAGCAACGAAAATTTGTGTAATTCATACTTTCAATATTGTATAATAGATTTGGTTTTAGTAAACTGTTAAATAGACAGCTTGAAGGAGGAAGAAAAACATGATGCATATATGGATAGCTATTGTCCTTATAGTTATAGCTCTAGTTGCTGGGGTAGCACTAGGATTTTTCATAGCACGTCGATACATGATGAGTTATTTAAAAAAGAATCCACCAATCAATGAACAAATGTTAAGAGCGATGATGATGCAAATGGGGCAAAAGCCTTCGCAAAAGAAGATCAACCAAATGATGAAATCAATGAACAGCAAAGTTAAATAAATGTTGGACAAGCACTCATGCTAAATGGGTGCTTTTCTTTTGTTTGAACGTTTCGTGTATACTAGGAGTAATTAACACTAAAAGGAATGAAGCAAATTTGGAAGTAAAACTTACAGTACCTAAAATAGAAATCAAACAGCTAATCCAAAGTACCTGTTCTATTATTGACGTGCGCTCACCGAGTGAATATCGTGAATTCCACATACCAGGTGCGATCAATTTGCCTATTTTTTCAGATGAAGAACGTGCTGAAGTTGGCACGATTTATAAGCAAAAAGGAAACGAGTTTGCAAAAGAACGTGGTGTAGCGATTCTTTCAAATAAGCTGCCAGCCCTCTACGAAGAAGTGAAGGAACTAAGCCGAGCTTCAGAAGGTAAACCAATAATCGTCTACTGCTGGCGTGGTGGAATGAGAAGTAGGTCGATAGTATCGGTTATGGGGATGCTTGATATTCCTACTATTCAGCTAGAGGGAGGGGTTCGTGCATACCGTAGGTTAATTACGGAAGAGCTAGAAGCCTCCTTACATCAATCAAAAAAGTATATCGTGCTCGAAGGACTAACTGGAACGAAAAAAACAGATATTCTGATTGAATTGCAGAAAAAAGGCTACCCAGTCATTGACCTTGAGTTGTTGGCTGGTCATCGTGGGTCAATCTTTGGTCATATCGGATTGCATCCTAGAAGCCAAAAGGAATTTGAAAGCTTACTGTATACCCGTTTAACTGAGCTTCGAAAATTTCCATACTATGTTATAGAAGCAGAAAGTAAACGGATTGGGAATGTCAATCTTCCAGATTTTCTGATGATAGGAAAAGAAAAGGGAATTAGAATTCACCTTGATATGACCCTGGAAGATCGAGCAAAGACAATATGTGATACGTATCGTCTGGAAGAGAATAGTGAACAATTTATAGAGGCAATCCATCGTTTAAAAAAGCGACTTTCAATCGACACTTTTACTAATATATTGTCCTTGTTAGAGATTGGTGATTATCATTCTATTGTTGAATTACTCCTAAAGAATTATTACGATCCTAGGTATGGTTATGCTTTTGAAAAATATATCACTCCCATTCATCCTATTTTTATTGAATCTCTTGAAGAGGGATTGCACATGGTAACTGAGAAAATTAAAGAAATTGTAGAAGAGTATTCAATAGTCTAGAGGAAGGAGCCATCTGGCTTCTTTTTTTTCTAAAAATCTAGATTATTTTGATTTTTTTCACACCTATTAAAATTAAATTGTGCTAAACTAATCTTCGATATGCTACTAGGATGGTGAATACATGAGTGTTTTTAAGGACTTATGGTGGTTTTTTAAGCAAGAGAAAAAATCGTATGGTTTTGGAATTATTTTATTAGCTTTTGTGGGATTGCTAGAATTAGTGCCACCCAAAGTCATAGGTATTGTGGTCGACCTTATTAATAATGAAACGTTGACTAAAGACAAGCTGTTACAACTGGCAGGGGCTTTATTAGCTATGGCTGTAACAATTTATTTACTCCGTTATGCATGGAGAATCATGATATTTGGTGCATCTGTTCGCTTAGCTCGTTTACTTCGGAATCATTTATATGAGCACTTCACAAAGATGTCTCAAACCTTTTATCAAAGACGGAGAATTGGCGATTTAATGGCCCACTCTACCAACGATTTGCAGGCAATCCAGCAAACGGCTGGTGTAGGTATTTTAACATTGGTAGATTCATTGATTACGGGAGGTTTCGTTATAATTACGATGGCCGTAACAATTAGCTGGAAGCTGACGTTGATTTGTTTAATCCCGATGCCTTTTATGGCTATACTTACGAATTATTACGGGACATTGTTACATGCGCGCTTTCATAAAGCACAGGAAGCCTTTTCTTCTTTAAATGATAAGGTCCAAGAAAGTATAAGTGGAATCAAAGTCATTAAAACGTTTGGCCAAGAGAAAGAGGATACTGAGTCTTTCATTCAGGAATCAAAGGATGTAGTTGAAAAAAACGTATCTGTCGCAAAAATTGATGCTTTGTTTGATCCGACTATTTCATTTATTGTAGGAATTTCCTTTATACTTGCGATTGTGTTTGGTGCAAGATATGTAAATACTGACGAGCTTTCAATTGGTGAACTCATCTCATTTACGACCTATTTAGGGTTACTCATTTGGCCAATGCTAGCATTTGGGTGGCTGTTTAATATAGTAGAGCGTGGAAGAGCCTCTTATGACCGTGTACAAGAGTTACTCGCGGAAAACGAGGATATTATGGATGTTGAAGGAGCTATTAGCAAAGCCCCAACAGGAGATATAGTCTTTGCTATTAAGTCATTTACTTATCCAACAAGTGATGAACCGATACTACAGGATATTTCCTTTACACTTAAACAAGGTCAAACTATGGGGATCGTTGGTAAGACTGGTGCAGGGAAAACAACCTTATTAAAACTGTTAATTAGGGAGAGTGAAGGATATGTAGGACATATAACACTAGGGGAGCATGCGATAAATCAATACGAACGCGATGCTCTGAGATCTTCTATTGGGTATGTACCACAGGATCATTTCCTGTTTTCTACGACTGTGGCTGATAATATAGCTTTTGGCGCACCAAGTTCAACTATATCTGAAGTGATGGAAGCAGCGAGAGCGGCTCATATTCATGAGGATGTTCTCCAATTTACAAATGGATATGAGACAATTGTTGGTGAACGCGGAGTGTCCCTTTCTGGGGGACAAAGGCAAAGGATATCTATTGCTCGAGCGTTGCTAGTAAATCCAGAGGTGCTGTTATTAGACGATTCTTTATCAGCAGTAGATGCTAAAACAGAAGAAGCCATATTATCTTCATTAAAGCAACAACGTAGTGGGAAAACGACAATCATTACCTCTCATCGACTAAGTGCAATTGAGCACGCGAATCTACTCATTGTGCTTGAGAACGGACGAATTTCACAGCGTGGTTCACATGAAGAACTAATGAACCAAGAGGGTTGGTATAAAGAAATGTACCAGCGTCAAAAGCTTGAATCTCTTGTGGAGCATGGAGGATAACAGTATGGAAGTAAATATAAAGTCAAATAAAGCACAATCAAAAGAGCAAAGAAAGGTGTTATGGCGCCTTATATCCTATAGTATTATTCATAAAAAAACTTTAATTATTGCCTTTATCCTATTAATACTAGGAACAATAGGTGAAATCCTAGGGCCGTATCTAGTAAAGGTTTTTATCGACGATTATTTAGTTGAGAATTATTTTCCGTTTCAGCCGATCCTATACTTAGCGATATTTTATGTATTTATACATGTATCGAAAGTGTTTATCATGTATTTTCAGTTGTTTTTATTTCAAAAGGTTGCCTTGAAGATCATTCAGCAACTTAGGATTGATGTTTTTTCAAAGGTTCAAAAACTCGGGTTGAAATTCTTCGATAAAACACCAGGTGGAAGTCTTGTTTCAAGAGTGACCAATGATACAGAATCAATTAAAGAGTTTTTTACAAGTGTTTTATCAGTCTTTGTACAAAACATCTTTTTCCTAATTGGTATATTTATTGCTATGTTCTTATTAAATGTGAAACTAGCCCTCTTCTGTTTAGGGCTCATACCCATTATTTTTTACATCATGACACTTTACAGAAGATATAGTTCTATTTATTTTCATGATATGAGAGAAAAACTGAGTCAACTAAATGCAAAGTTGAATGAGTCCTTGCAAGGAATGGCGATTATTCAAGTCTTTAGACAAGAAAAAAGATTGAGAAAAGAATTCTCTGAAATTAATGAAGGACATTATGTAGCAGGTGTAAAGAATATTAAACTAGACGGTTTACTACTTCGTCCCGCGATGGACTTTGTGTATGTTTGTGCATTAATAGTGGTACTTAGCTTTTTTGGAATTTCATCCTTTACTAGTCCAATTGAAATTGGTGTTCTCTATGCGTTTGTGAGTTATTTAGATCGTTTCTTTGAGCCAGTGAACCAGATGATGATGAGGCTTTCTATGTATCAGCAAGCCATCGTTTCTTCTACACGTGTTTTTGAATTATTAGACAATAAAGAGATCGCACCACAAGCGATTGGATCAAATGATCATTTCATTACACAAGGTGAAATTGAGTTTCGAGATGTAAGCTTTTCATACGATGGAAGCCGTGATGTTCTAAAAAAAATATCTTTTACTGCAAAGCCTGGTGAAACCGTTGCTTTAGTTGGTCATACAGGAAGTGGAAAGAGCTCTATTATCAATTTGTTCATGAGATTTTACGAGGTTGAAAGAGGAGAAATATTAATTGATGGTATTTCATTAAAAGAATACCAGGACAAGGAGCTGCGAAAGAAAATAGGTCTAGTTCTCCAGGATCCTTTCCTATTTGCCGGCTCTATAAAAAAGAATATCCAGCTTTATGCCGAGCATATGAGTGAAGAAGATATAATGGACGCAGCAAAATTTGTCCAAGCCAATCAATTTATTGAAAAATTGCCAGATCAGTATGAGCATGAAGTAACCGAGCGAGGAACCACTTTTTCAAGTGGGCAACGCCAACTCATTGCTTTCGCTAGAACTATTGCTACCAATCCTAAAGTGTTAGTTTTAGATGAGGCAACAGCCAACATAGATACTGAGACAGAAGGATATATCCAAGAAGCATTGGCAAAAATGCGAAAAGGAAGAACGACTATCGCGATTGCACACCGTCTTTCCACCATCCAAGATGCTAACCAAATTCTAGTTTTACAACAGGGTGAAATTATTGAAAGAGGGACACATCAGGAACTCCTTGAAATACGAGGGCTTTACTATAAAATGTACTTATTACAAAACCAGGCAGCTCATACTAATGTTTTATAAAGTAGAAGAGCCTCCAAAAATAGAGGCTCTTCTTATTTTAAAATCATGTATGAATGAAGACGGTCATATGTATTTAAAAGATCATCTAATTGTTTGCTAGATTCAATAGTCACAGGTGAGGTTAACCCGTTCATTGCAACAACACGAAACAACTCTTGACGCTTATTCTCTATTAGTTGTAGTAATTCTTGTTTTCCCATGGGTTATCTTCCTCTCCAAGGTGATTTACAATTATTATACAGATGACTGGAAACAAATTCAACGTTCAATGATAACTAATCCTTTCCACCAGCCTAATTTTTAAGAGTTTCAAGGTGAATCTGCATAGAATGGTAAGAAATAGTATGCTTGACACAAAGGTGTCATTGTTTTTAGAGGTTAAGTTTGTGGAAGTTTGTTAAACTAGAAGAAATTATACTTTTTAGGAGTTGTGCATGTTGGCTGATATCAATTTATTCTTGGCATTCGGTGCAGGATTTCTTTCTTTCATTTCACCCTGCTGTTTACCGCTATATCCAGCGTTTTTATCCTATATCACGGGAGTAAGTGTAAGTGATTTGAAATCGGAAAATTCATCCCTTCAAAGAAAGAGTTTTTTACACACCTTATTTTTCTTAGTAGGATTTTCGGTTATCTTCATAGCTATTGGATTTGGTTCTTCTTTTATTGGAGCTTTTTTTACTGATTACCAGGATTTAATTCGTCAGCTAGGTGCTATATTAATCATTGCAATGGGATTTGTTGTTGTAGGTTTATTAAATCCAGAGTTTCTGATGAAAGATCGGAGAGTAACATTAAAAAACAGACCAACTGGCTATGTGGGTTCATTTTTAATAGGACTTGCATTTGCGGCAGGATGGACACCATGTTCGGGTCCTATACTTTTGTCAGTAACTTTGCTTGCAACAAATAACCCTGGCTCTGCCATGTTTTACATGATTGCCTATGTTTTAGGATTTGCAATTCCGTTCTTTATTTTATCCTTCTTTGTTGGAAAACTTAACTGGATTAAAAAATATAACGTGACAATTATGAAAGTCGGAGGCTATCTCATGATTATAATGGGTATCTTCTTATTTTTTAATTGGATGACTAAGATTACAATTTACTTTTCAAATATGTTTGGTGGTTTTACAGGATTTTAAAGCGCTAAACAAATAAGTGCTGGGTTTTGTAGAATACTTTAAAGACTACTGACAGACAGTTAGGAGAAATGGTAATGAAAACAAACGATTTAATTCTCAAGACCACAACAAATATCATTGTTTTTATTATACTGGCTTTTTCATTTAATCTGTTTTTATCTGGACATAATATGCCAGGTGGTGGCTTTATTGGTGGATTAATGACATCCGGTGCACTCATTTTGATGTACGTAACATACGGTATGAGGCCTATAAAGAAAATCATTCGAGTAAGTTTCACTTTCTTGATTGCTCTAGGACTGGCGATTGCAGTGGGCACTGGGATGGGGTCATTTATTTTTGATGCTCCATTTTTAAGTCATACAGATGGTTATTTTTATTTGCCAATTCTTGGAGAGTCACATCTTGCAACAGCAGTTTTGTTTGATATCGGAGTCTACGTAACTGTAATCGGTGTAACAATGACCATTATATTGTCTATTGCAGAGGACCAAGAATAAATGCGTTCCATCTACCTAGTATCCTTTTAGGTCTTTTGTCATAAGTGATATTATTTCTACTAACAAAATATACTGTAAACTCCTTTTTAAGTATAGATGTATTTGCTATAATTAATAGTATGTACAAATGTTGGTTAAGGTTTTAAGGAGGATTTGAACAATGGCAAGGATACTAATAGTAGATGATGCGAAGTTCATGAGAATGACGCTATCCAATATTCTTATAAATGGAAATCATGAAGTAGTAGGCGAGGCAGAGAACGGTAAGCAAGCCGTTGAAATGTATAAGCAATTACAGCCAGATTTAGTTACGATGGATATCACAATGCCAGAAATGAATGGTGTAGAAGCACTAAAAGAGATCAAGCAAGAATATCCTTCTGTAAAAGTAATTATGTGTTCTGCCATGGGTCAACAAAAGATGGTCGTTGAATCCATTGAAGCGGGTGCAAAAGATTTTATCGTCAAGCCTTTTGAAGAAAATCGAGTACTTGAGGCAATAAAGCGAGTTTTCGGATAATATTTATATGCTATTTAAGCTTTAAACTTAAATGGCTTTTTTCTTCGTAATCGAGTTATAATATCAATAGAGTTCTTGAGAGAACGAAAAGGAATGAAAAAGGGTTGATTTAGTTGCTAATTTATTCATCTATACTTGCCATTGTTATGGCTATAATCGTCATTTTTATTCGTATTAAAGCGGCGAAGAAACCTGCTACTATGAGAAAAATTATTTTACCACCTATATTTATGAGTACAGGATTACTTATGTTTTTAGTTCCTATTTTTCATGTAACACCATTACAAGTGTTAGAAGCCATATGTGTGGGGATGGTTTTCTCTATATTTTTAATCAAAACCTCTCAATTTGAAGTGAAAGATAATGAGATTTATTTAAAGCGTTCAAAAGCCTTTATTTTTATTTTGTTTGGATTATTACTTGTACGAATTATCTTAAAATCAGTTCTTAGTTCGTCTATCGATGTTGGGGAATTAAGTGGTATGTTTTACTTATTAGCTTTAGGAATGATTATTCCTTGGAGAATTGCCATGTTTTTATCCTTTAAGAAACTCAATGATCAATTAATACAGCAAATTTAAAAAGCTCGGTGTCTAATGACAACCGAGCTTTTGTTATGAGAATAATTGTTTATAAGAGGAAAAATCTATTTTTTTCTCTCGAAGTGTTTTCATTAAAAATTTGTAATCTCGCTTAGGAGTTGCCAAAATATAGCCCCTAATGACGAGGTCTTGTGTAATCTTGGGAGCACACTCTTGTAAGGCTAGTTCACCTATTTTCCCGGCAATCTTTTGCCTAGCAATATCCCTAAATAGTTCTGGAACTGGTTGTACTAAATCCTCAAGTAGCGCCTTTTGGTCTGTTGGCCACAGATCCCGTGTTTGTTGTATATGAACCTCCTGCCAATCTAACTCACTCATCCCGTCCGCTTTAGGAAATCGCTTTAAAAATTTTCGGAACATAAAAAATCCGCCAATTGACATCATTGTAATTAAAAATACTGTCCAAAAGAGAATAAACCATAAAAACCAACCTTCTAACACGTTTTTCACCTCTATACTATTCCTTCATGATTCTTATTATCGTTAAAAAAAGGATTAAGTTCAAGTAACTAGAACAAAAATAAAAAAATCACGATAATTCGTGAATGAATTGCTTAAGTTAACATGACGTAAATAACGCCAGACATGAGTCTGACGTTAAGGACCTCTTCCGATATCCGTTCTGGTTAAGTGTCCCGCAACAAGCGAAAGTGAATTCGGAAGAGATCAAGATTAGTATAGGCAATTTGCATGGAATTATACTTTATTGAAGCGATGTCCATTCTTCGTAAGATCCAGTTCCTTCACAGCCTGGACAATCAAGCATAGAACCATGAAATGTATATTCATGTCCAGCATAGGCGTGGAATCCTCTACCATGACATTGCGGACAGTGACCACTTTCCTTCATTCTTGACAAATGTCTTTCCTGACGAGCCGTATTCCATTCTACTATTGAATTTATTAAACCCATTGTATACACCCCTATCTAGTTTTACATAGTGTGAGTTAAAAATAGGATTATTATTCCAATACTTCTGATTGAAAAGGATTTTTATAAGTTTTATGGAATAACATAGAAGTGTTCATAAAAGGAAGGACGGGATGATAGATGGGAATTTTAGATGGATTGTTAGGAAATGCTTCAGAAGCAGATTTAGGAGCTGTATCAAAGGAACTGGAGTTAATCGTAGCCGAAAATGAACGTGTTGAAAAGGCATTTAAGTTAATCCGTGACTTAATCGTATTCACAGACAAACGCCTCATCTTAATTGACAAACAAGGAATCACAGGAAAGAAAACAGAATATCACTCGGTCCCTTATAGAAATATCACACACTTTAGCGTGGAAACAGCAGGGACATTCGACTTAGATGCTGAACTAAAAATATGGATCTCAAGCACGACTGAACCAATCGCCAAACAGTTTAGAAAGGATAAAAATATTTATGATGTCCAACGAGCGTTGGCTACATATGTATTGAAATAGGCTCGAACAGAAATATTTTTTTGTACCTATTTTCCTAAAACTGCATATATAGATTTAAAAGGAACTGAGAACCTTGATTAAACATTATTGTTCGAATTGTTTAAGATTTATTACAACAAAAAGATGTGATAGGTGTCCAAATGCAGAAGTGAAAGAGATAGAGATCACTGTACAAAATAAGAAGAAATGAACAAATCCCCTTTCAATATTTCGAAAGGGGATTTGCTTATGTATGATCCTGATGAATATATTAAAAAATTGGCGGGACTGTGTGGGAATCGAACCCACCTGAGACGACACGCGCCTCACAAGCAGTTTTGAAGACTGTGAGGGACACCAGTACCCCATTCAATCCCATTTAATGTGCTTTAACATTATAACTCTGTATTTTTCTTAAATCAAGAGAGAACTACTTTGGTGTAAATTTGGGGAAATAATGATACATATTTAACTATCATCACAATTTTAGATTCACAACAAATTCCTCTTGCTTGAAACAAATGGCTAATCCATGTAAAGTGAAATAGGCAATGAATATAAGGAAGTGAACGATGTGGAGAAGCATTATTTTACAGTGGGTATGGCGGGTCATATTGACCATGGAAAAACTTCATTAACAAAAGCGTTAACGAATGTAGATACAGATCGACTAAAGGAAGAGAAAGAGAGACAAATATCCATTGAGCTTGGTTTTGCTCCATTAGACCTTGGGGATGAACTTGTTGCATCTGTGATTGATGTGCCGGGACACGAGAGGTTTATCCGGCAGATGATTGCGGGTGTCGCGGGAATTGATCTTGTCATCCTAGTCGTGGCTGCAGATGAGGGTGTTATGCCTCAAACGAAAGAGCATTTAGATATTCTATCCTTTCTTGGTATCAAAAAAGGGATTGTGGCTGTTTCAAAAATTGATAAGGTAGATGCCGACTTTGTTGAACTAGTCCAAGAAGAAATTAAGGAGCAATTACAAGGGACTGTGTTTGCTGAATCCCCGTTTATCCTGGTCGACAGTCTTATAGGGACTGGGATCGAAGCTCTAAAGAAGCAAATTAAGGAAGAACTTTCACAATTAGAAATGAGAAATGCAAGTGGTACATTCAGACTCCCCATTGACCAGGTGTTTACAGTTAAAGGGCAAGGGACGGTAGTGAGAGGCACGATATATGAAGGAATGGTTATAGAGGGTCAGTCTCTAATGATTTTACCTTCGCGTGGAGAGACGAAAGCAAGACAGCTTCAAGTACACCATAAGCCAGCTGAAAAAGCGCTAGCAGGTCAGCGCGTAGCTATTAATCTTTCAAACATTACAAAAGAAGACATAGAACGTGGGGATGTACTAGTAGACAAGGAGAACTTCGTTGTAACCAATACGGTTGATATCTCTATATCTTTTATAGATAGCCTAAAATCTCCAATCAAGCAGCGTACACCGATCAAACTCCATTTAGGAACCTCTGAAGTAATGGGGAAAATCGTGTTTTTTGACCGGAATGAGGTTGATGGAAAGACTGGGGAAGTGTTATGTCAGCTTCGACTTGAAGAAGATGTCGTTACAAAACGTGGTGACCGTTTTATTTTAAGGAGACCGACTCCAACTGAAACAATTGGTGGAGGTTGGATTCTTGACCCTCATGGTCAAAAGTACAAATTTGGTGAGGAAACAACTGAGATGCTTCTTAAGAAAAAAGAGGGAACGCCAGCAGAACGTGTGATTGATTTACTAAAAGAGAAAAAGTATGTTCATAAAAAGGAATTGGTACAGCTTACTTCATTAAAAGAGGATCAACTTCTAGCCATTCAAGAAGAAACGATGGACATAATCCCTGTCCTGCAAGGCTTCACTTTACTCTCTGAGCAGCAAACCTTGCTCGCAAAATTTATCAATAGGCTTACCGATTTTCATGAAACCTATCCGATGCGTTTTGGTATGAATAAAGCAGAACTAATTGGCCTGCATAGTCATACTGTACCAAAGGAATGGGTATCATATGTAATTGATCAGTCCCTTAAAAATGACCAATTACATAAGCATGAGCAGTTTATTTCTACAGTGGATTTTGAGCCTTCGTTTCCTTCAAACTGGAAAAAAAGAATGGAATCCATACTAGTCGAAATTGAAAAAGATGATTTGAACGTCAAGTCTTGGGAGGAATATGCCATGCAATCTGCAATTCCAAAAGACGTCCTAGAAGAATTAAAACATTTTTTACGCCAAACAGGTAAACTCTATTTCATTGATGACAAACATGCTATTGCTAGATCTTCTCTTATTGATGCTGTGAGTAAACTTAAATCAAGTACAGGAAATGCATTTGATTTAAAAGAGGCAAAAGAAAGTCTCAATGTGTCTAGAAAATACTTAATTCCTTTAGTTGAATTATTTGATTCATTAGGAATGACTAAACGACAAGATCAAAACCGAGTGTGGGTGAGAGATACTATTGAGTAAAAAAATCGCTTTTTTTACCCCGTATTTTAAGAGCAATCGTGGAAATGCCACGACAACTAAGAGAATTGTACACGGTTTAAACCAAGCCGGTATTGAGACTTTCGTCGTTCCTTACTTAGAGGAAAAATGGACAGAAGAGAAGGAAATGAAAGTCCTAGAGTGTGACATTTACCACATTTTACATTTGTATCGATTTGCAAAGTGGAATATGTGCCGGGAGTTACCTCTTAGTAAGCCATATATTTTAACAAGTGGTGGAACAGATATTAATCATGACTTAGGAAACCCTGCTCAATTGGCGGAGATGGATAAAATGATCCATCTTGCCTCAGCAATAACTGTGTTTACGAAAGATGGTCAAGAAAAAGTAAAGGCCATATATCCAGAGAAGGAAATTCGAATCATTCCACAAAGTGTGTGGTTCGAGGATTTTGACGAACCGTTATCTTTTACTCTTCCAACAAAGAAGCCCGTCCTATTCTTGCCAGCAGGTATTCGCTCAGTTAAGGACCCCTTATACGTATGGGAAGCAATAAAAGAACTAAAAAAGAAGTTTACTGATTTACAATTCATTATAGCTGGAGTCGTGATAGAAAAAGATTTACATCATCAAGTTATGGATATATGTCAACAATATAATTGGGTTCATTTCTTAGAGGACATTCCATTTCATCAAATGAATATGTTATATAAACATGCTGACCTAACCATTAACACATCCATTTCAGAAGGACAACCAGTAGCCATCATGGAAGCCATGTATAATTTTTGTCCCGTTTTAGTAAGAGAGAACGAAGGGAATTTGAGTATCGTCACTCATGAGAAAACAGGTCTCGTTTTTTCTGATTCAACCTCATTTTTTGAAATGGCTACTAAGGTGTTAACAGATGAAGAGCTTGCAACAAAAATAACGTTACAAGCAAAGAACTACATCATGCAACACCATTCACTAGAAAAAGAAATTCAGCAGTATATCGACTTATATAATACATATTTGTGAGCAGAATATTAGACAAGAGACAATATCTTTCATTATGATAGGGTACGTGCACAATGAAAGATATTTAACGGAGGTTTAACGATGAAAAAGATTTGGGCTTTATTTATGATTTCTACTTTGCTAGTATTAGCTGCTTGTGGAGGAAACGAAAAGGTTGAGAATACAAAAGAACAAACGGGTACAGAAACAGCTGAACTAGAAAAATTGGTTGTAGGTGTTATCCCCTCCTTAAATGAAGGGAATATGCAAGCAGCGATGGATAAGCTTACAAAGCATTTTGAGACAGAATTAGATATTCCAGTAGAAATCACCGTCTACCCTGATTATCAAGCGGTTGTTCAAGCCATGAATTATGATGATGTAAACATGGCATACTTTGGACCTTCTACATACGTTGATGCGAATGAGCAAAGCGGTGCTCGTGCAATCATGACGCAGTTAATAGATGGGGAGCCTTTCTACTATTCATATATCATTACCCACAAAGATTCAACACTTACGTCAATTGAAGATTTAGTGGGGAAAAGTAAGGAAGTAACGTTTGCATTTGGTGACCCTAATTCAACTTCGGGTTCATTAATTCCAAGCATTGAATTAATGAAGCAAGGTGTATTTAAGAACCAAAATGAACACGAATTTAAAAACTTATTATATACGGGTGGACATGACGCAACAGCTATTGCTATTGAGAACAAACAGGTTGATGCGGGTGCCATCGACAGTGCTATTTTTAATTCTTTAAAAGCAAATGGGAAAATTGGAGACAACTTTAAGGTGATTTGGGAGTCTGAGAAGTTATTCCAATACCCTTGGGCAGTTAGTAAGGCTGTCGATGACGAGTTAGTAACGAAGATTCAGGATGCATTTTTAAAGATTGAAGACAAAGAAATCTTAGATGCATTTGCTGCGACAGGATTTACAAAAGCATCTGACTCAGATTATGAAAGCATTCGTAAAGCTAAGAAAGAAGCAGCCGAAAAAAGTAAGTAGGTGTAAAAATATGAAAAATATCAATAAGTGGTCGTTGGCAGTATTGTCAGCGGCTATTCTTATATGGAGTGGGGTCGGCGTTGAGTTTTCCTTTCGGGATTTCTTTGACTTTGGCAAAACCATTGATTTCTTTCAAAAACAATGGTGGCCACCAGACTTTTCCAATACAAATTATGTGATAAAGGCATCTGTTATTACCCTTCAAATTGCTATTGTCGGAACTTTTTTAGGGCTTCTTTTTGCTTTACCCCTAAGTTTTTTAGGAGCCTGGAATACAGCTCCAGCAAAATGGGTGTATAACAGTACGAGGGGAGTACTTAATTTCTTTCGATCAGTTCCAGAAATTGTGTTTGGTCTATTACTTGTGCCAACATTTGGATTAGGTCCATTCCCTGCCGTTTTAGCAATTGCTCTTCATAATATTGGAGTATTAGGTAAGCTCATCTCGGAATTGATTGAAGCAGCTGAAGATGGACCACAAGAAGCAGTTCGTTCTGTAGGGGCAAAGAGGATTATTGTTATTATTTACGGAATACTCCCTCAAATCATCCCCAATATTATCTCTAACTTTTTCTACCGCCTAGAAGTCGGAATTCGTGCATCACTCATTCTTGGCTTTATAGGTGGAGGCGGGATTGGAAGTATGCTGTTTATTGATTTTAAAATTGCCAATTATCAAATGGTGGCAACAGAGGTTTTGTTTATCATGCTACTTGTAATGATGGTCGATTACATTGGTGCATTAATTCGTAAGAGGGTGATCTAAATGCTCGAAGTGAAGCAATTACAAAAACAATACCAAAAAACGAGCAGACCTGCCTTACGTAATGTGAGTTTTTCTATAAAGCAAGGTGAATTTGTTGCCGTTCTTGGACTAAGTGGAGCGGGGAAATCAACCTTAATACGCTGTATGAATCGACTAGTTGAACCGACGAGTGGAGAAATACTTTGGAATGGTGAACCTGTTCTTTCATACAAAGGGGAGAAGCTTCGTAAGTATCGAAGCTCAATTGGGATGATCTTTCAATCCTTCAATTTAATAGAACGGTTGACGACCTTGACCAATGTTTTGGTTGGGCGTTTAGGAACCATTCCTTTGGGCCGAGGCCTTTTTCTTAGATTTACAATACAAGAAAAAGAACAGGCACTATATGCTCTAGAACGCGTTGGCTTAAAAGAGTTTGCCCATCAACGTGTTAGTCAATTAAGTGGGGGGCAACGTCAACGTGTGGCTATTGCAAGAGCATTAGTCCAAAACCCAAAGATCATACTAGGTGACGAACCAGTGGCAAGTCTCGATCCAAATACATCGCTACAAATTATGTCGATACTAAAAGAAATAAACGAACAAGATCAAATCACCATGATGATTAACTTGCACGATGTTAGGCTTGCAAAAGAATTTGCGACTAGAATAATAGGAATTGCAAATGGACAAGTTGTTTTTGACGGAAAACCAGACCAGCTTTCTGCAGTCGATTTAGAGAATATATATTAAAAAAAGAGGGACCAATAGTAGAGGGAATATTGATGCTGTATTTTAGGTATCTTTATTCCCTCTTTTTGTTATTAAATGAATAATGGAGGAAGTGTTCGCTTGTCGAATAGCCCATTATCTCTTAGAAAAACAAAAAAAAAAAACAGAGGCCCGAGTGGACCTCCATTTTTATCTTGAAGCATATAAGCAACAATCACGTTTTTCAGTAACCTCACCGATAATGGCTGCTTCTACAATACCTTGCTCATGAAGTCTTTGAACATAAAGTGCAGCTTCTTCCTTAGGTAGGCTTACAAGCAATCCACCAGAAGTAACAGCATCACATAGGATAAGTCTTTCGTCATCTGTTAAGTCATCACTATAAACAACAGAACCTTCTAGCCATTCGTAATTGGACTTGGTACCGCCAGGGATAATCCCAAGCTTTGCAAGTTCGATTGTTCCTTGTAGTAATGGTACTTGATCAAAATGAATCGTTATGCTACTTTCACTACCTCTTGCCATTTCACTGGCATGTCCTAAAAGTCCAAATCCAGTTACATCCGTTCCTGCATTCGGATTTAATCCTTCTAAGCATTCAGCAGCGGCTTTATTTAAGCTCGCCATTGTGTCAGTCACCTTTTGAATCTGTTCAGGCGTAACAGCATTTCTTTTTACAGCTGTTGTCATAATGCCAACACCAATAGGCTTGGTTAAAACAAGAGCATCACCAGGTTTCGCACCAACATTTTTAAGAATCTTATCAGGGTGAATTAAACCCGTTACGGATAAGCCGAATTTAGGCTCCTGATCATCAATGGAGTGTCCGCCAACAACGATGGCTCCTGCTTCTTTTGTTTTATCAGCAGCACCTTTTAAGATTTCAGCAAGTACATCTGGTCCTAGGGTCTTAATAGGAAATCCAACAATATTCATGACTGTTTTTGGCTTGCCACCCATAGCATAAACATCACTTAACGCATTTGCGGCGGCAATTTGACCAAACATATATGGGTCATCCACAATTGGTGTAAAGAAATCAACTGTTTGGATAATGGCTATGTCATCTGTTAACTTGTATACACCGGCATCATCAGAGGTATCGAGACCAACTAATAAGTTTGGATCATATTCTCTTTTAGGTAATTGACGCAAAACTTGCGCAAGGTCTTTTGGACCGATTTTGCATCCTCAACCAGCTTTTGTTGAATATTGGGTTAGACGAATTTCTTCTTGTTTGTTCATTGTAGAGCACCTCCTAATGAATAGTATATCTTGTTTGTTTTTATATTTCCAAAGATGACACTTGAAAATGCCTAATTTTTGCTTCCAATCATAACTTGTACTAAAATTAAGAATAAGTAAACTCAAAAAGGAGGCATTTGCATTGAGCTATAAAGTAACTGTTGAATTTTGTATGATGTGAAACTTCGCCCCAAAAGCTGCGAGTTTCGCAGAGGACCTATTTAATCATTTCCGTCATGATATCACAAGCCTGGAGTTAATACCTACTTCAGGAGGAGCCTTTGAAGTGACTGTTAATGGTGAGAAAATTTTCTCCAAGCTAGAAGTTGGGAAATTTCCTGATTCAAATAAAATTATTGAACAGTTGACTTCTTAAAAAAGTTTTTAAACTATAAATGTTTGGGTTTATTTTTTAAAAACAAAAAAGGAAGGACTTAATATAAAGTTGCTTCCTTTTTTACTTTATAGCAATAGTACGGTATCGTTTTTTTGTTTTTCTCTTCTTATTTTTATAAATAGTTATTTCAAGAATTTCATGCTCAAATAAAGCATGGATCCTTTTTTTGCATAATGAGAAGGGGAGTTTGACGAAACGACTAGTTTCCTTGCCTGAGTGATTTAAATGTATATGAATACCATCTAACACGACTTTTATGATGATATCTTCTTTACTATATCCTGTTACAATTGCTTCAATAATGTATGAAGATTCCGTTTCGAATAAATCCAACCGGATACCGTCTGTATTTCCATCAAAAAATGGATCAATAACAAACTGATTCATCCATTCCTCTATTCCTTCGATTTCTAAAAGCATTTCTTCTTGAGGTTGATCTTCTTTATGTTCATCAGTCATTACAAGCCCTCCAACTTGTTCTTCAAACCATCCTATTCAACATGACTGAAAAAGGTGTGGATAAAGATAAAAGTCAAATAACTGTTTTCAAGCTACCTAATTTGAATCATTTGGTTCCCTATCCTATAATGGAGATATGTTATATCGGAGGTACGTCTAATGAAAGAGTATGTAAGATTTTTGCCACCTGTGCATGAGATACAAAAGGATTCGCGATTTCTCCTACTTAAAGAAAGAACAGATATAGATAGTGATAAATTAACTCAGCTCGTGCAGGGTGAAATAGATCACATACGCCATTGTTTACTAGCAAATGAGTGGAATGGAGAAGAACCAACGAAGCAATTGTTGATCACATTTCTTTTTGAAAGGCTGGAAAAAAAGGCAAATCACTTCGGGGAATATTTTCTTCGACGAGTCATCAATGCAACAGGAACTATCTTGCATACGAACCTTGGTCGAGCTAGGCTAAGTCAATCTGCTATAGAGCATGTCAAAGAGATTGCGGGTAACTATTCAAACCTCGAGTATAGAATCAATGAAGGAGTCAGGGGCTCACGACATGATATTATTGAAAATCTAATCAGAGAAGTAACAGGAGCCGAAGCAGCGATGGTGGTCAATAATAATGCTGCAGCTGTTTACTTGATTTTACGAGCTTTTGCAAAAGACAAGAACGTTATTGTCTCAAGAGGCCAACTTGTTGAAATTGGTGGATCCTTTCGCATTTCTTCTATTATGGAGGAAAGCGGGGCCCGACTAGTGGAAGTCGGGACCACCAATAAAACTCATCTTTATGATTATGAAGAGGCCATAAATGACGACACGAAAATGATCATGAAGGTACATACAAGTAATTTTAAAACAATTGGTTTTACAAAAAGTGTTTCAAGCGAAGATTTGATTGAGCTTTCTAACCAACATGAAAATATTATTTTTTATGAGGATTTAGGAAGCGGTGTATTATATGACTTTCGAAAGCATGGTATTGGGGATGAGCCTGTCGTGAGCGAGGTGCTTGATCAAGGCGCTGATATCGTATCTTTTAGTGGGGACAAGCTTCTAGGCGGTCCTCAGGCGGGCATTATTGCTGGGAAAAAGGAATACATTCAGTTGTTGAAAAAACACCAGCTAGCTCGTGTTCTTCGAGTAGACAAGCTAACATTCGCAGCATTAGAAGCCACTTTATCTGCCTATTTAAAAGGGAGTGGTTTGATGGATTTACCAGTTATTCGAGATATGCTAGTTAGACCGACGGAAATTAAAAAAAAGGCAGAATTATTTGTTTCAAAACTCCAGGATTCCTCCTATGAGATGACGATCGAACAGGAAATGTCACAAGTAGGTGGGGGCACTATGCCTGATGTTGAACTACCTACATTTGTGGTTACATTAAAGCATAAACAAAAAAAAGCGGAGGCTCTGAGTACTGAGCTCCGTCTTCATAATCCAAGTGTTATCTCACGAATTAAGCATGACCTTGTTCTGTTGGATTTTCGTACCATTCATAATGACGAGGTAGAACAGGTGATTCGTGCAGTTCGAACAATCATGTGACTACATGTCATGTCCACTATTATGCTTTTGACGAGTATGGTTTCGATTTTTTACTTTCTTAGAACCGCTTAACGGCTCTGGTTGTCCAGGGTTATGTCCTTTTGGAGCGTTTTTACGTATATCTTTTCCGTCGTTTTTGTTTGTCATGGTAAGTCCTCCTCCTTCAACCTTTTAATGGAGTTTCACTCCTTAGGATGGAATAAATTTTTCGGATTTATTCGTAGAATGATTCGTGTTGTTCTTGAGAAGAATAAGATTGAATTATTTTAGGAAGGAGAGACAATCATGCCATACCATAAGAATAAACAACAAGCGTTCCAAGCGGCACAGCAAGGGACAGAGGATGTAAGAGAAAGTTATGAAGCAATGGAGATATCAGGTGGAGATTATGGCGCTCACTTAAAGCATTTAAAAAATGAAATAAATGAAGCCTATCAACAAATCAATAATGCTTTAGAAGTGTCTTCCGAAACTCAACAAGATCAGCTTCGTCAATTTCAACAAGATCTTCAGCAAATTGTAGACGAAGTAAATCAATGACAAATGAAGGTAGCAATTAATTGCTACCTTTTTTTATATGGGTGGTTCAGTAAATACCTTATTGGTTTTTCTTACGCTTTTTATTATTTTGACGCTGTGCAGCCGTTAAAGGCTCATTTTGAAACTCTTCATTATACCCAGCACCTATACCTTGAGCACCTGCAGCATTCATTCCTGGAATTACATGATTCGCTTTACGTTTGGCCAATTTACTTCACCTCCATACATTAGGATGAGTCATGGTGAGAGAAAATATGTTATGAAAACAAAATTCGACAGGTATCATTGGATATCGAATAATCGGAACCGGTCAGTATTGGACGCCATAAGAAATTCTTATTGCAAACAATAACTTTCTTGTCATTTACTTATGAATATACTTGTATTAAGATTAGTACGTAGGATAAAAAGCCATTCTCATATTTCTTTCCTGAGAATGAACTGTCCGTGATGAAAAAAATAAAGGGGGAGTACTCGTGGCAACTAACGACGTATTCAAAGCACGTTCATCCTTTGCGGTGAATGGTAAAACATACAACTATTATCAATTAAAAGCGCTTGAAGAGGCTGGGATTGGTAATGTATCTCGTTTACCTTACTCAATTAAAGTATTACTTGAATCTGTTTTACGTCAATATGACGACCGTATGATTACGAAAGAACACGTGGAGAATTTAGCGAAGTGGGGAACGGATGAGGTTAGGGAAATAGATGTTCCATTTAAACCTTCTCGTGTTATTCTTCAAGACTTCACAGGAGTTCCAGCAGTAGTAGACTTAGCTTCTCTTAGAAAAGCTATGGCTGACCTAGGTGGAGATCCCCAAAAAATCAATCCAGAAAAGCCAGTGGATTTAGTTATTGACCACTCTGTTCAAGTTGACAGAGCTGGAACAGCTGATTCATTAGCATTCAATATGGACTTAGAATTTGAACGGAACGCTGAGCGTTATAAATTCCTAAGCTGGGCGAAGAAAGCATTTGATAACTATCGTGCAGTTCCTCCAGCAACAGGGATCGTTCATCAAGTTAACTTAGAGTATTTAGCAAATGTTGTTCACGCAATTGAAAGTGAAAACGGTGAGTTTGAAGCGTTCCCTGATACATTAGTAGGTACAGACTCTCACACAACGATGATCAATGGTATCGGTGTCCTAGGTTGGGGTGTTGGTGGTATTGAAGCAGAAGCAGGTATGCTTGGTCAACCTTCATACTTCCCAGTTCCTGAAGTTATTGGGGTAAGATTAACAGGTGAGCTTCCTAACGGAACAACAGCTACTGATTTAGCACTAAAAGTAACTCAAGTCCTTCGTCAAAAAGGTGTGGTTAATAAATTTGTAGAATTCTTTGGACCAGGAATGGCTGTATTACCTTTAGCAGACCGTGCAACGATTGCAAACATGGCTCCAGAGTATGGTGCAACCTGTGGATTCTTCCCTGTTGATGCAGTCGCACTAGATTACATGCGATTAACAGGTCGTGAGGAAGAGCTTATTAATTTAGTAGAAGCTTATTCTAAAGCAAATGGATTATTTTATACAGCAGGTGCCGAAGATCCGATATTCACAGATATCGTGGAAATCGACCTTACTCAAATTGTAGCCAACTTGTCAGGTCCGAAACGTCCACAAGATTTAATTCCGCTTACAATGATGAAGGAATCATTTACTAAAGCACTTGCTGCTCCAGCTGGAAATCAAGGCTTTGGATTAACACCGACAGATATTTTTAAAGAAATTACAGTTACATTTAACAACGGTGATGAAACGAAGATGAAGACGGGTGCAGTAGCCATCGCTGCGATTACGAGCTGTACGAATACTTCGAATCCATATGTTCTTATCGCTGCAGGTTTAGTTGCAAAGAAAGCTGTAGAAAAAGGACTAACTGTGCCTAAGTATGTAAAAACATCTTTAGCTCCTGGATCTAAGGTTGTAACGGCTTACCTAGAAAACTCAGGATTATTACCTTACCTTGAGAAGTTAGGCTTTAACACAGTAGGATACGGCTGTACAACATGTATCGGGAACTCTGGTCCATTAGCCGAAGAGATTGAAAAAGCTGTGGCAGAAAACGACCTACTTGTAACATCTGTTCTTTCTGGTAACCGTAACTTTGAAGGCCGGATTCACCCACTAGTAAAAGGTAACTACCTAGCATCACCACCACTTGTTGTGGCTTATGCACTTGCTGGAACAGTAGATGTAGACCTTCAAAGCGATGCTTTTGGAAAAGACAAAGATGGTAATGATGTATTCTTTAGCGATATTTGGCCATCAACAAATGAAATTAATGAGCTTGTGAAGAGCACAGTGACACCTGAATTATTCCGAGCTGAATATGAGCGAGTATTTGATGACAACGAGCGTTGGAATGCAATTGAGACAACAGATGACGCTTTATATCAATGGGATGAGGATTCAACTTATATTCAAAACCCTCCATTCTTTGAAGGTCTATCTCCAGAACCAGGTGAAGTGGAGCCATTAATGGGCTTACGTATTGTTGGTAAGTTCGGCGATTCAGTTACAACAGACCACATTTCACCAGCGGGATCCATTGGTAAAGACACACCTGCAGGTCGTTACTTGCAAGAAAATGGAGTTTCACCTCGTGACTTTAACTCGTATGGTTCACGTCGTGGTAATGACCGCGTTATGACAAGAGGTACGTTTGCAAACATCCGCATCAAGAATCAAGTTGCACCGGGCACAGAAGGTGGATACACAACTTACTGGCCAACTGGTGAAGTCATGTCCATCTATGATGCATGTATGAAGTACAAGACAGATGGTGTTGGACTTGTTGTTCTAGCTGGTAATGACTACGGAATGGGTTCATCTCGTGACTGGGCAGCTAAAGGTACAAACTTACTTGGAATTAAGACAGTAATCGCTGAAAGCTTTGAGCGTATTCACCGTAGTAACCTTGTACTAATGGGAGTTCTTCCACTTCAATTTAAACAAGGGGAAGGTGCAGCAGTGCTTGGCCTAACTGGTAAGGAAACAATCGAAGTTCACATTGATGAAACTGTAAAGCCACGTGATTTAGTAAATGTAACAGCTACAGATGAAGAAGGAAACAAGAAGCAATTTGAAGTTCTTGTTCGTTTCGACAGTGATATAGAAGTTGACTACTATCGCCACGGCGGAATTTTACAAATGGTCTTACGTGATAAATTAAAGGAAAACTAAATTTTAGATAAAGAGCTGCTGTATGTTGGCGGCTCTTTTTTGTATGTAATTGATATATCCGTATTGGTAAAGAGTGAATTGAAACTGTCCTCCTAACCTGATTTTTTAAAAATGTAACAATCTCTGAAAAGTTAGATTTAAGATTAGAATCATGATACAATGATGATAAAATGTCACCATATTGCAAAAGTTGAATAGGCTATTTAAGTCATACATACATAATGAAATGAAACTCTTTTTGAAAGGATGGGTACTATGAAACGTATAATTGCCATTTCAATTCTCTTAGGACTGATAGGTTATACCATATATACTCAAGTTTGGGTAAAGACTACGCAGGAAACTGCAAATGTTGTTCAAAGTTCTCAAACAACAAATCCATTCAACCCTAATGAGAAACTAGGGACTGCTATCCAAAAAGGACCTCTACTAAATAAACAAGCTCCAGACTTCACTTTAGAAACATTAGATGGAAAAGATGTAACTCTTTCCGAGCTAAAGGGGAAAAAGGTATTTATTAATTTTTGGGCAAGCTGGTGTCCACCATGTCTAAAGGAGATGCCAGAAATACAAGCTTTTTCAGACCAGAATCCAGATATTATTGTTTTAGCAGTAGATTTTCGCAACACAGAAAAGAGCGATGAAGCAGTTCAAGAATATATTACCGAAAATAAGTATACATTTCCAGTACTTCTCGATAGAACAGGTAGTGTTGGAAATGCCTACAAAGTATTAACCTTACCTACTTCCTACTTCGTAAATACGAAAGGGGTGATTCAATATAAATATATTGGGCCACTTACCATCGAAAATCTGGAAGAACTTGTTAACACATTAGAATAATATTTGAAAAAAAACAACAGAAAACAAAATCTGTTGTTTTTTTATTTGAAAGGCTCACCGCCCGCCCCGGGGAATGGTGCATCCTCTCGTTACAATCAACCACTCCTCTTTTGGTTAAATAGCAACAAAGTTTAGAAAACAGCCATATATATAATTAAAATTTTCGAAAAAATGTCATAATTCCTTCAGCTATTGGGAAAGATAGATAGTACAATAGAAGAGAAGGTAGGTGACCTAGAATGAGAAAATTTAAAAGACGCTCATTTCAGGAATTAGTTCAAGAAAATAAGAAGCAATTACTTAACGATAGAGAAGCGTTAGAGCGAATTGAAGATCGTTTGGAGCAAAAACGCCTAAATAAAGCTGAATAGTGATTGAAGCGAAGGAAGCGGGTAAAGATACCAGCTTCCTTTTTTACATAGTGAAACCTTTTCTTGCAAACATTAGAAGTAAGGGGTGATATTGATGGGCAATCCAAAGAAGAAAAGTAAGTATTTTGTTCCAAATCATGTCGGTACACAGCCAAGAGGGTTTAGTGGAAACAAAGGAAAACAGTATAATGATAAATCAGGTGAGCATCCTGAAGTAATCCAAACTAAGGGTGAATAGATGATTACCTACAGGGGAGATGTGTCCTCTGTTTTACCTATGAATGCGTTAAAAACACAACATATTGACATTTCAATTAGAGAAACTAAATCTGTAAGAGAAGATAGTAGAGGAGGTATGGAGAATGGCAGAAAAACAACAACGTTCGAATCCAGACGATCGTAGCGATAATGTAGAAAAGCTACAAGTGATGGTTCAAAATACGATTGAGAATATGCAAGAAGCTGAGGAAACCATGCAAGTGTCTAACGATAAGGATCGAGCAGATATCGAAGCGAAAAATGAACGTCGCCGTGATAGCTTAGATGCGTTTCGTAATGAAATTAAGGACGAAGCAAACTTTAGTAATGAAAGTGAATAATAACATGTTCCTGAATGACCAAGCTAATGCTTGGTCATTTTCTTTAACTAATCCCCCATAGAGTGCTATGATAGATAGGGTGATAACAATGGACCAACGAGAAAAACAATCATTTCAAGAATTACTACATATGAAAGATAAATGGAAACAGGAAGTTTTTAAAACTGGATTTATAAAAGATGAAGGAGAAGTTGTTCAGGCAATTAAGTTTTTAAAATATAATCCAGAGAATGAGCTGGAATCGACACTCTTATGTCTATTAGCTCAAACAAGAGTTCATCGATTAAATGTAATCGATGAGCTGACACTTTCGTGGATTGATCGTGCAAAAAAACTTGATCCTAAAAACGAAGAAGTGTATCAATTTAACAATAAGATTATTCTTTCTACCTTTCAATCACTAAGGAGAACTTTGCGATTTCCCCCTATCCGTGAAACGGATAACAGAACGACAAAAAAGAAGCTTGCTGAAAACTACATAAAACAATGCAAAGTTTTTCTTGACGAGTATGTTGAGAAAATTGAAAAAGTAAATAAGATATCTAATTTAGACAAGCTTGATCACGAAGTACTTACTTGGATTCAAACGTTTGAGCTACTAAATAATCATGTCATTCTGCTGTTAAAAGCATCTGAGGAATATTTTGATTCCATAATTGGTGTTTTTCACACTTCAGCGTATCTGGATGAGATTAAAAAGAACCTCGATGAAATAGAAACACTAAAGATAATGGGCTTTGAGAGTCCAACGAATACTGAAATATCATCAAGTAGCAATAGCCTACAAGATCTTGAAAAGATGATTGGACTACATCAGGTAAAGAAACGCGTGAATCAACACTATCATTACTTACAGTATCAAGAAAAAAGAAAAGAACTTGGATTTAAAATGAAGGATGAAGTCAGTTTAAACATGGTTCTGACAGGAAACCCAGGAACAGGGAAAACAACCCTTGCTCGTCTATTAGCTAAGATTTACCATGAACTAAATGTCCTCCCTAAACCTGAAGTGGTGGAAGTTGATCGAACGCATCTTGTGGGTTCATACATTGGGCAGACAGAAGAAAATGTGATGCTCGCCATCAAGCGAGCACAAGGTGGCGTTTTATTCATCGATGAAGCTTATAGCCTTAAAAGGGAAGGTCAGACCGGAAACGATTATGGTCAAACAGCAATAGATACAATTGTGTCTGCCATGACTAGTGGGGAGTATGCCGGTAAGTTTGCTGTTATTCTGGCTGGATACCCGGAAGAGATGAGGCAGTTTCTATGGTCAAACCCTGGACTTAGAAGTCGCTTTCCAGAAAGTAACCATATACATTTAGAGGACTATTCCAATGTGGAATTACTGGAAATCGCTATAAAAATGGCGTTGGATAATGATTATGTTTTAACTAAAGATGCACTTGAAGAACTAGATAACCGAGTGAATAAACAAAGAGTTGACGAAAGCTTTGGAAATGCAAGAGCAGTAAAAAGTATTGTATTAGACGCCATCTTTCAAAAAGGTTCATCAACTAAGATTGATGATGTAGACCCATTCGATTTAGCGATCCTCGAGAAAAAAGACTTAACCTCGACTGAGTTGGATATCGGGAGCTCCTCTTCAGAAGAATTGTTGAACGAACTGGTGGGGCTTCAGTCAATCAAGGATGAACTTAAAAAAATTCAGCATTTTGTGCAAATTCAACAAGTAAGAAGAGAAAAGGGTTTTAAAACGGTACCCATCCAGCTACATGCTGTGTTTAATGGTAATCCGGGGACAGGGAAAACGACCGTTGCCAAGATGTATGCAGAGATTTTAAAGGAAAGTGGATTGTTAAAACGCGGTCATCTTGTCGTGACGAGTAGGGCGGATCTCGTAGCGGGATATGTGGGCCAAACAGCTAGTAAGACGAAGAAAAAGATACGTGAAGCTCTCGGTGGCGTTCTTTTTATTGATGAAGCGTATTCATTGCTTTCCTCAGCAACATCCGACTTTGGAAGGGAAGCAATTGATACAATCGTCGACGAAATGACGAGGCATGATGAGAACTTAGTAATCATCCTTGCTGGCTATCCGAATGAAATAGAAAAGCTCTTGCAAAGTAATCCGGGTATAAAATCAAGATTTAAAAAGTTTTTCTATTTTGCAGATTACACACCTGAGGAAATCGTGCATATGATTCAAAAACGTTTAAAAAAATATGATTATTCAATGACTCAAGAAGCTGCTTCTGCATTAAAAGAATTTACACGCAGTCTTTCAATGAAAGGGAATGGAAGATTTGCCGTTACAATTGTGGATGAATTAATTCAAATACAAGCGGCACGAATCATGGAACAAACTGTTTTAGATGAAGCTGATCTATGCGAAATTAGTGAGAAGGATGTTGAAGAATTACGAATTGTGTTAAATTCATAAAGGAGAGATGAAATAAAATGGTTGTTTCAACTAGAGAAATTGAGGTAAGATATGCCGAGACCGATCAGATGGGGGTCGTCTACCACGCAAATTATCTTATTTGGATGGAGTTAGGGAGATCCGGACTTATCAAAGACTTGGGCTTTAGTTACGCTGAGCTTGAAGCTGATGGTGTTGTTTCACCAGTGATTGATTTACAAATTTCCTATAAAAAGCCATTGAAATATGGAGAAATAGCAACCATTAAGACGTGGATTGCTGAGTATGATGGATTCCGTTCAATCTATGGATATGAAGTTCACACTCCAAGTGGAGATTTAGCAGTATCTGCAACGTCCACCCATGTTTGTGTGAAAAAAGATTCATTTAAACCCATCGCATTTCGAAAAGCATATCCTGATTGGCATGAAGCTTATTCCAATGCAAAAAAAGGGAAAGAATAGTGGCTTTTGGCATTAAACGTGAGGAGCTAGTAGCATGGAAAAACAATGTGGAAAAAGGAGATTCAGTTGTTTTTCTAACTCATTACTGGCTTCATCCAAGGTTTCCAACCATTAAGACGATTACAAAAGCAGGTTGTTCTAATTTGGATCTACTTCAAGAGTGGGGAAAAAAATATGATCTAAAGCCTGAGTGGATCCACAAACGTGAGCAATATCCGCACTTTGATTTAATTGGGGACAAGCAAGTCCAAATTTTGAATGAAGAGGGAGTATTGGAACAAGTGAAACGGTTTCATTTAAAATAGCCGCAATACATTGTGCGGCGGCTAATTCTTTTCATAGTGGAATTCAGGTTCTCTATATTTATCATTATACTGCACTTGAAGGTCATGACCATCAAAGTACCATAAATCCTTTTGTTCGACGAAAAACGTAATACCTTTGGATTCTACCTGTAAACCGATCTCATCTGGAGTGTCCTTATTAACACCTAGCGAAAAACCAGATTGAACGGTTCCATATCCACCGTAGCGTACAAAGAAACGAATGAAATCTCCTTGATGTAAGTATAGTTCTTCCAGGTACCAATTTGCCGCTTTGTCTTCAATCGTTAGCTTCATGATAATCCCCTTTCGTTTGATGGTTCATTCTTATTATAGAGAAACATGTGAGTTGGTACAAATTATGTTGATATTCAATCGATGTTTAGAAATGTATAATGATTTTGAAATTATTTTGACAAAAATGGAAATTATGATTTGTGAGGATGATTAGTATGAATCCGAATAATACCTTTCAAGAAAATACAGAAAGCGAGCTAGAAATCATATGGAATAACACGAACGATGCGATATTTTTAATAGCCTCAGACGGAGCCATTAGTAAGGCAAATCCTTCATTTGAGAGAATGTTAGGTTATTCTGCAGAAGATAAAGGACAATCCAGTCCCTCCAATTATCCCTGAACACTATTTAAAAGATCAAGAACCTTTCTTAAATCTTATGATGAAAGGTGAAACTCTTACATATTACGAAGCTCAAAGGTTAACAAAAAACGGGAAGTTAATTGATGTCGTCGCATCCTATCGACCGATTACATCAGCGTCTGGTAAGCTATTATTTATCGTTGGAATGTACAAAGATGTTACCTGTCAAAAAGAAACACAAAGACAGTTGATAGAGAGTGAGCAAAAATACCGATTCATTAAGGAAAATACGACAGACTTAATACAGGTCTTAGATGAGGCAGGTAATATTTTGTATCTTTCTCCTTCCGTTCAAAATATGTTAGAATACCCATCAGTTGAGGCGTTACTAGGAATCTGTTTACTTGATTATATTCATAATGAGGATAAAGAAGGATTTCAAAATATGTTAAATGAACTGAAAGACGATCAATCATCCCATCACGGGGAATATAGGTACCTTACAAGTTACAATTCGTATAAATGGTGTGATGTAAAGGGGACAGCTGTAATAGATAATGGAGTTTTGAAGTATATTTTTGTTTCAAGAGATAGCAGCGACCAAAAAGCGGTATGAAGAAGAATTAAGGCGATTAGCTTTTCATGATCCTTTGACAGGTTTACCGAATCGGAGACTCTTTACAGATACTCTTATTTTAGAATTGGAAAAGGTGAAAGAGAGCAATGAACATTTGACTATCTTTTATCTGGATCTTGATAACTTAAAACAAATTAATGATCAGCTTGGTCATAATATTGGAGACTTGTTATTAATACAGTTCGGTGAAAGGTTACAGCAATTTATTTCAGAACGAGATATGATTTGTCGAATGGGTGGAGATGAATTTATTATTCTATCTCCTTCTCTCTCTGCTAAAGAAGCAGGTCAATTGTATGCGAAAAAAATCATACAATCTCTTGAAACACCCTTAAGAGTGGGAGAGTTAGAAATCACAGTTACTACATCAATTGGTCTTACTTTGTATGATGATGAAAAGAAAAGCATGGGTCCTGAAGAGTTAATAAAACAAGCGGATGATGCATTATATAAGGCGAAAACTAAAGGTAAGAATAGATATGAATTTTGGCAGTAGATTGGTGCAATATTTCGCTGGAATCAACTACTCATCTTATTGGTATAATAGAAACAAAGTTTACGAAAATAACCTAAATGCAAAAGGACCAACGAAAATTGGTCCTTTTGCAATTCTAAAAACATTTCTGCATAAATTTGAAGGGTATTTTATTTTTCATACGTCTAACGTAGTATGAAGAAGGAAGGAGGGAGAACATGAGTACCGATGAACAGCTAGTTCATCAGATTTTGAATGGCCATACAGAGCAATTTAGGGAAATTGTCTCCCGGTATCAATCAAAGGTTTGTTCGGTAGCTAATAAAGTAGCAAGAGATCAAAAATGTTGCTGAGGATATTGCACAAGATGCATTTTTACAGGTGTATATTTGCATTCATTTAAGGAAGAATCGAGCTTTTCGACTTGGATATAACGTATCACGATGAACAAAGCACTAGATTGGAAGCGGAAGCAGGAAAGTAAAAATTCAAAGGATACATCATCAAATGCAGAGCAAATTGCCGATGTTTTTGTTCTCTTACCAGAACAACAGCTGCTAAAAAAATAGAAAAGGATTTGATTCACCAGACAATTACCTTTCTTCCTGAAAAATACCAGGTGGTTCTTATCTTATATTATCTTTTAGGATAAGAGTTATAAGGAAATTGCAGAGAATCTCGGCATTGCCATAAAAACGGTTGAAACGAGGCTATATCGTGCAAAAGGATTAGTGAGAGATCATTTGACAAAGGAGGGATTAGGATGAAACATCTATCAGACGATCTACTAGTAAGCTATCAGCTGGATGAGTTAAAAGGAGTAGACCGAATCGAAGTGGAAAACCATCTTGAAGATTGTAGTGTTTGCCAGAATCAGTTTGAAGAGTTATTAATACTTGATAGTGTCTGGGATGAACCATCCTTTGAGCCTTCAGTCGACTTTACTGATCATAGGGAAAACGACTAATGAATCGGTAACGGGTTCCGTGAGTTGGGAGAGAGAAAATGACCAGGAAGAGCATGACTATGAGAAGGAAGGTAAGGTAGTGGTGGGATCTGGGCATTACCTTACAAAGTTATCAAGTGTCAATGGGGATGTATCGGTTGTTTTGGAATAAGTGAAAAAGAGCTCAAGCTATTTAGCTTGAGCCACCTGACTTTCAGGGAGCAATTGAAACATATGATTATCAATATCCTGGTAAAGAGCTGTGGCTTCGGCTAACCCATATTCAGAAGCATTTTTTAGCGGAACAACTTTATAACGGTGGGCTTTGGATACATAGGTAGAGATGAACTCTGGATTATCAATGGTGATTGAAGTCACACCATTACTTATTTCTTTATTTATTGAGAGGGTTAAAACTCCACCTATTTCACGATAGATTGATTTTTGACTAGAAAGAAAGTTTCCGAGCGAGTAAGCAACAAAGCCATTATGACCATTTTCAGCCTCTACCCATTCCATCGGTTGAAGGACATGTGGATGATGACCTAAAATAATGTCTGCCCCAAATCCAACGACATCTTTTGCCATCTGCTTTTGTTCGTCACTTGGCATCCGTTGATATTCATTTCCAAAATGTAAGCTGACCACAACAACGTCACTTAATTCTTTTGCTTGCTGAATCTCTTTTGAAATCTTGGACATGTCGATCAGATTGACTAGATAGGGCTTTCCCTCAGGAACGGGTATACCATTCGTTCCATACGTATAAGCAAGAAAGGAAAACGTAATGCCGTTTCTCTTAAGCGTTCGAATGAGCTTGCTATCTTCTTCAGAATGATACCCACCTGTATATGGCATGCCAATTTTGTTATAAAAGGCTGTAGCGTTTTGGAGCGCCTTTTCGCCACGGTCGAGAGTATGATTATTGGCTATCGATACAATATCAACTCCTGAATCCTGTAAAGCTGAAGCTACTTCATACGGACTATTGAAACTTGGATAAGTGGATAAACCGATTTCTTCCCCACCAATCATGGTCTCTTGATTCGCGATAGTCAGGTCAGCCTTTTCTAAATAGGGTTTCACCTCGGCTAACATGGGGGTGAAATCGAACCCATTAGCTGTTTTTGCAGCATCATAAACGAGACTATGTATTAAAACATCTCCAACTGCAGTTAATGTAGCCGTGCTTTTGAAGTCCTTTGTTGAGATCCTTTGTTTTTTTGTCAGGTGTTCTTGAATAGGGTATTCTGTTAAGTTCGGTGAGGATTGTTTGGAATACATAAACCATACTAGCAGAGTTGAAGTGATGAGTAAGAACAAGGACGTAAATATTCCAATAAGAATCATACGATTTTTCACAAAGATGAACTCCTTCTTTTCGAAATCTAATTTCTACTATAATACAAATTTAGACAAAATGTATAAATTTATTTCAAAAAGTCGAACAATTTGAAATTAAATGCTTATTAGTTGAAATTAGATATAAAAAATCTTACTACTCTTCTTCTAACTCTTCATTCCACTCAAGTAATTCTTCAAATGAATGGATTTTCTTATGTGACGTTGGTTGTGTTTGTGTAGTATCCTCCAGCATCTCGAACAACTCTAGAGCAAATTCCTCATCATGGTTTGATACTTCTACCTCATAAACAAAGTTTTTGGGTGTTTGTTTTTTATGCATTGGTGTGACCTCCTTTTTAGGAAATGATTGTATATATTGTATGCCTAAAATAAGAAAAACATCCTATGGTAATAGAAAATAGAGGCTAAAACAGAAAGCACCCATATTTATGGGTGCTTTCTGCCAAATAAATGTACTTTCGGTTCAGTTTTATTTAAGATTCGTTTTATATTCGAACGGTGTCTGTAGAATACGAATACAACTAATAGTGCCACCACAATAATTAATGGAAAATCCCTTGTATACAAGCTATATGTAAGTGTGAAAAGTCCAGTAAGCATGGAAGATAAGGATACATATTTAGTCACTACCAAGCAAAGTAAAAAGATCAGTAGCATAGATATAAAAAGCATATGATCATAACATAACAACACCCCACCTGATGTTGCGACAGCCTTACCACCTTTAAAACCAGCAAAAATTGGATACATATGCCCAACAACAGCAATTGTTCCGACTAATAAAGGATGAATATCAGAGCCGAAAATAAAAGGAAGCGAAGCCGCTAACGTTCCTTTTAATATGTCTGAAATGGTAACGATAAATCCAGCCTTCTTGCCTAGTATTCTAAATGTGTTCGTACCGCCAAGATTTCCACTTCCGTGTTTCCTTATATCGATCCCATAGCCTACTTTCCCAATGATCAACCCTGATGGGATTGATCCTAATAAATAAGCAAGGACAATGATTATGAATTCAAGCATGCCCACTTCTCCTTTTCTATTTATTGTACCATGCGCTTTTTTTCCTTTGAAAACATTTTTTCATCAAAATAGGACAAATTTTTCTAATTTATGAATTGCCCTTTAATTTTAGCGAAGAATTCAGTAGGATGGAAGAGGGGAGGCGAAAGTTATGTCAAGAATTGAACCACAAAAGAGAAAGAAGGTATCAATGCCTTTAATTTTAATAGGATTGGTTGTATCTATTCTCTTAGTATCTTCTAGTCTATATTTTTTGCTCTACCCGTTTCCTTCGGAAGAAAAGGTGACGTATTTTACGGAGGAGCATCCAATCATTTACAAAGGGATCACAAATGGTGAGGCAGTTGTAATTAATAGTGAAGTATATTTGCCGCTCTCATTTGTACATGAAAATATAGATGAAGGAATAACCTATGATGAAGCATCTAGCTCGGTTATTTTAACAACCCGAAACAAAGTTGTGCAAATGCCAGCTGATGCGCTATCTCTGTTTGTGAATGAACAGCCTGTAAACCTAGAAATCCCTGCAACGACCTTGAAGAACGGGGAAGTGTTCATTTCCTATTCAGCCATACAATCCTACTATCCGTTTGAAGTAACTGTATTAAGTGAAACTGGAGCTGTTTTGGTCCGAAAAGACGGTGATTCTTTTGCCTTGGGAAACGTGTCGCTTTCAGAAAATGCACATGAAAAAAGACTACGCAAAGAGCCAATTATGACGGCTCCATATACAGCTGAGGTGAGTCAGGGTGAAATCGTAACCATTGAAAAAGAAGATAGTAATTTCTATTTCGTTCGTAAACAAAATGGGATCGCAGGCTTCATTCAAAAGAAACAAGTTGTTATGGAAGGCACTGAAACAGTTATCGTAAAGTGGGAAGAAGACAAAAGGTTTTCTCCCTCGATCAGCTGGCCTATAAACTTAACATGGGAAGCTGTTTATACTGAAAATCCAGATACGAGCAAACTACCTCCTTTAACAGGAGTAAATGTTGTATCTCCGACTTGGTTTAAAATAAAGAATGAGCAAGGTGAGATTGCCAATCTAGCTTCAATGGAATACGTGAACTGGGCAAAAATACAGAACCTTCAAATTTGGGGCTTGTTTTCGAATGATTTTAACCCTGAACTAACTCATACCGTCTTACAAAGCTATGAAACTAGGATGAATATGATCCGACAGATTCTTCAATATAGTCAAATGTATCAGCTTAATGGTATAAACATAGATTTTGAAAATGTGAAAACAGAAGATGGGAAATTAGTTACACAATTTGTAAAGGAACTCACGCCTTATTTACACCAAGCTGGCTTAACGGTCTCCATGGATATCACATTTATTTCTGAAAGTGAAATGTGGTCTAAATTCTATGAAAGAGACCAACTCGCAGGTATTGTCGACTATATGATTGTGATGGCTTACGACGAGCATTGGGGCACATCGCCTAAAGCTGGGAGTGTCGCTAGCTTCCCATGGGTAGAATCGAATCTGAAAAACCTACTCGAGGTTATCCCACATGATCGACTAATTCTTGGTTTGCCGACTTATACAAGGATTTGGAAAGAGCAAGACACTGAGGGTGGTAATATAGAAGTTTCCTCAAAAGCCTACTCCATGGACTATTTAAAGGAATGGCTCGTTGAACATAAGCTTGTACCTGTTTTTGATGAAGTTTCAGGCCAGCAATATGCTGAATATCGTGATGAACAGGAGAAAGCAACTTACAAGGTTTGGATTGAGGATGCGGATTCACTTTCAAGAAGAAGCCAGCTCGTCCATCACTACCAACTAGCAGGAGTAGGAACGTGGAGTCGTTATTTTGCTAGTAATGAAGCATGGGGAGCAATCGACGAATCATTAAAGCATCGAAAATAGGTTAAAAGGAACAGAATGTCTGTTGGCATTCTGTTTTTTTTCTGAAAAAGAGAGATGAAAGTTGAATTCGGTAAATATGATTCTCCCATTTTATAAAGTCTCAAGGTGGCATAACCAAACACTCAATTGGAAAAATTTCACCTTTACTCAAGCATGTGCAGTTGATACAGTTGTTACATCAAATTTTTTTTAAAAAGGTAGGTCTTCATGTGTCAAAATGGGTACTATATAGTTTATTAGTTGGGTTAATGGTTATTTGGGGATTTAATGTCTCTGCCATAAAGATATTAGTCACATACTTTCCAGCAGCATCCATTCAAGGAATACGAATTTTACTGGCTGGAATTGCAGTCCTTTCTTTCCTGTTTTTATCAAAAAGTCTACAGAGAGTATCAAGGAAAAACATTCTAGGAATACTCGTTGCTTCCATTTTTGGAGTGGTTGGGCATCATCTATTTCTTGCCGTAGGTTTGACAACTTCAACAGCAACAAATGCTGGACTTATTTTAGGACTCATTCCGCTATGTACCTCCATTTTAGCGATGCTGTTTCTCGGAGAAAGGTTTACAGTTTCTAAGTCTCTAGGGATTTTAGTGGCTTTAGTGGGTGTTTACTTCATTGTTATGAATGATGAAGGTTCGCTGAACGGTTTAGCCATAGGGGATTTGTATTTAGTAGGAGCTGTGATCACACAAGCAATCAGTTTTATTTTGATCAAAAAGCTTACTGATAATATTGACTCCAAACAAATGACGGGGATGATGCTGTTTTTTGGTGCGTTGATGTTGTTAGTGCCAAGCTTATTTATTGAACAGGTTGTCCCAACAAATTTCGTTGATGTACCAGCGTATGTATGGTGGATACTAATTGGATCAGCAATCATTGCTACTGGGCTTGGGCATGTATTATATAATTATGCGATGCAACAGCTGGGAGCTGGAACGACGGCTATTTTTATAAACCTTACACCCTTCTTTTCTTTAGTGGGGTCGACTCTCTTTTTAGGAGAAGTGATCACGACGAAACATCTCATTGGCTTTAGCTGTATCATTGCTGGTGTTATCTTAGGGACCGGGACCTTAAAGCTTCGTTACAAATCAAAATATCCACAAACTGAACATATCAAAATTGCAGAGAAATTTTAACCCTTTAAACCTTCCAATCTCACAAGTTGGAGGGTTTTTACAATGCGATTCATTTTCTCGATTCATTTTCAATTATTACACTACTTTATTGGAAAATAATGATAGAATAAGTGAAAAGATAACATTTTCTATTGAAGGAGTAGTTAGGATGAATAATCAGTTTAACAAACCAAAGGGGTTTGGAGAGATTCTGGACCAAACATTTCGCTTAAGCAAAAATCATTTTACTCATTTTTTTATGATTTTATTAATTATCATGGGACCCATCTTTTTACTACAAGCCGTTGTTGATCTATTTGCTGGAGCAAGCTTTTTTAGAACAGTTGGAACTGGAACAGAGTGGTATGAACAAATTCTCTCGAGATTTGAGGAACCTTCTGCTGATTATTCGACTGGAATAGGAACACTTATTGGAATCATTTCGATAGGACTTATTAGCCTTATTGTCTATCCAATTGCAGATGCTGCTATATTACTTGCTATTGATCAAATTAGAAAGCAAGAAGAGTATAGTGTTGGATCAGTTTTGAAGAAAGCTTTTTCTCGTTTTTGGCCAATACTTGGTAGTAATATTTTATACGGATTAATCATTATAGGTATTGTAATTGTTCCAATTATTCTCGTAGCATTAGTAGGCGTATTTGGCACTGCTGCAAATCCAGTAGTAGGTATTTTGATTGCTATTTTACTAGGTTTAGGTTTTCTTGTTGTTCTGGTCTATTTGCTAACCCGTTGGAGTTTCTATTTTGCCTCTGTTGTGTTAGAAAATAATGCACCAGGTATATCGAGAAGCTGGAAGCTAACCCGCAATCGAACTTGGGTAATAGTAGGGTTATATATTGTGTTTTCCATGATTACCGGAGGTATTGGCTATGCGATTCAGCTTACTTTTGGTGCCATACTTGGAAACAGTGTAGTAATGAATATCATCGTAAATATGACGACCCTATTAACCACGATGATTTTCACGGTAGGATATGCCATCATGTTCTTCGACTTAAAAACTAGGCATGATGCAGATGATTTAAAAGAAATGATCGAAGAGTACAATGAGGTTAAATAATATACCTTACCCAATTATAAGTAGGTGATGATGTTGACCTTTAATCCGGACCAAGCTCGGGATGATATTAAGGATATTTTAGATGATAAAGAATATAGAATATATGATAACGATTCGAGAAATATATTCGAAATCTTGTGGGAGAAATCTTATGAGTGGCTGACCGAACAATTAGCCAAGCTTTTTTCTTCATTTGAACCAACAGGTGCTATGACAGGGACAATCCTACTTGTAGGGATTGTTGTTGTCATGACATTATTGTTTGTTATTCTTCTTGTTGTTGTAAGAAACAGAACTCGTAAACATCCGTTTCGAGATCATAAACCCTTGCATTCACTAAGTGAAATGAAGTGGTCTTATCAAAGACATCTATTAGAAGCAAGAACGCATGAGGTAGTCGAAGAGTACAATCTTGCAACACGTCATATGTTCTTAGCCTTACTTCTATATTTTCATGAAAAGGGATGGCTAGAAGCAAGGGTTTGGAAGACAAATTGGGAGTATTATGACGAATTACTTAAGGTAAATCAAAACGGTGCAGACCATTTTTACAATTTGGCTCTTTTATTTGATGAAGTCACCTATGGAGAGCGAAAAATCCAAAAAGAAGAATATATTCAATATCGAAACGATGCAAAGAAGTGGCTTGAAGTTTCTATAGAACAGGACTCTTCACTAGAAAGGTAGAGAGAAAGGAGGTAAGAAGTCGTTTTGCAGAAATTTAGACAAATATGGCTTTGGCTAGTAGCTATTCTTATACTATTTTCGATTTTTAGTTATCTAATTAGTTCACAAAAGCCAAAGGAATTCCCGGATTACGTTTTTCATTCTCCTAGCCCATCAGGCTTGAAGGCGATTTATACATATTTAGAGAATGAAAAGATTCCAGTAGAGGCTTGGTCTTACGATCCTAAACTACTGACAGATCGTGATGCAAATCATTTACTCATTATGGTTGAACCTTCTTATATTCCTGAAAAAGAAGTAATGAAAGAATATATGGACTTTATTGAGGCGGGAAATACGATTCTTTTACTCAAAGAAAATCCTAAGGGTATGTTTGGGGTACGATCAGCTTTTATCGAACAGGATCCCTTTTTAAATGAAGCTTTTACAATCATTTTTGATAAAGATTTGAATGAATATAAAGCTAAAATAACTTCCAATGTGAGATTGATTTCAACTAATAAAGATGAAGTTCTATTACAAGATGAATTTGGACCAATTGCGATTAAGCAGTCCATCGGAAAAGGTGAATTGATTGTTTCGAACTCACCGGGGTGGATGACCAATGATGCCCTGTTAATCAATGATCATATTCCACTTGTTCTGTCACTTGTAGAAGAAGGGAAATCAAATGATATATGGTTTGATGAATACAGCCATGGGGGGCAAAATGCTTCTACCCTATTCACGTTATATCCGAAATGGTTTTTATTAATCATGTTTCAAGGTGGATTGTTCACCATCGTCTGGCTTTGGAGCCGAGGGAAACGATTTGGTCCCATTTTAGTTGAAAGAGAAGAAACGGTTCGCTTTAGTGATGAGGGAATCAACGCTTTAGCAGCTTGGTACCAAAGAAGTCGAAGGTATCATGATTCTCTAGTCATCCAAGCTGACTATTTAAAGGTTCTTTTATATGAACGATGGGGTACTCCTTACAATAAAGATTGGATTGACCTCGCGACTATACTTGAACGGAAGTGGACTAGAATCCCAAAACCGGAGATTCGTCCGTTTCTAAACGGCATAACGCTCGTTTTAGCAAAGGAAAAAATAAGTAAACAGGAATATTTATTATGGTCGAAAAAGCTAGATACATTAAGAGAAGAGGTGGAAGAAGGATGAAAACAGAACTTACATCATTTTTGGAGAGATATGAACAGCGTATTTTAGGTCAAAGTTTAAATCTGAAGCTCTTGCTATCTGCAATCCTAGCGGGTGGGCATGTTTTACTTGAAGGAGTACCAGGGACAGGGAAAACACAAATGGTCAGAACGCTTGCTAGTTTACTAGGTGGAAGCTTTAACAGAATCCAGTTTACTCCTGACTTGCTACCGAGTGATATAACAGGAAGCACGATTTACAATATGAAGGAGAGCACGTTTGAAACATTGAAGGGACCGATTTTCACCAACATCCTTTTAGCCGACGAGATCAATCGAACACCTGCCAAAACTCAGGCTGCCCTTCTTGAAGCCATGGGAGAAAAACAAGTAACGATTCACGGAGAAACGTATCCTTTATCTGATGTTTTCTTTGTTGTGGCAACACAAAATCCAATTGAATTTGAAGGAACGTATCCATTACCAGAAGCGCAGCAAGACCGTTTCTTATTTAAGCTACACATTGATTTCCCATCGTTCGAAGAAGAAAAGAACATTTTGAGGCAAGTCATTGAGGATAGTTATGATGCAAGTCAGGTTCATGCAGTTCTCGACATGGAAGCATTTTTAACAATTAGAAAAGAGATTCAAACCGTAACAATTAGTGAAAGTGTATTAGATTATATAATGCAAATCGTGAGAAAATCGAGGGGTTCAGAATCCATTCGCTTTGGAGCAAGTACAAGAGCAGGCATTTCTATTGGAAAGGCTGGTCAAGCCTGGGCCTTCTTATCAGGTCGCGATTATGTGTCGCCTGACGATATCAAAATGGTGGCAAAACCTGCACTAAGACATCGAATTCAATTATCTCCACATATAGAATTGGAGGGAAAGACCGTTGACCATATTATTGAAGAACTTGTGGGGTCGATTCCAGTTCCAAGATAAAGGGGTAGTACCTACAAAGAGATTACTCCTTATTTATCTAGCATTTTCTCTACTGGCTATCGTAAGTAGTGCTTGGAACATCTCTTGGACCCTTATTATTGGGCTCAATGTGACTCTCCTTTTTTTGAGCTTGCTTGATTTATTTGTTTCACCGAAAAAAAATCAACTTAGCTTTAAGCGGACAATCCCTCATGAAATGGAAAGGGGGATCAAGTACAACGTTCAACTAGAAGTAGGAAATTCTTCCTCTCAATCTATTGAATATCGATTGATTGACGGACTGCATCAAAGCTTCAAAAGGCCCTTTCCGCTGCATGGTCATGCTCCAAAGGAGACAACATCTGTCATTACATATGAAACCCTTGCACCTGTTAGAGGGAATTATGAAATATATAAGCTTTTTTTTCGGTATCGCAGTCACTTTGGATTATGGGAAAAACAAGTAACAGTTTTTTTAGAAGATACGGTGAAGGTCATTCCTGATTTAACAGAGACAAAGCACTATTTAGAAAGTGCACAGCGTTATCTAATGTACGAGGGTCTAACCATTCGAAAGCAGAAAAGTGGTGTCGGAGAATTTTCAAAGGTCAGAACCTATGTTGAAGGCGATGATCCCCGCAAAATAAACTGGCGCCAAACGGCAAAGCTTCAAACAGTTATGACCAATGATTACGAACCAGAACACGGTAAATATCTGACCGTATTACTTGATTGTGGAAGAATGATGGGCGCTGAACTAGTAAAGGGAAATCGGTTAGAAAGAGCCATTGAAGCAGCGATCACGGTTACAGCAGCAGCACTTCAAAAAGGAGAATACGTATCTGTTTTGGCTTTTTCAAACAAGATAAAGGTCTATGTTCCACCTGCGAAAGGAATGGCTCATCTTCAGACCATTCTTCACTCCATTTATGACCTTGAAGTAGATGCAAACGAGTCTAATTATTCAGCTGTTTTGCAATACATCCAGACAGTCCAAAAGAAACGAAGTCTGCTTTTATTGTTTAGTGATGTCCGTACCTTTCTACACGAAGAAAGTGCCTTGGCCTATTTGAAACGACTTAGACAACGGCATCTATTCCTAATGATTGGTGTTGAGGATCATACACTGATAAGTAGAATAAATGAGGCACCAATAGACGTACAAAAAGTCATGGTGAAAACTATTGCTCAGCAACAAATGCTTTTTAAGAAGCGAGAAAAAAGTAAGTGGGAAAAACAAGGCCTCCAAATGGTGGAGGCACGTGAGGAAAAGTTAGCGACAGCAGCCGTTTCTTATTATATTGATATTATGAATCGAGGCCTACTCTAGTACGCTTTTTATCCAATAAAAATTTCCCAATAGCTATGTATAGGATCAAGCCAAGAACCGTTACAAAAGCGAAGGCGTATTTGGATTCAAGAGGTAGATCGGCTGGGGTGATAAAGCCTTCAATCAACCCAGCAATGACGAATAACGGAATGGTACCAAGGAATAGCTGAACAGAGTGTGTAGCTTGTTTCTTTAATTGATAGCCACGAGAGAATGGTCCAGGTACAAAAAGCTTATAACCCATCAGTAATCCAGCTCCACCAGCAATAAAAATGGCTGTTAGCTCAATCATACCATGCGGTACAATGTATGCCCAAAACTCATAGGTTCGATCATAATGCCAAAATAGGGCAGCGAGAGCTCCGACAAGGATCCCATTAAAAATCAGCAAATACACAGTAAGTAAACCAAAAGTAATTCCTCCTGCAAAAGCTAAAATGGCGACTTGAATATTATTTGTCATGATTTCAGCTGACATTTGCGAGGTATCCCAAGTGTCGTTTTTATCTCCAAGCTGCTCTGGGTCAACACTTTGAGCAATCTCTGCAGGAATTAATGAATAAATGTGTTGAGGATCATTGATAACGGAAAAGAAGCTTCCCAATGCTCCAATAGTAAAGAGGAACATGGCTGCAATCACAAACTTCCATTGCTCGAGAAGCAGGCCGATAAACTTTGTACTGAAAAAATGTCGAATTTGTTTCAAACTTGAAATTTGATCTTTATATAATAGATTGTGTGATTTAGAAACTAGTCCATTTAAATAAGGTGTTACTTCATCTTGTGGGAAGTAAGTTTGACTGTAAGATAAATGCTGCGCTGCTTTTTGATAGAGTCGATGGAACTGGTCGATCTCTATGCCCTCTATGTTGTTTCTTTTTTTGTGTACAGTCGTCACTAACTGTTCGAGCTGTTTCCAATCTTCACGATGTAGGTTGACAAAATGCTTAACATTCATAAAAACACCTTCTTTATTGTGATGTGAAAAATAGCAAACACATAATTTATTTTTATCGTTTACAAAATACTTCAACTACTATTATAGTAATATTTATGTGAAATAGAAACAGTAATAGGAAATATTAGACATAAAAGTGAGGTTATTAAATGAATCAAGAGCAAGTGGATATAAAAACACCGGAATTTGTGTCCATACAATTTCAGCCAGCAGGCCTGGGAAGTAGAGCGTCCGCCTTCATAATTGACTCACTTTTACTACTAGTTATTAATGTCTTAATTATAGTTGGTCTCATTTTCTCTTTAAATGCCCAATCTCTCATTCTGTTTTGGGCAGAGATGGGATCGGTTCCTGTTGCTATTGCCATAATAGCGATATTTATACTAAATTGGGGGTATTTTTTTGCCTTTGAATTTTTTTCAGGAGGAAGGACTCTTGGTAAGAAGTGGATGGGGTTAAGGGTTATTCAAGATAATGGTCATAGTTTAACATTGCTATCAAGCTTTATTCGAAATCTACTTCGAATTATAGATTCTTTACCAGCCAGTTATTTTCTTGGTATGATTATGATCTTCTTTCATTCCAAGCATAAACGAATTGGTGACCTTGTAGCAGGAACAATCGTCGTTCATGAAAGAAAAGAAAAACGAAAGAAGAAACAGTCTGCCATTGAAAAAGAGATCAAGAATCGTAAGCTTTCAAAAGAAGATTTATCCATTGAAGAGTGGGCCTTAAAGTCTTTAGGAATGAAGGAATGGAACCTTGTCAAAACATATACGACAAGGTGTTTGCAATTGCCGATAGAAGAGAGACTATTATTAACTAGGCAGGTCGGGGAGATTATTATTCCTAAAGCAGGATTACAAATCGATGAAATGAGCATGGAGGAAGTAGAGAATACATTGTTTATACTGTTTTTAATACTTAGGGACGAGTGGGAGTTTGAGTTGTAATACCCATAATCCTTTCATGAGAAGGAGTTGTATCTTACAACTCCTTTTAAGTTGTGTAATGAAGGTTGTGGGCGATGAGTTTTGTTCATTGTATCTTCAAACTGTCCCTCTGAAATGGTATACTAGTTTACTAGCAGGATTCGATTTTTTTCAAAATAGTGATAGAATCAAGCATGAACACGAATGGAAAGAAAAAATCCTCAGAAGCAAGAGACGATCCTCATTTTTCAAAAACTTCAACACTAGTAAACTAGTACAAATCGCACAAACATCCAATTTACCTAGGGATTTTTAAAAAGTAACTAGGATAAATAAACAAGTCAAGGAGAAACAGATGAAAGTAATTATTGCTGAAAAACCAGACCAAGGAAAAACACTAGCTTCTCCTTTTACATCAAAGAAACAGCAAGGATATATTGAGATTACCCCGAATGAACTTTTTCCAAAAGGAGCCTATGTGACGTGGGCAATCGGACATTTATGCCAACTCATACCGCCTGAAAAATACAAGCCAGAGTGGAAGAAATGGTCGATTCAAAACCTACCCATGCTTCCCGATAAATTCAAGTATGAAGTGGAGCCAAGCAAATTCAAGCAATTTCAAGTTGTAAAGAGTTTACTTGCTAATAAAGAAGTGACCGAAATTATCCATGCTGGTGATGCTGGGCGTGAAGGGGAATTGATTATCCGCAATATTGTTAATCTATCGGGTGTTAAGAAGCCCATGAAACGGTTATGGATTTCCTCATTAACTAAGAAATCCATTTACGAAGGATTTGAAAAACTCATCTCTGAGACAGAGACGAGAAACCTATATTATGAAGCCTATACAAGAGCTTGTGCGGATTGGGTTGTGGGGATGAATGCCTCCCGAGTATATAGTATTTTACTTCAGAAAAAAGGGATGTCTGATGTCTTCTCTGCCGGGCGAGTTCAAACACCAACTCTTGCACTCATTGTAAAAAGAGAGCTTGAAATTGAAAAATTCACCTCTGAGAAATTTTGGGAGGTACTTGCAAACTTTGATATGGATGGAAAGTCATATGAAGGAAAATGGCAGAAGGACCAGGAGACACGGATTCAAACCGAAGAGCTAGCTAACAAAATTGCTGATTTTTGCCAGGAGAAAAATGCGAGAATAAAGGAAATGCAAACAGAGCGTAAGGAGTACCAACCCCCGTTCTTGTTTAACTTATCCTCCTTGCAAGCAACAGCGAATAAACGGTATAAATTCTCACCAAAGAAGACCTTAGAAGTGCTTCAACAGCTCTATCAAAAGGGAATTGTTTCCTACCCGAGATCAGATTCTTCCTTTGTTACGGAAGGAGAAGCGGATACATTTCCTGAGATCCTGCAAAAAATCAGCGGATTTGAAGCGTATAAAGACTTTTTTCCATTACCTATACAATCTATTAAGAACAATAAGCGATATGTAAATGAAAAGAAAGTAACGGATCACTATGCCATAATTCCAACAGAACAAGTGACTGATCCTGCAAGACTTTCTGGTGATGAACAAAAAATGTACGATCTTGTGGTTCGCCAATTACTCGCAGCTCATTACGAAAAAGCCATTTATGACTACACAACCATCACAACGTTAGTAGACGCAAGAGCTGAATTCGTCTCAAAGGGAAAACAGCAAATACAAGAAGGCTGGAGAAAGGTTATATTCCAAGACGATCAAGAAAAAGAGACCATTCTTCCTTTAGTTAAACAAGATGAAGAAGGTGTCGTTACCTCTGCTAAAGTTAAAGAAGGGAAGACACAGCCTCCAAAGAGATATACAGAAGGGCAGCTTATTACACTCATGAAAACGGCGGGTAAACATCTTGAGGATAGTGAACTTGAAAAAGTGCTCATGAAAGCAGAGGGATTAGGTACAGAAGCAACAAGAGCAGGAATTATCACCATGCTACAGGATAGAAAGTATATCGATGTGTTGAAGAATCAAGTTTTTGCAACGGATAAAGGGAAGGTTCTCATCCGTGCAATTGGCGATAAAATTCTTGCATCACCAGAAATGACGGCTAAATGGGAGCAACGACTATCTTTGATTGGACAAGGTAAGGCTTCAGCCTCTGTTTTTATGGAACAAACAAAGAAGTTATCCGAGAAAATCATTGAAGATGCGTTAGAGACTTCGGCTAGTTGGGATTTCGAGGGGTTGAATACTTCTTCGATTCAAAGAGCCAATTCGAGGGCTCCTGTTGGAAAATCAATAGGTCAATGCAAGCTTTGTGATGGTTCTGTTATTGATAAAGGACAATTTTATGGCTGTTCAAATTATACAAGCTCAAACTGCACTTTTACGTTGTCAAAACTAATACTTGGAAAAAAAGTATCAGAAACCCAAGCTAAGAAATTACTGACGACAGGCCAAACCGATTTGATAAAGGGATTTAAAAAGGGTGACAAATCCTTTGATGCAAAGTTGCAGCTGAGTGATGATGGGAAAAAAGTCAACTTTCTCTTTCAACAGGAAACTGAACAAAAAGAAGCGAATTAACGTTGATAACTAGATGTGGAAAAAAGAGCCAAGGGTCTACGAAGACCCTGGCTCTTTTGATTTAGAAGAAGTGACCCCACCGGATAGCATAAATTTCATCGCATCCTCTGGTGGTACATCTAAAATCTGAATGTCTTCTTTTGGAAAAAGGAACGTAAATCCTGCAACTTGAAAGGTTTGAGGGATATAAACAGCAACATGATCCTTGAGTGAGGATGAAAACGACTCGACTTCCTCAGATGTAACGAATCCAATTACCTTCATGGAAGTATTCGGCATTGTAACTAAGGCGACCTTTGAAAAGGACTTTTTTTCACCTAAGAAGGATTGAAACGTATCTTTAATGACAGAATATAACGTTTTAACTAAAGGAATTCTCTCAAGCACCCTATCGACAAGTTCAAAGACTTTTCTTGCCAAAAATTTAGTGGAAAGCCAACCCAAAAGGAAGATTAATAAAAGTGTTACGATAATCCCAATACCTGGTATGTAGCTTTCCACCATATAGGGCTTCAAAGTATTACCAAGGAGTCCGTCTAAAAAATTAAAGACTTTTACAACGATATAAATCACAAGAATGATTGGAACAATGGTTAACAATCCGTTAACAAAATTTTTGATAAAAAATTTCATGCAATATCTCCTCTACTGTTAACTATTTCTTCATAAGTATATGGACGACCTTATAAAAACTCAACATAAAAATTCTCAATTCCTTCCAAGACATAATGTATGAGTGGAAAGCTCAAACTATGAAAACAACACAATGGAGAATCATAATCCTTGAACACACCTATCAAACAAGGCATAATCTAAAAAAAAGCCAAAGGAGTGAAGTTCATTGACCATCGTAAATCCAAGCCGTGATGAAATTAGAGAAATACTTAAAAAGAGTAGACGAATTGCTGTTGTGGGCTTGTCTGATAACCATGAACGGACTTCCTATATGGTTAGTGAGGCCATGCAAAATGTTGGCTATGAGATTATACCCGTAAACCCCCATGTAACGGAAGTACTAGGCGTTAAGGCAGTTGCTTCTTTAAAAGAAATTGAAGGACATGTTGATATAGTTAACGTATTTAGGCGTTCTGAATTTTTACAAGATGTTGCGAAAGAATTTTTGGAAATTAATGCCGATGTATTGTGGTCTCAGTTAGGTGTTGAAGACGAAGTGGCCTATCAATTAGTATCAGAAAAGGGTCATACAGTTATTATGAACCGTTGTATAAAGGTAGAACACGCCTTAACAAAATAATTTTCTTGTAAAAAAATCCTTGGCATATCAAGGGTTTTTTTCATCTTATTTAAAAAAAGGTGTTTGCCAAATGCTAAACAACAAGTACAATAGGGCATAGACATGCGTTTTAGTATAACGCGTATGAATGGGATAGATGGTAAAGAACGGACCATGTTTGTTAAATAGGATCTATATAGAAAACACATGGGGATTTCGTTTTTCCACGTTAGACTTAGCACAAGCTAGGTTTTTCTTCACTAATGAAAGGGGACGAACTCTTTGGCAAGGCAACAACAACCATTTGACTATAACGATGATGCAATACAAGTACTAGAGGGTTTAGAAGCTGTTCGAAAGAGACCTGGGATGTACATTGGTAGCACAGATCAACGAGGACTTCATCACCTAGTGTTTGAAATTTTAGATAACTCTGTGGATGAGGCACTTGCAGGATTCGGTGAATCGATCATCGTAAAAATACATCGAGATAACAGTATTTCTGTCTTGGATAAAGGGCGAGGGATGCCCACTGGGATGCATAAACTTGGAAAACCGACACCTGAAGTTATTTTTACTATTCTTCATGCAGGTGGAAAGTTTGGACAAGGTGGCTATAAAACAAGTGGCGGACTCCACGGAGTTGGAGCATCTGTGGTAAATGCACTTTCAGAATGGCTAGTTGTCGAGATCAAGCGTGATGGTTTTACCTATAGACAACGTTTTGAAAACGGTGGAAAACCAGCTACAACACTTGAGAAAATTGGAACGGCCAAACAGTCAGGAACATCTATTCACTTCAAACCAGACCCGACAATTTTCAGTACAACGGTCTATTCTTTTGACACATTGAGTGAACGACTAAGAGAATCTGCCTTTTTGTTGAAAGGCTTAAAAATAGAATTAATTGATGAGCGAAGCGATCAACACGATGTGTATTATTATGAAAATGGAATTGAAGCATTTGTTGAATACTTGAATGAGCAAAAAGAGACCCTTCATAAAGTAGTTTCAATGGAAGGCGTCTCGAACGAAATTGAAGTGGACTTTGCGTTTCAATTTAACGATGCATACTCTGAGAATGTCTTATCCTTTGTAAACAATGTCCGTACAAAAGATGGCGGAACACACGAAGCTGGAGCTAAAGCGGCTATGACACGTGTGTTTAATGAGTATGCCCGTAAAGTTAGCCTTCTGAAGGAAAAAGAGAAAAACCTAGAAGGTTCCGATATCCGGGAAGGATTAGCGGCAATCATATCAGTCAGAATACCGGAAGGAATCCTTCAATTCGAGGGACAAACTAAAGGGAAATTAGGAACAAGTGAAGCAAGATCGGCTGTTGATTCGGTTGTGTCTGAAAAATTGCTGTACTTCTTAGAAGAAAATCCCGATATTAGTTCAATTTTGATAAAGAAATCCATTAAGGCCTTTCAAGCACGTGAAGCTGCCCGAAAAGCAAGAGAAGATGCAAGAAGCGGGAAGAAGCGTAAACGTTCCGACGCTGTTCTCAGTGGCAAGCTAACACCTGCTCAATCACGTAACCCACAAAAGAACGAATTGTATCTAGTAGAGGGTGATTCTGCAGGCGGGTCCGCAAAACAAGGACGTGATCGCAGATTCCAAGCCATCCTTCCATTACGTGGTAAGGTTATTAATACAGAAAAAGCGAAGCTAGCTGATATTTTTAAAAACGAAGAAATCAACACGATCATCCATGCAATTGGGGGCGGAGTTGGACCGGATTTTTCTGTAGAAGACATTAATTATGACAAAATTGTCATTATGACAGATGCTGATACGGATGGTGCCCACATCCAAGTACTCCTATTAACGTTCTTTTATCGCTATATGAAGCCACTCATTGAAGCAGGAAAAGTGTTTATTGCCCTACCACCTCTGTATAAAGTGAGTAAAGGTATTGGAAAGAATGAAAAAATTGAGTATGCATGGTCTGAAGATGATTTAAAAACGGCCATGAAGAAAATTGGCAAAGGATATATGATTCAACGCTATAAGGGTCTAGGTGAGATGAATGCAGATCAGCTATGGGATACAACGATGGATCCAGAGACAAGGACACTAATTCGAGTGAGAATTGATGATGTTGCAAGAGCAGAGCGTCGCGTGACAACGCTAATGGGCGATAAGGTCGAACCTCGTAGACAATGGATCGAGTCGAATGTAGATTTTGGAATGGACGATGACACAAATCTACTTGAAAATGAACATCTTTCGGTCACTGAGGAGGTTTAATAGATGACACAAGAATTATTTAGAGAATTACCACTAGAAGATGTAATTGGTGATCGATTTGGTCGCTATAGTAAATATATTATTCAAGAACGTGCACTACCAGATGCTCGCGATGGCTTAAAACCGGTTCAACGACGGATCTTATATGCCATGCATGCAGAAGGAAACACATCAGATAAAGGCTACCGAAAATCAGCAAAAACGGTTGGTAATGTAATTGGTAATTTCCATCCACATGGTGATACGTCTGTTTACGATGCAATGGTGCGTATGAGTCAGAATTGGAAAATGAGAAATTACCTAGTACAGATGCACGGTAACAATGGTAGCGTAGACGGAGATCCACCTGCTGCAATGCGTTATACCGAAGCTCGTCTTTCAGCAATGGCAACTGAATTGTTACGTGATATCGAAAAAAAGACGGTTGAATTTATTCCGAACTTTGATGATACTAGCGAAGAGCCAACAGTTTTGCCAGCGATGTATCCAAACCTTCTAGTAAATGGGTCTACTGGGATATCTGCTGGGTATGCAACGGAGATTCCTCCTCATCATTTACCTGAGGTTATAGATGCAGTTATAATGCGTATGGACAAGCCTGGGTCTACTGTTGATGACCTAATGACGGTCATGAAAGGACCTGATTTTCCAACCGGTGGTATTATCCAAGGTGTCGATGGAATTAAAAAAGCATTTGAGACAGGAAAAGGGAAAATTATAATCCGAAGTAAAGCCTCCATTGAAGAAATGAAGGGCGGACGCCAGCAAATCGTTATTACAGAAATTCCATTTGAGGTTAACAAATCGAATCTTGTTAAGAAAATGGATGAACTACGTCTCGATAAGAAGCTTGAAAGTATATCTGAAGTCCGTGATGAAACGGATCGTACCGGCATGCGCATTGTCATTGAACTTAAAAAGGATGCAGATGCAAAGGGTGTATTAAATTACCTTTACAAAAACACAGACCTACAAGTTCCGTACAACTACAATATGGTCGCCATTGCAAATCGTCGCCCAAGATTAATGAGCTTACCTGCTTTATTAGATGCTTACATTGCGCATCAAAAAGAAGTGATTACAAACCGTTCCAATTATGAATTAGCAAAAGCAAAAGAAAGACATCACGTTGTTGAAGGACTAATGAAAGCTCTATCCATTCTGGATGAAGTCATTGCTACGATCCGAGCGTCAAAAGATAAAAAAGATGCTAAAGAAAATTTAATTAAAGCTTATCAATTTACAGAGCCACAATCGGAAGCCATAGTTTCCTTACAGTTATATCGCTTAACCAATACAGACATAACCGCTTTGCAGCAGGAAACAGAAGATTTAGCAGCTAAAATTGCGGAGTTATCTCAAATTATCAATAGTGATGCAAAATTGGCATCTGTCATAAAAATGGATTTAAAACGAGTACGAAAAACGTATGGAGATGTTCGACGTTCAAGTATCGAAGGTGAAATTGAAGAGATCAAGATTAATCTTGAAGTCATGGTTCCATCAGAAGAAGTCATTGTGACTGTAACAATGGATGGTTATGTGAAACGAACAAGTCAACGTTCATACGCAGCATCAAATGGTCAAGACTTTGGAATGAAGGATACAGACCGAGTCATGAAGCAACTTGATATCAATACAACAGATACACTGCTTCTATTTACAAACAAAGGAAATTATTTATATCTCCCTGTTCATGAACTTCCAGATATCCGTTGGAAAGATCTAGGCCAACATGTCATGAATATTGTTCCTATTGAAAAAGATGAACAAATAATTGAAGCACTGCCAATCAAGGATTTCGAATCACCACAATATCTACTTTTTACCACAAAGAATGGAATGGTAAAGAAAACAGAGCTGCACCAGTACAAGGCTCAGCGCTATTCGAAGCCATTAGTGGCCATTAACCTAAAGGATAATGACCAAGTGATCGATATCCATATTTCAGATGGCACGCAGGATCTCTTTATTTCCACAAGTCTAGGCTATGCCCTGAGGTTTAGTGAAGAAGAAGTAAACCCAACCGGTGCAAGATCTGCTGGTGTAAAAGGAATTAACCTAAAAGACGGTGACTTTGTAGTATCTGGCTCGGTGATCATACCAGACCGTTCTGTGAATCTAGTGTTAGTGACACAGCGTGGTGCTGCTAAAAAAATGACACTATCCGAATTCGAAAAATCTTCAAGAGCAAAACGCGGAGTAATGATGCTTCGTGAGCTTAAAGCAAATCCACATCGAATTGTGAGAATCATTCCAGTTGTGGACAACAAGAATCTCCTTTTCATTCAAACAGCAAACAATGCGATAGAGACACTTGATCCAGCGAGCATGCGCTCTAATGACCGATACAGTAATGGATCATTTGTCGTAGATACCGATAATTCTGGGGATGTAGTTGAAGTTTGGAAGGGTAATAAGGAATAAGTTGGAGAGTACACCGTTTGGTGTGCTTTTTTTTGGTTGGATTCTTGAAACATGGGTGGTGGGTGTCCTAAATAGAGAGTATTCGGGACAAGGTAACTTTTTTTAAAAAACCCAATTGAGTATTTACAATTCAAACATTATATACTATAATCATCTTAACTAAAAGTTGGAAAGCGAGGGATGTTTTATGAGTAAGTCAATTGGAGTATACGTTGCTAATTTCATAGCACAGCCCAAGGTGTCTTTATAGGCATATTTCTAACTACGTGAACGAACGGAAATAAAACCATGGGCTGTGAAACCAGGCTCATGGTTTTTCTATGTCTTTTTTTAGAGGACCGTGAAAACGGTCCTCTTTTCATTAGTAAAAACATTAACGTTCCGTAGGAGGAAATCACATTGAATTTAACACAATTAGGATGGAATACAGAATTACAACAAGCATTTGATTTAAATAACCAAATAGAATGGGTACCTGCAAGGGTCACTTTAGAGCATAAAAGAATCTATAGAGTATTGACAGTACAAGGTGATTTATTGGCCGAAATTACTGGGAAAATGAGACACGTTGCAGACGGTCGCGAGGATTACCCCGCGGTAGGAGATTGGGTTTTCGTATCACGAGATACCAAGAGGGAAAAGCAACTATTCATGGCATTCTGCCAAGATTCAGTAAATTTTCCAGAAAGGTTGTAAGGAGATACAACAGAGGAGCAAATTATCGCAACTAATGTTAATACCGTTTTCTTAGTAAACGCGTTAAATCAGGATTTTAATATTAGAAGACTTGAACGATATTTACTTTTAACATGGGAAAGTGGGGCGAATCCAGTAGTGGTCTTAACCAAATCAGATCTTTGTGATGACATAGATTCAAAGATCGAGCTGGTTGAAAGTGTGGCATTTGGAGTTCCCGTTCATGTAACGAGTGCAAAGGATTTATCTGGAATTGATCAACTGCAAGTCTATCTTGAAGAAGGCCAAACAGTGGCCTTACTGGGATCTTCGGGTGCTGGAAAGTCAACATTAACAAATTATATGCTAGGTGAAGAAAAACAGCTTGTGCATGATATTCGAGATGAAGATGGAAAAGGTCGACATACGACCACTCATAGAGAACTAGTGATGCTTCCTAAGGGTGGAATGATTATTGATACACCCGGAATGCGTGAGCTTCAGCTTTGGGAAGCGGTGGGCTCAATGAGTCACAGTTTTTCAGATGTAGAACAGCTGGCTGAACAATGTAACTTCCGCGACTGTAAGCATGAATTTGAGCCAAGGTGTGCAGTAAGGGAGGCCATTCAAGACGGCTCTCTTGACGAAAAACGTTACCAAAGCTATGTGAAGCTGCAACGAGAACTTGCCTTTTTAGAACGCAAAAACGACAAACGAGCCCAAATTGTAGAAAGAGACAAATGGAAGAAGATATCTGGAGATCGAACGAGAGTGAATCGTAAATAAGAAAGAAGCCCGAACCTATTAATAAAAGGTTCGGGCTTCTTTTATTCATTGTTTCACCACTATCACATGATAAAATATGACAATATTTGTTGAATTGAATCGATAAAAAAAGATTTTAAACTACTAAAAGATGATAGATTATTCGGTATAATGATTAAAAGGGTATTTTAAGGAGATTTCTATGAACTACTACATCGTAACAGGCGCTTCAAGAGGTTTAGGAGAATCTATTGTTAAACAACTACTTTTACATGGAAATAAAGTGCTTTGCTTATCTAGGTCTATGAACTCTTCGCTAATTGAAGCAGCAGATAAAGCTTCCATAGACTTATCTTATTACCAAGTAGATATAACCGACATAGTAGAGTTAGAAGCCTTATTTGGAGAAATATTGAAAGAGTTGCAAATTGAAAATGTTGAATCTATTACTCTAATTAACAATGCAGGGGTTATTGAACCCATTACAACAGTTGGAATGATGGCCTCAACTGACCTAAAAGTAAGCGTAGAAACCAATTTACTAGCACCGATGATTCTGACCAACTTATTTATACAGTTTTTGAAAGATCACTCGGTTACAAAAGTGGTCGTCAATATTTCTTCTGGTGCAGCTAATAGCCCATATTCTGGCTGGAGCGCTTATTGCTCTACTAAAGCGGGTCTGGATATGTTTACAAAAACTGTGGGTCTCGAGCAACAAAAGGGGAGCCACCCAACAACAATCATATCTTTTTCACCAGGAATTATGGATACAGGTATGCAAACGACCATTCGTAGCAAGACAAAAGACCAATTTGAAACCATTGAAAAATTTTTAGATTATAAAGACCATGGAATGCTTCGTTCATCAGATTTTGTTGCGGAGGTTTTATTGGGATTATTAGATGAGGAAGATTTAATAAATGGTAAAGTCTATGACATAAAACAGCTTATCTGAAAAAATCATCACAAGGAGGAACAACATGGAGCTTTTACGAGGGAAAGTGGTAAGTGGACGAGCAGGAGTAGCGCATTGGATGAAAAAACTTGAAAATGAGTATATTCAAAAAACTGGTGTAAATCTTTTTCCGGGGACAGTAGCTATCCAATTAGAACAACCCTTTCAATTGAAAACGAGTAGGTTGGTCCTAGACACTGAGAAGCAAGAAGGAGTTGCTTTACAACCGTGTTTCGTGAATGGAATAGAAGCATATATTTTGCATTCCAATCAAAGGGAGCAGCCTTCACAAACGTTGATAGAGATCATTTTTGATAAGCAAGAAAGAGAGTCCCATTTTCTAAGCTATGGGGATGGAGTGGAAGTAATGGTTCCAATCCTTGAAGCGTTAAAAACAAACTAAAGCATGGGATTCCGTATCTTTTTCACTTGAAATAAGAGACTATAATGATACATTATGTGGCTCACTTATAATAGAAATGGAAGAATTGTCAACTTAATAGATAGTGAAGTTGAACATGGAATACACATTCTTGATTAGTTGCTGCCAGGAGATCCATTACGTTCAGTTAAGGATGAAAACGGGTCGGGTCCATATCCATTGCTACAAAAGTCATGAAATCAATCTGGATTTTCAAAGATAAATGAAAGTAAAAGTTCTATTTTTCTCTCTCTTGAATAAAGTCTACTAGAGTGAAAAATAGGGGTGATAGAGTTGGTATTTATAGTTGGTGAAAGAAATACAGATAAGCTTGACACACATATGAAATTTTTCTTTACAAAAGGTGGAGGGGTTTTCACTATGATTTTCTCCCCATTCGAAGATGAAAAGTTTCCCTACCATCTTATCAGTTTAGTCAATCATGAGATTCTACAATGCTATAATGACCTTCCGACGTTGGAGCAGATCAAAGAAGAAATTGGTGAATTTGAAGAGTTTCATACGGATAAAGTTATAGTAGAAGGAAAAGAAAAGGGACGAAAAAAGGTTAAAGAGTAAGTTTGAGTAAATATATAAAGATTTTTTCCTATACAGGCAATATTTCTCCTTTTGTTTAATATATTTTTACAGATGTAAGTAGGAAAGGGAGGGGAATGTCTATCTTTTATCATATTAAGGAGCTTCAGTACGATGCGAAACCACATTGTCCAGATCCTGTTTATGCAAAGAAGCTTCAAGAGATTTTAGGCGGTCAGTTCGGTGAGATTACAGTTATGATGCAATACTTATTTCAAGGTTTTAACTGCCGAGCAGAGGCGAAATATCGTGATTTGCTTTTCGATATTGGTACAGAGGAAATTGCTCATGTTGAGATGCTGTCAACAATGATTGCACGTCTCCTTGATAATGCACCCGTTAAAGAGCAAGAAGCTGCTTATGCAAGCAACCCAGCATTAGCTGCAGTAATGGGTGGAATGAACCCACAACATGCTATAGTAAGTGGGCTTGGAGCGATGCCAGCAGACAGTGTTGGGTATCCTTGGAATGCAAAATATACTATCGCAAGTGGAAACTTACTAGCAGATTTCCGTGCAAATTTAAATGCGGAATCACAGGGTAGACTGCAGGTTGTGAGACTATATGAAATTTCTGATGACCCTGGTGTGAAGGATATGCTTTCTTTCCTAATTGCTCGAGATACAGGGCATCAAAACCAATGGAAAGCAGCCATTGCAGAGCTTGAAGCACGTGAAGGAGATATCGTTGTACCTACATCTTTCCCGCGTGAGTTAGAAAAACAAGCTGTATCTTATGATTTATATAATTTTTCTCGCGGAGATGCTAGCAGCAAAGGCCCTTGGGCTCATGGACCTACTCCAGATGGCCGCGGTGTCTTTCGTTATGTACAACAGCCAGTTCCTTATGGACCTAAGCCATCCCTGATTCCAGCTCCTATTTATATTCATGATACATTACCTCCAATGATGAGGGCATAGCGGAAATATTTGAAATGAGGCTGCAATGCGTGCAGCTTTTTTTGTTTGGGAAAATATTGTGATAAAATAATAATCTACGTAACAAAAGAAAGTGTGATTGAATGAAAAATCATCTTATTCTCATAGAAACTTTAATAGTTGGTTTTGTAGGTGGTCTTATATTTACCTTCCTACATCTACCGTTAGCATGGATGCTCGGTTCTTTACTCTCAACTGTTTTTTGGAGATTACGGATGAAGAGAGATGTACTAATTTTACCTTCCATGAGAAATGGGGCATTAATCATTATCGGTTATTTGCTAGGAATATCCTTCACATATGATACCCTCCTGCAAATGGGGAAAATGCTGCCTGCGATGTTCACTACTACCCTATTATTAATTGGATTTTCAATTATCATCTCCATTTTTTTAGCGAAATTTACGGGCATTACCTTTAAAACAGCCTTAATTGGCATGATGCCGGGTGGTTTTTCACAAATGGTTATTTTAGGGGAAGAACTAGGGGATGTAGACATTACAAGCATAACCCTTTTCCAATTAATACGGTTGCTTTCCGTCATTTACCTTGTTCCAGCAATTGTTCGGATTGATTGGTTTGCTGAAGTTGGGGATAGGTTTTCAATGCTTCAAACTCCACTTCCGGCAAGTAGCATGTTCGAAGTCATTCTGTTTGTTATCGTCACTCTATGCTCATCTTACTTAGCGGTGAAAATAAAGCTACCAACACCCTATTTATTAGGACCGATTTTTGGATGTGCTATCTTTGTTATCGCTGGGTTTACCCCGTTTACCTTACCAGAGATTGTACTTATCGCTTCTCAATTGTTTTTAGGAATCCATATCGGAATTATGGTCGACCCCAATAAATTAATAAATTGGAAAGTGTTTGGTGTCGGTGCCATCAGTGCTAGTATCCTATTAATTTTCTCGACAATAGCCATTGCTGGGTTGCTATTATGGTTATTTCCAATCTCGTTAGGAACAGCCTTTTTAAGCGCTGCTCCTGGTGGGATTGCAGAAATGGGATTGACAGCACAGGCAATTGGCGCAGATTTATCGATTGTTACAGGTTTTCAGATGTTTCGAATTTTCTTTATTTTATTTTTAGTCCCTCCTATGGTCTTATGGGTATACCGACGTCGCCCGAGTACATGGTAAATGATTGTTAAATTGCCAAGATTGTTAACTGTTTTCCCCTTAAAATACGTGGTAATATGTGTAATGATAGGGGGAGTGGTTCATGACGGTTATTGATTTTCAACAAGTAAAAACTAAAAAAGAGAATGCTATTTTAAAAGTTGAAAGCCATACAATTTGTATAGATATGAAAATTCCTGTTCAAGAAGTTTCCTATTGGATTCATGTTTTAACTTACAGTACTCATACAGTAGGACATCTTCTACAAGATGAGGCACAAGAAAAGGAACAAATGCTTCTTCAAGAAGAATATTTGGTTCTTCAGGATTTAATGGAAAAAATGCTAGTATTTATTGGCTACGAAACGAGCGAAGATATAAATGAAATTACGTTTCCTTTTACGTTTAAGGAAGTCATTATACTAGAAGGACAACTTGAACACTTTATCGAAGCGTGCCTTTCCTACGATGATCATGAATATTTAATGATAACTGAAAAGTACCGTAACACTTTATATGCGATTCTAGAAGATCAAGCTGAAGAGTTTGATACAATGACAAAATATATAATAAAGCAAGCAACCGGAAAGTGAGGAATTAGTCTCACTTTCTATTTTTTTTGCACAATGAAATGGTTGTTTGACCGATGACTTGAATTATAATACCTTATAGAGGATGTTCAAAAAGTCCGGCAAAAATAGCTTCGAATTTCTTCGTCAGCTCGTCTTTCCGCTCCTCACGTATACAAAACATACGCTCCGGTGCTCAAGACTTCGCTTCCTTGAACTTCTTTGCTCTTTTTGTCCTCCTTTTTGAACAGGCTCTTATAGGTAAAGAGAAATAAGAATGGGGACAAATATGAGTAAACATGTCATATCAGAATCAGGATTGATTGAACTTGAAAAGGTTCGCAAGATTTGCCTGTATTATCCTGAAGTAGAAGAGGCATTGGACTCTTTTGGCCATATATCCTTTCGGGTTAAGGATAAACCCCTTTGTAACGATGGGACAAAATGAGCATGAGGATGTATCATTAGCCATAAAAACATTACATTCAACTCAGGAAATGCTACTTAAACAGGGTAGCTATTTTAAAAAGAAACAAATAGACTTTGACAAGAGCACAATTGTTAGAGATTATGCGATTGAAGCCCTTTGTAACTTTGCAAAAGCAGGTGAGTCACAGGCACTGCTTGCTTACCCACTACTAAAGGATTCATTGAACCTGTGGGAAGGAAAACATCGGGGCAGAATACTAAAGGGGTTACTAAATGTATGTAAAAATTCTGCAATCTACACACTTGAGATCCGTGGAATTGCCGAAGAATTTTCAGAAGATGATCGAGGAGTAGTAAAAAAAGCAGCTGGTCCTAATAGAAGCAATTGATAAAGGTACAGTTTAGTAAATTGTTAAAAGTAAGTGATGTATTTGAATGATTGAGTTTTTGCCTACTCATTCAAGGAAAGTATAACTCTTATTATTAACCGAAAATAGTATCCCTTGCTATAATAGGGAATAATAAGAGAAAAAGAAGCAGGAGGATACTATGGAGAAAAAATTACAGCTTGCAACGTTTGCAGGAGGATGTTTTTGGTGTATGGTGAAGCCGTTTGATGAACAGCCGGGAATTCATAAAGTTGTCTCAGGCTATACGGGTGGAGCAACAGCAAATCCAACCTATCAAGAGGTTTGCTCAAATAGAACAGGTCATTACGAAGCTGTACAAATTACCTTTGATCCAAACGTCTATCCCTATAAAGATTTACTTACACTTTTTTGGCAACAAATCGATCCAACTGATCCAGAAGGGCAATTTGCTGATAAAGGCGAGTCATATCGCACAGCTATTTTTTATCATGATGATGAACAACTCCATTTAGCTAAAGCTTCCAAACAGAACTTAGCAGATAGCGGAAGATTCAAGAACCCAATTGTAACTGAAATCATTCCAGCATTAACGTTTTATGAAGCAGAGGAGTACCATCAGCATTACTACCAAAAGAACCCGATCCGTTACAAAATGTACCGGATGGGGTCTGGAAGAGAGCGATTCCTAAAGGAGTCATGGAAGAACTCTGACCTAGAACGTGATCTGAAGTCAAAATTAACACCTATTCAATTTGAAGTGACACAAAAAAATGGGACAGAGCCCGCGTTCAGAAATGAATTTTGGAATCATAAAGAAGAAGGCATCTATGTGGACATTGTATCTGGTGAGCCACTATTTAGTTCAAAAGAAAAGTTTGATTCAGGTTGTGGCTGGCCAAGTTTTACAAAGCCACTCGATTCAGAAAATGTAAAAGAGGAACATGATGTCACACATAATATGGTTCGAACAGAAGTGAGAAGTAAAGAGGCAGATTCCCATTTAGGCCATGTGTTTGAAGACGGCCCTCAGGATCAGGGTGGGTTAAGGTATTGTATTAACTCGGCAGCCTTACGATTTATTCCAGAATCTAATTTAGAAAAAGAGGGCTACGGAGAGTTCACTAAGCTATTTAAGTAATACTTAAAGATGTGAATTTTAGAAAAAGGAGCTACGTCATAAACGTAGCTCCTTTACCTTTGCTGTTTGGAGAACTTGAAAGGCATCTTGTGCAGGTAATGGCTTTCCGAATAAGTAACCTTGACCGTAGTGACACTTTTGTTTTTTAAGGAATGCCAACTGATTCTCAGTTTCAATACCCTCTGCAATTACTTTAAATTCTAAATTATTCCCCATATCTATAATCGTTCTAATCATGGCATATTTTTGATCATCGTTTTGAATTTTATCAACAAATGACTTGTCAATTTTAATATAATCGATTGGGAGGTTTTCAAGGTAACTTAAAGAAGAGTAGCCTGTACCAAAGTCATCGATGGAAATCTTTACGCCAAGTTTCTTTAAGCTTTGCAGAATCTTCATCGTTTCATCTATGTTATGAACCATGCTTTCTGTTATTTCTAACTCTAAAAAGTTAGGGTCTAAACTTGTAGCTTTTAAAACATCTTTGACAGTTTGAACAAAGTCACCATGTTGAAATTGTCTTGCAGATACATTAATTGCAATGTCAAGGTTATCAAATCCGATTCTATTCCAATCTGCTAGTTGCTGACAAGCTGTTTGCAATACCCACTTTCCAATAGGGATAATCATGCCATTTTCTTCGGCTAATGGAATGAATTCATCAGGGGCAATAAATCCATAGGTCGGGTGTTCCCAGCGGAGTAAGGCTTCAAACCCAATGATCTGAATTGTTTCTAAGTCAATTTGGGGCTGGTAGTAAAGGGAAAATTCTTCATTAATAAGGGCCTTTCTCAGCCCAGAGTCAAGCTCCATTTTCCATGAAAAGGAATCTTCAATCTCTTCTGTATAAAATTGAGAGGTATTCTTTCCTTTTTCCTTTGCTGTATACATGGCTTTGTCCGCGTTTGCAAGTAATGTCTCCACATTAGGGCCATCAAGGGGATAAAAACTTATTCCAATACTAGTTGATGTAAATATTTCTAAATTGTCTAAATAAAAAGGGTCGGTTAATATGGCTAAAATATTTTCAGCTGTCTCCATTACTATAGGGCGAGTTGCCTTTTCGATAACAATGACAAATTCATCTCCACCTTGACGGAAAAAGTGTTCTTGATCGGATAATGAAAGCTGAATTCGTTCAGAGACTTTATAAAGGAATTTGTCACCAAAATGATGTCCGAATGTATCATTGATTAATTTAAAACGGTCTAAGTCCATAAATAAGACAGCTAATTGCTCTTGTTCTTTGTCAGCTTTCTCTAAAGCCTCTTCAAGAAATAGACCGAGCTGATGTCGATTTGGTAAGCCGGTGAGTGAATCATGATAGGCTAAATAGGATACTTTTTGTTCAGCAAGCTTCTGCTCCGTTACGTCCGTAATTATCCCGATGACCTTAACGATATTGCCCTCTTCATCTTTAATGGGTTTCCCATAATTTTTGATCCACCGTACAGTACCATCTGTACGAATAATTCGATAAATACAACTATCTTCTTTTATTAATAACCTTTTTTCAAAGCCTTTAACCATTTCTAAATCATCAGGATGTACAAGCTCTCTCCACAGGATTGGATTTAAGTAAAAGCTTTCTCGTGGAAGACCTAAGACCTCTTCATACCCTAATGAAACAGTTAAAACCTCTGAAGGGCGGTCCTTTGACCAAATAGCTGTTCCGGAGTTGTTAAATATGTCTTCAAGATCATCTTGTGTTCTTGAGAGTTCAATATGACTCTCCTTTAACTCTATTTCAAGATTTTCTATTGCTATTTGCTGTGTATGTAAAACTTGATCTTTCTTGATAATTAGATAGGATAAAAAGAATATAGTTCCGAGGCCTACTAGAGGGAATAGAGGCTTAACTAGTATGAATGCCAGCAAGTAGGTGGTAAAAGCGATACTAATAGGAAGTATTTTATGAAGTAGGGGTGAGCGATCGTTCATGGCAAAAACCTCTTAGCTTTCTTTAAGTTTATTATAACGAGAGTATATCAAACTACTCTCAATATAAAATACTACTATTGTAAAAGTTTTATATATTTTTTTCTTAGCTGCTAAAACTGGGTGAAGCTGATTATTGAATTTTAACTCCCAGAATAGTAAACCATTCTGGGGGGATAGGGGGGAAGATTATTCCGGGAAGGGCGGCCTTTGCACGAAACCCTTAAACAAATCCAAATAATTAGATAGAGATAAAGATAAATAAAACGACTATTAGAATGGCGCTTTACGTTTTATGTAGGGAAGTTGGATGTAAAAGGCTGTACCTGTTTGACTACTTCTTACTGAAATGGTACCTCCATGATTTTCGACCATTTTTCTTGAGACAGACAAACCAAGTCCTGTTCCTTCATCCTTAGTCGTGAAAAAGGGCTCAAATACATGCTCTAAGTCAGAGGGACTAATCCCTGTACCATTATCTCGGAAGATAATTTGAACACGCTGTTGGATGAGCTTTGTTTCGATAGTCAGCATCAAGTGTTTTTTACTCTTTGCGTCTAATGCATTTCTATATAAATTAATAAATATTTGTAATATTTCGGATGTATTGATTGAGATGTAACAGTTGTCAACCTCAACTGAACAGATAAAATCAATATCTACATTATGAAGAAATGCTTCACTTCTTAAGAAAGCACCTAAATCATCACAAATATAAGTATTTGTATTCACGAGTTCGAATTTAGTATCGGATGGTTTAGCAATCGTTAAGAAATCAGTGATAATCTTATTGGCACGATCGAGTTCTGGGATTAATAAGGATGTGACTAGTTTTGAAATTTCAGGAGAAAACTTATCGGTTAAGAATTGTAGGTATCCTCTTACTGTTGTCAACGGATTTCGAATTTCGTGGGCTATACCTGCTGCGATCCTTCCGGCAAGGGCCTGTTTCTCTGCTTCCTTAACCATATTAAGAAATTGAAAAGAACCTAAAACCCTTTTGACTTTTCCGTTCCGATCATAATAGATGCGTGTATTATTAACACCGTAATTTGTATCAAGTACCTCGCGATTGAAAATAGGTTTTTCAGAGGATAACGTTTCTAAAAGCATGATTAAATCATCAGGAAGGTGCAGTAATTCTCTTATGTGACAACCAATGATGGAATCTCTGTCTACATTTAAATCTTCTGCAGCTTTTTGATTGCATAATGTTATAAGTCCTTGATCATCTATAAATACAATATGATGAGGGATTGTATCAAATATGGGGGTAATAAATTGTTCAATTTCTTCAAATGGAATATCTTTTTCAATCGACAAGTCGCTCACAAGTGTAGAAGGGATGTCCTCCTTTATAAGTGAAGAAACAATAGGGTATGTTTGTCTTGAATCATTATGTATTTTTAAACCACGCTTGAAATCTTTATAACAAAATGAAAACGGTAATTGGGAAAGAAGTTCACGATAGGCTTGAATTTCTTCCTCTAATTCTTCCAATATAATATCTCGAGTTACATTTGTTTCCTTCATGCATGTTCCCCTTTATCTATTTACTTGACTATCCATATTACTATACCATAAGGAAATGGTACCTTGAAGAAATAAAATAGGCTAAGAGTCATACTCTTAGCCTATTTTCCATATTGGGCTCGTTTAATAAACGTATTTTCTTCCTCTATTAATCCACAGGTGCCACATTGGACTCTTTTTGAAGGTCCACGATATGGTAGATGAAATGGATCAAGTGTCTCGTTTGTAAATTGCTGGGTAACTTCTCCTGAGTTGGGATCTATTTTAACAGAAGTAGCTATTTGTTCAATTACATTAAAACGTGAGCGGTTTGTTTTGCAATTCGGGCATAAATAGGGTTGTGTCAAAGAAATTTACACCTCCTACAATGTATCTTTACCAATTATTAATTGATTATACAGATAAGGAGATTTACTCTTTCAATTACAAGGATTTACTCCTTATGGGTCATCTCACCAGTTTTTTCATCAAAAAATATAATGACTCCGTTTGTGAATTCAATCCTCCAAAGAGAATCGGTTTGATGCTGGAGGACAGATTGCACTTCCGTTGACCCAGATATTTTCGCATAAACTTCTGCCTTTTTTACAACTTCATCTAGCTCTTCTAATAATTGTGCTTCATTAGTTGTCGGTTCCGACTTGCTCAGATTCCGGTCAATAAATGAGCAAGCACAAAGAAAAATAAAAATTAATAGAATTAAGATCCTTTTCTTCTTCAAATTGAATACCTCCTAAAGGACGTACAAGCTTCTGTACTCTAGATTATTCATGAAAAAGAAAAAGTATAACTCAAACGTAAGATATATCTTTCATTTAGGCTTTTTTCGTAAAATTTGTTGCTGTTAACTAAAAAGAGGATGGGTTGTTTGTAGCGAGTGTTGCTCGCTTTTCGCGGGGCGGGAGGTTAGCCTCCACGGCGAACTGCGCCAAACGTTGAGTCTCACCTATCCTGCTACTCTAAGCAGGAGTCTGGCACCTTTTTCTCCAATCAACTTATTTATCATTGGGTTGCTTTCACAGAACCCTCTTTAAAGTCTCGACGTTTAGACAAGAGCCATCATTTGAAACCAGCAAGTGTCTTAGCGTAGGCAAGTGGTGTGGTTGAAATTCTTGTTAGTAACTCTATTTCATTTAATTTATTTAAGCTTTGGGTCTGATAGATTCGATTGTTGATTTCAAGTATATAGGGAGATCTGTCACTGTCTAAAATAACATCAATAGCCACATCTCCATAATGACCTAATTTCTGATTAATTAAATCACAAACATAGCGACATTTTAAAGCGGTAGTGTTTATAATTTCTGTAGCTTCGACCTCATTTACATTAAAGAGGAGTTGAATAGCCTTTGATCCTGATAAGACCTGAGATAAGTACTTATAGTTTGTAACAATGCTATCTTCATGTGCGATTCTTCCGACAACACCTTGACAAACCCAATTTGCATTTTGATCTTTTTGAAAATAAAACCTAAAATCCACTTTATGTTTTTCGTATCTTGCATCTATTCCTTGTTGTAGAATATATCCAAATCTGTTGTTTAGATAATTCGTTGTAAATATAGTAATTTCTTCTAAATTATGACAAACAATTCTTGTTCCATCATTGGTAATGAAGGTGGTAGTATCCCCTGATTTTTTAGCAACTATGATTCCTTTTCCTTGCATCCCTCTTATTGGTTTTATATAGACATGTTTATGCATATTTATCATCTCTATTAAAACTTCAATTCCACTATATGGAATACTGTCTGGAACATAACTACGCGCCAATTCATCACTTGAACAAACCTTCCAAAGCTGAGCTTTGTCAAAGTGTTTTGTATTGAAAACCCGTTTTCCTAAAACTGAAACAAGACTTTCACTCATCTTCTCTGTTAATCTTATGCGATTATATAAGGAATCAGGGAAGGGGAAGATTCCTTCGATCCACTTTTCTTTTTCCTTATTTTTACCCGGAATATAATAATGTCCTTTTATTATCTGTTTTTCATGATCAATACCTGCTTGTGAAAATACATAAATTAAACCATTTAAATGTTGGTACTCATTTAGTCTCATCTTAAGTCTCTTAAGACGTTTTTTAGATAAAGTTTTATCTGGGTGTTTGCTGAGTAGAATACCGATAAGTGGACCTAGGTGTAGAATATTATCTAAGAATGTCACTTCATAGCTTAAAGAAATAGGTAAATCAAATGGTATCAAGTTCTCAGGTATACCTATCTCATTCGAAGCTAAAAATAATGAAATTTCTATCGGGATTTCTATTGACCAATTGCCGACTTTTAATCTAATAGAAGTAGAATCACTTTGGTAATTTTCCATAAAATCTTTTGACACAAGAATGCTTTCACCATATTTATAATAGAAAATAGTCGCTTTTTTCATCTGAATCACCCTTATATTTATAGGTTTACAGCTTTATCTTATTCACCATTTTGACTTTCTGATTGGACATTTACCAATATCCTGAGTCTTAATTTCATAGGAGTTGTCTATTGATTGCTAAATGCTATTGCCTTTTTTTTATGCTTGGTCATTAATCCCCTACCTCCTTTAATCATGTTGAATAACATATACATAAAAGGAAAGGGGATAAGAGCAATGGAACGATTCTTTGCGAGACTACTGGGCGAAAAGGTCTTACCGCCGGTAGAAACAACAGCATTTGGTACTGCCAGAACATACGATACTTATTAGAAGTAAAGGATATTCAACATCTCATACAAGCTACTATTCATTATGGGAGAAAAGAAGCAACTGGGCCCATTTTGTTTTTTATGTTTGGTAGCAATAATTCAACCTTACTAAAAGGAATATCAACTAAAAAGGGAATTGTGACAGGAAAGATTACGAACGCAGATTTAGAAGTAAATGAACTAGGAATTCAGTCTATTCAAGATTTAGTGAAGGCAATTGAAAACGGAGAAACGTATATAAATATAATCACCGAGCAAAACCCAGATGGTGAGCTCCGTGGTCAAATTGAATTGTTAACATGGTAAAAGTCCTAACTGAATATACTATAGAAATCAAAAAAAGGACACAATAGTGTCCTTTTACATGTGTATTGAAAACAAATAGAAACCATGATAAGATGAAAATTGAATAATTAAGATACAAGTATATAAATTAAGATTTACCCAATAATATCATATCATAATTTAACTATTTATGTCAATCTGTTGATCAGAAATTTGGGGCTAGGAGTGGTGTAATGAGTATATCTCCTGAAGAATGGCAAAAAGAAGAAGAACGAGTCGAAGAAGTCGTGCTTGCGGTTAAAAAGAAATTAAATAGTATGCATCAACACTTAACTAGTTTAAAAACGGATATTATCGATATAAGAAAGAATTTTTGGGAAGATGTTCGAGTTAACGTTGATGAGCCGCATGAATTGATCGAAACCTTTACCACGATTAAACAGCAGGCAGAATTTTTATCAGAGCGTGAACGGAGCCATGGACACGGGAACTATCTACAAACAAGACTTACGAAGCTCAAGCAGTCGCCCTATTTTGGACGGATTGACTTCCTATTCGAGGGAGAACAAAAATCAGAGTCGGTTTATTTAGGGATTGCCTCGTTTTTAAATGAAAAGGATGAATTCTTAATATATGACTGGAGAGCACCCATCTCAAGTCTATATTACGATTCCCTACCTGGGCCAGCAAAGTACAAGACACCTTCGGGTATCGTGTTTGGTAGCTTGGCATTAAAAAGACAATTTATTATAAAAAATGGATTGATTGAAGGGATGTTTGATACTGGATTAGCTATAGGTGACGAATTGCTGCGAGAAGTCCTTGGTCAGCACTCTGACTCTCAAATGAGAACGATTGTATCAACCATTCAAAAAGAACAGAATAGTATTATTCGTAATGAGTCTAGTAAATTCCTGGTTGTGCAAGGTGCTGCCGGTAGTGGTAAAACCTCTGCGGCTTTGCAAAGAGTGGCCTATTTGTTATATCGTTACCGCGAAACTCTAGACGCAGAAAATATCCTATTATTTTCTCCAAATCAACTGTTTAAACAATATATTTCCTCTGTCTTACCAGAGCTTGGTGAGAAGAATATGATGCAAACTACTTTTCATGACTTCCTTCATAACAAAGTAGGGGGGCAGATGGAGATAGAGGATCCGTTTACACAAATGGAGTATACATTAAGTTCTACGGATGAAGAAGGATATAAGGAGAAAATAAAAGGGATACAATTTAAGTCATCTAATTCCTTTTTAGAGTTGCTACAGCATTATATAAAGTTGCTAGGGAATGAAGGATTGTTATTTCATGACATTCAACTAAAGGGTCGTATTCTTATTTCTTCAAAGTCTATACAGGAGAAATTTTATGAATATGATTCTTCGCTTCCAATTTCAAATCGATTGAAGCTCCTAACCGACCATTTGCTTCAGGAATTGAAGGATTTAGCCAAGAAGGAAATCAAGGAGAAGTGGGTCGAAGACGAGATCCAATACTTAGATAAAGAAACCTATTTAAAAGCTTATCAAAATTTACAACAAAAAAATAAAAAACAGTTTTCAGACGAGGCATTTAATGATTTGGCACTTGAACAAAGGTTTCTCTCAAAGCTAGTCGTAAAAGTACATTTTAGACCCATTATCAAAATTGTGAGAAGTCTTCGTTACATTGATTTGTTTGCTATCTATATCGGCTTATTTACTAATTCATCGTGTCAACAGCTAGTGGAATCTTTAGGGGTAAACTTAGATGAATGGAAGAGCATCTGCCTAAATACCATTCAAACAATCGAACAAGGTACAGTCAACTACGAAGATGCCACACCATTTGTTTATTTAAAAGAACAAATGGAAGGGTTGCATAAAAACACTTCCGTTCGCCATGTTTTTGTTGATGAAGCACAGGACTATTCAGTTCTTCAGTTAGAGCTACTGACCCTGTTATTTCCTAAAAGCCGATTCACTCTGTTAGGTGATTTGAATCAAGCTATTTTTATCCATACAACTCATGGTTCACCCTTCCATTCTTTTTCTTCAAACAATGTCTCATCAACGGAAATCATAAAATTAACGAGAAGCTATCGTTCTACAAGACCCATTGTTGAATTTACAAGAGAGCTAGTAGTAGGTGGAGACCCAATCATACCATTTAATCGTAAGGGTAATTTACCAATTATTACCGAAGCGAAGGATAAAGTGAGCTTACACCAAACACTCAGCTACCAAATTCAATCACTTAGTGAGATAGGTACGACGAATGTAGCGGTGATTTGTAAAACCTACGCGGAAAGCCAGCATGCATTTGAACTTCTAAAGGATACGTTTCCTATTCGACTCTTAAAGAAGGAAAGCTCAATATTCGAACCAGGTCTAGTCGTGATTCCGTCTTATTTAGCAAAAGGGATAGAATTTGATGCTGTCATTATTTATGATGCTTCAGTATATAGAAGAGAAAGTGAAAGAAACCTATTTTATACGGCCTGTACACGTGCCATGCATGAGCTATATGTGAATTATGTCGGTGAAATGAGCCCGTTTTTAACGAGTGTGAACGATAATTTATATGAAAAAAATAGCAAAAAGCCAGCTCCTATTTGAGGAGTCTGGCTTTTCTTTTTACCCTAATTTGTGGATTCTAGTTTTGAGAGAACCTGTTTGATTTCCTCAACAGGTAAATTTTCACCAATAAAGACTAGATTTGTTGGGATTTTAATAAGCTCCTTCATATAAAAGGGCATCCCATATGAGTATTGAAATAAATAGAGTGATTCAGAGTGTGTAAAACGAATATATCCTTTTATACGGTAGATGTTGTCAGGCATAATTCGTAGCCAGTTTTCGAAATCGTCAAAATCAATAGAGTTTGAAAACTTGTATACAAATGTTTTCAAGTGAAGCTGTTGATGTACATGGGCTTTTTTATGACTTTCTTGCTCCTTGCGCTGGCTTACTTGAATATCCTGTATCTTTACCATAGCGAATGTTGTAAGAATAAGCTTTCCGAATCGATTGATTTGCTGGATTTCAAAAGTAATTTGACCTTGAATTGCTTCAGAGAGTTCATCTACTTTATTTAATAAGATGACATCCGCATGCTTTACTTGTTCAATTAGTAAAGATTGTAACTGTGGACTTAATAGCTTCCGATCACGCCAACGTTTTGCATCTATTAAACTTATGACGGCTTCCACATTAAGTTTTTCCACTAGAATCGGAGACATGCAAGCATCTACTACTTCTATGGGATGGGCGACACCAGTTGTCTCAAGGTAGATCACATCTAGGTCATGTAGTGTGACCAATTCCTGAAGTTGTGACTCCAATTGACCTTGTATCGTGCAACAAACACATCCATTCAGTAGCTCTTTTAGAGGTATTTCATCGTCAACAGCATGGGAGTCAATGGAAATTTCGCCGAGTTCGTTCATTAAAACAGCAACTCGTTTGCCTAATTCTTTTTCTTGTTGTAAAAGGTTGCGTAATAAAGTGGTTTTTCCAGCTCCTAAAAAGCCGGAGAGAATATAAATTGGTATTTTCATTTTAATACTCCTAAATGTGTGGATAGTTATTCATTAATAGTAGAAAAAAACGAGAGAGATAGCAAGGTTAAATATAAGGCAAGTATTATTGAGAGCGCATTTTTTAATGAATTTGTCCAATTGTCTAATCCTGAGTTTTATGGTATGTTTACTAAGGATTAACAAATTATATTTTTAAACTGGCTTTATTCTAGATGAATGAGTATCTACATAAAGAGACAATAGAAGGATTTTTGGGAAAAGGGGAGAATTTTTGATGAAATACGGATTTTGGTTACCGATATTCGGCGGTTGGTTGCGAAATGTTGACAATGAACAAATGCCACCAACTTTTAATTATGCAAAAAAAGTCACACAAGCAGCTGAAAAATGGGGTTATGATACAACATTAATTGCTGAATTATACTTGAATGATATTAAGGGGCCAGAACACGACTCATTAGAGGCATGGACTACGGCTGCGGCATTAGCTGCCGTTACAGACAAGATTGAGATTATGACAGCAGTTCGTCCGGGCTTTCACAATCCAGCAGTGGCTGCTAAAATGGCAGCTAATATTGATGTGCTAAGTAATGGCAGATTTACTTTAAATGTCGTTTCCGCTTGGTGGGAGGAAGAAGCTCGTCAGTACAACGGAATCTTTACTGAGCACGATGAACGTTATGATCGAACGAAAGAATTTATAGATGTACTAAAAGGCCTTTGGACAGAAGACACCTTCAGTTATAAAGGAAAGTATTACGATATCCAAGAGGCAAGACTTCATCCGAAGCCAGTTCAGCGACCGAATCCTATTCTTTATGCCGGTGGGGAAAGCGAAAGAGGTAAGCAAACAATTGTTGAAACCTGTGATTCCTATGTAATGCACGGTGGAAGTGTAGAAGAAGTAGCCCGAAAGATCGAAGAAATGAAAACACGCAGGCAAGAAGTGGGACTTTCTGATTTTGGTGCATTTGGAATGGCCGCTTATGTTATTTGTCGTGATACAGAGGAAGAAGCTCAAGCTGAGCTCGATCGTATTACAGATGTAAAAGAAAGTAGCGCTTACGCGGGGTTTAAGGATTTTACAACGAAATCTCAACTTGAACAGAAAATCGATCTACAGGATTATTCGGTTTCAAATCGTGGTTTACGTCCTGGATTGATTGGAACACCTGAACAAATCGCAGATCGCATTATTGAATTCGAACAGGCTGGTTTAACTTTATTGTTGCTTCAATTCTCTCCGCAACTAGAAGAAATGGAACGATTCGCTAAACAAGTGATGCCAATTGTGGAAAAAAAGAGAAAACACTAAATTACTGAGATAGGTAGGTATGCAAAAAATGGAGAAAATCTATATCATTCACGAAAACAATGAATGGACAGTTCATTTAACAAAACGTTTAGAAGAGCTAGGGCTACCGTATGAAGAATATCATATGGGTGAAGGAATGGTTGATTTAAGCACAATTCCTCCCCAAGGCGTATTTTATAATCGGATGAGTGCTTCTTCTCACTCAAGAGGTCATCGCTATGCTCCGGAGATTACATTTGGATTATTAGCATGGCTAGAGAGACATGATCGAAAAGTCCTTAATGGAAGTCGCGCCCTCCAGCTTGAGCTAAGCAAGGTACTTCAGTATATGGCTCTTAATCAAGCGGGTATTTGCACACCAAAAACGATTGCCGCAACAGGAAGTGAACAACTAATTGAAGCACTAAAAGCCTTTGATGGAAAACAGATTATTACAAAACATAATCGCGCAGGTAAAGGTCTAGGCGTCCAATTGTTTGATAATTTTTATAGCGCACGAGATTATGTACTAGGTGAACAATTTGAGGAGCCAGTTGACGGAATTACACTCGTTCAAGAGTATATCCAATCACCCGATTCTTCCATAACGCGATGTGAGTTTGTAGATGGTAAATTCCATTATGCTGTTCGAGTCGATACATCTGGTGGGTTTGAGCTTTGTCCAGCTGAGGCTTGCCAAATTGGTGATTTATTTTGTCCAGTCGGTGAAGTAAAAGAAGAGAAACCGATGTTTGAAATCATCGAAGGATTTAATGATCCTATTATCGGTTTGTATGAACAATTTCTTATTGAGAATCATATACAGGTTGCTGGAATAGAGTTTGTTCGAAACAGTGAAGGTGAAATTTTCACATACGATGTGAACACGAATACAAACTACAACCCCGACGCTGAAGAAAAAGCAGGAAAGTTTGGAATGCTTGAGCTTGCTAAATTTTTAGGGAAAGAACTAGATCAAGTAAGATCTAGTTTAGCATTATCATAAAATCAAGACTTACTTCATATTTGAAGTAAGTCTTCTTTATTTTTTGCGGGAAAAGCACTACTATTAATCTAAATGAGTTTTTTTAAGGAGGTAACATGGAGAGATGTGGTTGGGTGACAGAGGATCCATTATATAAAGACTATCATGATCATGAATGGGGAGTGCCTGTTTATGAGGATAGGCTATTATTCGAGTACTTAAATTTAGAGGGTGCTCAAGCCGGATTAAGTTGGTTGACGATTTTAAAGAAGCGGGAGAATTATCGAGTGGCGTTTGATGGGTTTGACCCTATGATTATTGTAAACTACGATGAAAACAAAATAGCTGAGCTTTTACATAATGGAGGTATTGTTCGAAATCGATTAAAGGTAAATGCAGTTGTTACAAATGCTGTTGCTTATTTTGCCGTCGTTGCCGAGTTTGGATCATTTAGGGAATACATTTGGTCATTTGTTGGGGGCAAACCCATAAACAATCATTTCAACAATCTGTCTGAGGTACCTGTTTCAACAGGGGTAAGTGATGCTATGAGTAAGGATTTGAAGAAACGCGGGTTTAAATTTGTGGGAAGTACTATTTGTTATGCCTATATGCAGGCTGTTGGAATGGTTAATGATCATATTGTAACGTGTGGGTGTTATAGAGAAGATTCAATCTCGATTTAGACCCGCATATAAGTAATATTCCGTTTTGCTCTTCTCGTAAAAAGAGAGTTTATCCTTTAAAAAGTTGTTGGTAAAAAACAAACTTGACAAACTAACGGAAATTTCTTCAATTTCTCATCAAACTTTAATCTTTTTATTAGGTTTCTTTAAACTACAAGAGGTACATTATGTATAACAAAGAAACTAAAAAAGGAGTTTTGAATAAATGGGATACTATGATGAACATGCATATACAAGAACATCGACCAGGAAGAGCAGTTTTCCTAAGACCTTTGTATCAACTGTTATTGGAGGTTGTTTAGGAGCCGCTATCACTTTAGTCGCGGTGTCTCCGACAATGAATGTACTATCAAATCAAAATGTGGCACCTCAAACAAACGTACAGGCAATCACTGCTTCTACTCAAAATGTAAGTTTAAATGTAGAAACGCAGATGACTAAAGCGATTGAAAAGGCAAGTGGAGCGGTAGTTGGAATTATCAATATTCAAAATAATCGGATGCTAGAACCTGACAAAGAAGCGGGAACCGGATCAGGGGTCATATATAAGAAGGCAAACGGTAAAGCCTATGTAGTGACCAATGCTCATGTTGTAAGCGGTGCAAGCAAAATTGAAATTAGCCTAGAGGATGGTACTCGTTTAGAAGGAGTGTTACGTGGTCAAGACATTTTTATGGATCTAGCTGTTATTGAAATTGATGGTTCGAGGGTGGAGCATGTAGCAACCTTGGCATCATCTGAATCAATTAAACTTGGAGAGCCGGTTATTGCGATTGGAAATCCACTAGGGTTAGAATTTTCAGGATCTGTCACGCAAGGAATTGTTAGTGGTCTGAACCGGTCCATTCCCATTGATTTAGATCAAGACGGAGTGGCAGATTGGGAAGCGGACGTGCTTCAAACGGACGCTGCCATTAATCCTGGGAATAGTGGTGGTGCTCTTGTCAATGTAAATGGAGATGTTATAGGGATTAATTCTATGAAAGTAAATCAAACATCCGTAGAAGGAATTGGGTTTTCCATTCCCATGTCAATTGCACAACCGATTATTGAGAGTCTAGAACTTCATGGAAAAGTGAAGAGACCCTTTCTAGGTGTGACGAGTGGTTCCCTAGCGGATGTTGCAAGCTATCACTGGCAGAATACCTTCCGATTACCTCAAGGAATAACGGAGGGTGTGTATATTCAAAAAGTGGGTCCAGGTTCCCCTGCACAAGTCGCTGGCTTACAAGAGATGGATGTCATCACTGAGTTTGATGGGGAGAAAGTAAAAACAGTCGTCGAGCTTCGAAAGTACTTATATCAAAAGAAACAAGTAGGAGAGACACTAAATGTTACCTACTACCGCAATGGTGAAAAGCAAGAAACAACGATACCCTTAATCGAAACACCGAGTGATCAATCCCAATAAAGAGAGTGAGCTATCTAACAATTGGTAGCTCTTTTTTCTAAAAAAATTTTACAGATAGATGAAATTTTTAAGAGTAGGGGTGGAGGTCAGGATGAAAAAAATCTTAATCATAGAAGACGAGAAAAATATTACTCGCTTCCTTGAACTGGAGCTTAAGCATGAGGGGTATGAAGTAAAGACAGCTGATAATGGTCGTTCAGGATTAGATATGGCCCTGATTGAAGACTGGGATTGCATCTTATTAGATTTAATGCTTCCACAATTAAACGGAGTAGAGGTTTGCCGGAGAATACGATCTACTAAATCAACTCCCATCATCATGATCACGGCTCGCGATAGTATAATGGATCGGGTGTCTGGTTTAGATAGCGGAGCCGATGATTATATAGCCAAACCCTTCGCAATAGAAGAATTACTTGCTCGAATTCGCTCTTTATTAAGAAGGACTCATACTGATGTTACAGAAAATGTTGGTATTATCCTTACCTATCGCAACCTTTCACTTGAAGTACAAGCGAGACAGGTAAAAAAGAACGGACAAATTATTGATTTGACAAAGAGAGAATATGAACTTCTTTATGTGCTTCTGCAGAATCAAAACATTGTATTAAGCCGTGAAGCATTATTGAATAAAGTTTGGGGATATGAAAGCGAAGTAGAAACGAATATCGTCGATGTGTATATCAGGTACTTACGGAATAAAATAGATGGTGATGAGCTGGAAAGCTATATCCAAACGGTTCGTGGAACAGGATATGTGATTCGAACATGAATAAACTCATTCGATTTTTTAGAACCGTCCCTTTAAAGTGGAGACTTACTTTTTCATCATCTATCTTAATTTTTATTACCTTCCTCTTATTTAGCTTCGTCCAATATGAATTACTATACAACTGGTTATTATCTGAGGAAAAGGAAGCCGTGCAAAAAACGAAAGGGGAAGTGGCTGCCTATTATGAGCAAGCGAATCGCCCTTTTCAAGATATTAATCTAAGAGACATGGAAACCATTCTATTAAAGCTTAATGATAAACATCAAGTGATTCGGATATTGGATATTAATCAAAACTTAGTGATTTCAGCGTCCAATGAGTTTCCAAAGAAGCTGTCACCAGCGAGGTATCCAACAAGAGAAGGCATCGAAGAATTCCAACACGAGGGTGAAAACTACTTAGTTTCTTGGGAGCATATTAATACGAGATCCTTTCAAGGAACCGTTGAAGTGGTTCGGACTCTTACTTCCTTTCACGAGGTTACCAACATCATTTTACTCATTACGATTGGTTTTGCGGCTGCAACAATTGTTATAAGCCTATTAAGCGGGATCATTATTTCAAGACAGTATATTAGCCCTATAAAAGACCTTAATGACGCAATAACTAAAATTAAGGATGAAGGATTTCAAACACGAGTGAAGGAATCACAGCGGCAAGATGAGTTTACGGAGCTCACCAAGATCTTTAATGAAATGATGGATCGTGTTGAGGAAACGATACAACAGCAAAAACAATTCGTTGAAGATGCGTCCCACGAACTTCGTACTCCAATTACAGTAATTGATGGGCATTTAGCTCTACTCAATCGATGGGGCAAGAATGATCCAGAAGTGTTGGAGGAGTCATTAGCTGCTTGTACAACTGAAGCAGCTAGGCTGAGGAAACTGGTATCAGAGCTATTGAATTTATCAAGAACAGAGACCATTGACGTTTCAGGTGCTAGACATTTCTCTGTTCTGGAAACCATTACGCAGGTGACCAAAAGCTTCTCCGTTTTATATCCCGAGTTCTCCATTCCATTTAATGACAGAACAACTGGAAACACCCAAGTATTTATGACCGTGCATCATCTAGAACAAATCATACTCATTCTTTTAGATAATGCCATCAAATATTCACTTGATAAAAAGCACATTACTATAAATGCACATAATGAAGACAACTACTTATATATAGAAGTAAAGGACCAAGGAATAGGCATACCAAAAAAGGATATAGAGAAAGTCTTTCATCGTTTTTACCGAGTGGACAAAGCAAGAAGTCGTGAAAATGGTGGGACCGGTTTAGGCCTATCGATTGCGAAGAGATTGGTAGAAACATATGGTGGAACAATATCTGTGCAAAGTGTAGAAAATAGTGGATCTACTTTTACAATTCAATTACCACTTTACAAAAAAGGTCTGACACAAAAAGATTGATTTTTGTGACAGACTAATTTTATTACATATTCATTGCCTTTTGGGCCAAATTAACATCATTTTCAAGTAATTTATTTAAATCATACGAAGGATAAAGTCCATTTTTGAGCTCATATAGAAAGATACGTTCAAGAGCCTTAATCATAAGGTTTAGCTGCTTAGTTAGAACGACTCTTAGTTCGGGCGAAGCTGTTTCTGTAATGGCCACGCTATAGTTTCTTACTCCTGATTTCGTAAAAGCAAGTAAGTCTCCTGCAAAAAAAGCTGTATCGATTCGATATTCGCTTGAATGTCCTGGCTTTGGTACGTATGGATAAAATTGTAATAAATCCTTCAAGATCATTTCTAGTTCTTTTATCGTTTGCATTTAGATCTTCTTTAACGCTTCATCCAGAATCTCCTTTATACCTCTTTTTAGCTTCATTAATCCAATTGAATTGAAAGCAGTAATTTCATGAAGTTCAAGTGTTTCATGCCATGCTAATGTTTTCTGTTCCACAGTTATTTCTCCCAATCTTTACTCACTTTACCATATGATCTGAAGAATGTTCCATTCAAGGAGATAGTTACTAGGATTATTCAAAAAAGAAGGGAAATCGCTAAATATGAAGTAGAGTGAGTTCGTTGAATAACAACTCACTCTATTTTTTTAGGGGATGATATTGTAAAATATTACTATATAAAAAAAGGTAACTAGAGAGGAAATTATGCACATATTTAATACTAAGATAATACTTCTTTTCATTGAGTTTCTATTTCTAATTCTAGCAATCTATAAGATTAGGAAAGCCGTTATTGCATATAGAAATCTTGACCCACGTTTGGGCTTCGATGAGAGAGTTGAACACCTTGTTGAAAAACTATTCAAAAACAGAATTATCCGTACCAATGTAAAAAGGGAAATCCTACTTTTCTATTATTTGTTTACTAGAAAAAAGAAGCTTGTAAATCATGAGGTTAAATCCTTTTCCTATGATCAAGATGTTTCATATGGTGGATTCACATTTGCAATAATTTTTGCATTGGTGTTGGAAGGGGTTGGAATCTCTTTCTTTTTACATAATTGGCAGCCAGTCATTGCATGGATTCATTTGGTTCTTAGTGTTTATGCTATTCTCTTTTTGATTGCTGATTATAAGGCAATTGTGAGGAATTCTATCATTATAGATGATTCTGAGGTAAAGATTAAAATTGGTTTTCGATCTAAGATATATGTAAATATTAAGAATATCAAACTCATACAAGACGGAAAAATAAACTTTGAACGTGATAAAAAGAGGAAGGATATGATCAATTTTACATTGCTACAGTTTGAAGAACCAAACTTTGAAATCATTCTTAAGGAACCAATTCTCTATTATGATGTACTTGGAAGGAAAACAATGGTAAGATGCATATATTTGTCGGTAGACAGTAAGAATCTATTTTTTTCAGGAAGTGAAGAAGGAATTGACACTTACAAGGAATACTTAAAAATTTCACTCCTTATAGAAGAAGTCAATCCTTCAACTATGAAAAAGTCCATTAATTATGGTAAAGTACGGATAGTCTATTAAAGAGGTGACCTAGAAATGGTCGAAAAACGTAAGCCTATTCCAGTGGGTGAAGCAGTTAAACGTATTATGAGCTTTGCTAAAGAAGGAATCCAAGAAAGTGTACCGATTCAACAAGCCTATGAGCGTAATCTTGCTGTTGACTTGGTCGCAACCCATCATGTTCCTCCTTTTGATCGTTCTCCTTACGATGGTTTCGCAATAAGAGCAGAAGATAGTAAGGATGCAGGTTTAACTCATCCTGTTACATTTGAAGTCATTGAAGAAATTGGAGCAGGTTCTGTAGCTAAGGAAAGAATAAAACCGTTCCAAGCCATTCGAATTATGACAGGTGCTCAGTTGCCTGAGGAATGTGATGCTGTTGTCATGCTAGAACTAGTTAAAGAAATGGAGCAAGACGGAAAAAACTACATAACCATTAAACGTGCATATCAACCTGGAGATAATATTTCCTTTGAAGGTGAAGATACGAAAAAAGGTACAGTTTTAGTTGCTAAGGGAACGAAGATTAATCCAGGTGTTCAAGCCTTGTTGGCCACCTTTGGATATGAGGCTGTGAAGGTTGTTAGTAAACCTGTAATTGGTGTCTTTGCAACAGGAACAGAACTGTTAGAAGTTAAGGAAGAACTGCAGCCGGGTAAAATACGGAATAGCAACTCTTATATGATATGTGCCCAAATTGAAAGAAGTGGTGGAATTCCGCAGTACTTTGGCGTGCTTCCAGACAAGCTTGATTATTGCTTTGAAAAGATAAGAAATTCATTAGATGAAGTAGACATGCTCATTACAACTGGGGGAGTTTCGGTTGGTGATTATGATTACTTGCCTGAAATATATGAGAAGCTTGGGGCAAAGGTGCTTTTTAATAAAGTCGCGATGAGACCTGGAAGTGTGACAACTGTTGCAGAGCTTGGGGGGAAGCTGCTTTTTGGCTTGTCTGGCAATCCCTCTGCTTGTTATGTTGGGTATGAGTTATTTACTAGACCTGTCGTAAAAACCTTGCTATTTAATAAGAAACCACATTTGGAAAAGGTGCAAGCATTCTTGGATGTCAATTATCCGAAGCCAAACCCATTTACCCGTTTTGTTCGTAGTCGTTTATCATTTTTGGATGGGAGACTTTCCGTTGCTCCGAGTGGCTTTGATAAATCGAATGCCGTTTCCTCTTTAGCCAGTGCGAATGCCCTAATGGTTCTGCCTGGCGGTACAAGAGGATTTGAAAAAGGTATGCTGGTGGATGTGCTTCTATTAGAAACAGAAAATGGAAGTGAATATTCTTGGGAATAAAGATTCCTGTGTTGCAGGTAGTAGGGTTTCAGAATAGCGGTAAGACTACTCTTGTATCGAAGTTGGTGGAGCGGGTAAGTAATACTGGATTATCAGTAGGGACGATTAAGCATCATGGGCATGGTGGGGAACCTTATTTTGGTGATAGCGGGAAAGACACAGAGAGACATAGACTTGCTGGAGCTTCAGTTGTTTGTGTGGAAGGTGCAGGATCCTTTCAGATAACGGCCCTGCATCATAAATGGGATCTAACGGAAACTCTTTCGCTATATCGTCATTTCGAATTAGATGTTGTTCTAATAGAAGGATATAAACAGGAAGATTACCCAAAAGTAGTCTTAGTAAGAGACTCTGCTGATTTGGAACTGCTAGATTCAGTAACCAATATTGTTTGTGTCATTTCAATCATACCAATCACTGAACCAATCGATTTTCCATTTTTTTTAAGATCAGAAGAAAGAGCATATATGACCTATTTAACGGAACAAATAAGGGGATAACATACGATGAAGTTATTTGAAATAGTAAGCGAACCAATTGATACTCAACAAATTATTGACAAAGTCGTGAGCCGAAACGCTGGAGCCATTACCACCTTTATCGGAACGGTGCGTGAATTAACTGCTGGGAAAAAGACCATGTATCTAGAGTACGAATCGTACATTCCAATGGCAGTGAAAAAGCTAGAGCAAGTTGGGGAAGAAATCTCTAAGAAATGGAAGGAATCAAAAGTTGCAATCACTCACCGAATAGGTCGGTTGGAGATAACAGATATAGCCGTTGTAATCGCGGTTTCTACTCCACACAGAAAAGATGCGTATGAAGCAAATGAGTATGCCATTGAGCGAATCAAAGAAATCGTCCCAATTTGGAAAAAAGAGCATTGGGAAGACGGAGAGAAGTGGATTGGCAACCAACTAGAAACAAAAGCCTATCCAAAAGGACACCCAGATGAGGAGGACATCCATGATTAACGTGTTATTATTTGCTCAGCTTAAGGATCAAGCTGGTACAGAGAAATTGACTATAGATAATGAAAAGCTGACAGTTAAGGAATTACTTGTAATTCTTGAAGAGAAATATGCTTTAAAAAGCTTAGACCATGTGATGGTTGCGATTAATGAGGAGTATTCAACAGAAGAGGACGTCATTTCCTCTGGAGATACAGTAGCATTGATTCCACCGGTTAGTGGTGGGTGAGGAATTTCAATATAGATTTGAATAAATCATAGAACTCGAGATTACGTTTAACAAAAAGCAGAGGAAAATACTTCCTCTGTTTTTTTGAGTTGGTACAGAATAGTTGGAATTTTGTGGTATAATTATATTGAATTTTAGAAGGGTGGTTGAATTATGAACAGTAGATACATTAGCATCTTTCTTTTAACGGCTATTTTAGAAACTATGTTAACTTTTTATTTTGAAGCTTTAGGTCTAGGAAGTCTTGTATTAGCTATTCTACTTTCATTTATCATAACTCCATTATTTAAGATAATTGAATTGCTCAAAAAGAGATAAGATACACAATATAGGAGAGCATATCTGGAGGGATTATCCATGATAAAAGTAAGATTTTATCTAATTTAAAGGATTCATATAATAATAAAGCGTCTGAACGGGACTCTATGCAAAAGCAAGATTGGAAGGAAACAGAACGGGAATTGTTCAATTTCTATCTACAGAAAGAAAGTGCAAAAAGCTTACTAGAAATTGGATTTCATGAGGAGCAACAGGTCATTGCAGTAAAAGAGGAAAATGGTGATGATGACAAGGAAGTACCCACTAGAAAAAAACGGTGAAAACCCACCTAATTTAGAGAGGTTTTATTTTGCTAAGTTATATTACATAAATATTGAAGAGCAAAAGTAACAATAAAAAATCAAAGCTACCCTGCAAACTAATTGGATAGCTTTGATAAAAATAAATTAGTTACTCATATCCCATAGCCCTGGACTATGTTCATTTGGCATATCAGGCAATTCAGGAATAGGAAAGCCCTGTGGTGGTGCTGTTACACTCAACTCGCCACCATTTCTGCTTGGAGTCTGACCTTGGAAAATCTCAGCCATTCTATTTTGATCCAATCTAAAATTAAACTGTACATTATGGTAGCCTAAGTCTACGTACTTTTTACACTCTGGGTATTTATTTATATCATAGTTTGGCACGGGGAAAAGCTTGCCCCAATCCACTCCTAATGTTTCTAAAGCCTTAGCAAATGCATTTTGATGAGCATTGTCACGAACAATCAAAAAACCGAGAGTTTCACGCAATGTTTTGTTTGAGCTCATTTCGTAAATTCTCGATTTCTGTAAAACACCAGTAGATTCAAGGATGAGGTTATTTAGTAAGTCAGCAATCAAGTTTCCATGGTTATAGACATATGAACCACTCCAAGGATTTCCTCCAGCGTCAACTGGTAGAGAGCCCTGAGCACCCATAATATAGTGGTGTGGATTTGCATGCTTAATTGCTTCGTCTAGAGGTGCGCCATCTACGCCGGCATTTCCAGGAGTGGGCTCACCAGAATCGTTTAAGAGCTGATTGATGGTGCTTTGTACAAGCTCAACATGAGCAATTTCTTCTAAAAATACCCCTCGAATTAAGTCTCGATATTGCTTTGCTTTTCCTCTGAAATTTGAACTCTGAAAGAAGTACTGCATCATTGTACGCATTTCACCAAATTGCCCACCTAATGCTTCCTGCAAGACTTTCGCTGCAGCCGGGTCTGGCTTATCAGGCTGAATAATATTGATTAATTCCTCTTTGTAATAGTACATTCAGGTTCCTCTTTTCTTTAATAAGTAATTTAATACAATCTTATCCTCTTCCTAGATTGGGGATTTATTCTTTTTTTATAATATCAGAATTTATATGGTCTAGTGCATCTGAATCAGGCTCCAGCGCCCAGCCCCTCGAGGTCAAATAAACTCAAGACAAAAAGGCAAAAAGAGCCTTTTTGTCTTCGCGAACATTTGCTATGCCTGGGCTAAACGGGGCGCTTGCGCCTTTTGTTCAAAGGCTTTATATGTAAATAGGTAAAAAAAGAACAATTCTACGGGGAGAATTGTTCTTGAATGTTATTCTGTAATAATAATAAGGGCTCTTTGATTTCGTTCAATTCGATCTGCATCTGTGGCTAAATCATATTTTTTCAACACATGAAACAGCTCATTTAGTTTTGTTTGAGAGGGGGAGAGAGAAAGAAATTGTGCCATCTGATTATGGATATCAGTAGGTAAGTAATTTTTTTGATCGGTTAACTTATTCATAACGTCTTCTAGTGAATGATCGAGTCTACAAGTACTCATCCTTACCCTCCAATGTGAGACATTTCCACTTTACTGCGCTTGGTAGAAGAAAGACCTCTTTCTTCAGAATATCGATCCTTTCTTCCATGCCATATTTCTTCTAGATGTGAAGTGAGCTCTTTGTCCGATAGTTCAGACCTTAGAGGACTCCTTAGATCATGACCACTATTTGCAAATAAACACGTATATAGCTTACCTTCTGCTGAAAGACGAGCACGGTTACATGATGAACAAAAAGCATCAGAAACGGAGGAAATCACACCTATTTCATCGTCTGATCCAATATAACGAAAACGTGTGGCAACTTCTCCCGTATAGTTTGGTTGAATAGCTTCAAGAGGCATCAATTTATGAATATCTTCAATGATTTGTTTCTTTGTATATACATCATCAAGTTTCCACTGATTAGAATTGCCTACATCCATAAATTCGATAAACCTTAGTATATGGCCTTTTTCTCTGAAAAATTGAGCCATAGGAATGATTTCGTCTTCATTCATCCCACGCTTAACGACCATGTTAATTTTAACCTGAAGTCCAGCTTCATGAGCAGCATGGATTCCGTCTAAAACAGACTGAACTGTGACGCCTCGTCCATTAATCTTTCCAAATACCTCGTCTTTTAGAGAATCTAAGCTAATTGATACACGATCAAGTCCTGCTTGTCTTAGCTCCTTTGCAAACTTTGGAAGGAAGTAGCCATTCGTTGTCATGGCAACATCCTCTACCCCTTGGATTTTTCTAAGCTTTGAAATTAAAAGAGGTAAATCCTTTCTCATAAGTGGTTCTCCACCAGTAATTCGTATCTTTTTAACGCCTAAGCCTTCAACAAATAGTTTCGTCAAACGCTCTAATTCCTCAAAAGACAGGAGCTCGTCCCTTTTTAAAAACTGGAAATCCGGTCCAAATATTTCAGCTGGCATGCAATAAGAACACCTAAAATTGCATTTGTCTGTTACTGAAATTCGAAGGTCTCGCAAAGGGCGTTTTAATTGATCGAGCACTTTTATATCGCTGTTCATCCGAGTGTTCCCTCCTTTCTATGGTTGTACAATTCGGTGGTGATGAGAGTAAATATTAAAGGAGCTTCCTCTAATAAAACCAACTGCTGTGATATTCAAATCTTCCGCTAATTTTATAGCTAAGTCAGTAGGGGCAGATTTGGAAAGGACAATCCCAACACCAATTTTTGCTGCCTTTAATAAAACCTCAGATGATATTCTTCCGCTAAATACAATTACTTTATCTCGAACAGGCAAACGGTTCATTAAACTATATCCATATAATTTATCAAGAGCGTTGTGACGACCAATATCTGTTCGGCTAGCAACTAGTTCAGTAGGAGAGCACAAAGCAGCGTTATGAACACCACCTGTCTCTTTAAATACTAGACTATTATTCTGCATTTTGTTCATCAAGTCTATACACTGAACTGGTGTCAGGGTCGTAGTAGAAGAAGAAGTCTTGGCAGTTCTAGCATCATTGTGAAAGTAAAATTGCCTACTTTTCCCACAACAAGAACCAATAAATCTCTTTGAGAAGTATTCCTGACTAGTTGTAATTTCCGCAAATAATTCCACATAGGCTATTCCTTTATTTTCGTCAATCTTCATGGATTTAATATCACGATTGAAACGAATGACACCTTCAGATGCTAGGAAACCAATGACCATCTCATCAAAATGAGTAGGAGTACACACCATTGTGGCAAATTCTTGATCATTTACAAAAATGGTGAGTGGGAATTCCATTACCACATCGTCTTCAACATTTTGTAAGATACCATGTGAATATTTTACTATATTATGATTATAACTGATTCTTTGAGCCATTTCATTCACACCTAATGTTTTAGTTTACTTAGAATATAATCATAGAACGAAACAATAAACAAGTAAATAACACTACCATATATAGGTTCCAAGTGATAGATTGAAAAAAACTATTGCGAGCTTTTATAGTTGATGGTAGTATTTGTTTACAAAGTTCATAAATTTGTAACATAATGATTCGAGATAGCGACCCTGTCTTCGCTTTATCATGCTATAAATTGGAAGCGTTTAACTGTTGGTCCGATAGTAGCGAAACCTGCTTGAAACTAACCGTCATTCTTTCTTAAGGCTCATGCTTTTTTGCGTGGTTTTAAGTTCGATGGCGGTTTTTAAGTTGTTCTTTGAGATTTGTAAGGGGGAATATATTGTGAAAAAAACAAAAAACCGTTGGCTAATTGCAGCCTCTGCGGTGGGAATCCACATTTCAATTGGTTCAGTGTATGCGTGGAGTAACTTTACCAATCCTTTAATGGAAGAGTTTGGTTGGTCTGCAAGTCAAGTGCAATTCACATTCAGTTTAGCGATCCTATTCTTAGGATTATCCGCAGCTTTTCTCGGTCATTTTGTGGAAAAGCATGGTCCTAAAAAAGCAGGATTACTAGCTGCAGGGTTTTTTGGAGTAGGGATTATGGGTTCTGGTTTTGCTGTAGCGATCGGATCACTGCCACTTCTTTATATTACGTATGGAGTATTAGGTGGTATTGGTTTAGGAGTAGGTTATATAGCACCTGTCTCTACATTAGTAAAATGGTTCCCTGACCGCCGAGGGCTTGCAACTGGTCTAGCCATTATGGGATTTGGTTTTGCTGCAGCGATTAGTAGTCCAATCATGGATACGCTCATCAAGTCAGTTGGAACTTCAACTACGTTTTATGTTTTAGGAGCTGCTTATTTTGTTATCATGATCTTATCTTCTTTATACTTAGAAAGACCTCCAGTAGACTGGGCTCCAGCTGGATTTAAAGAGAAAGTTCAATCAGGTAAAACAAGAATTAAAGAAGATTTATCTCAATTAACGGCAAATGAAGCTGTTAAAACAAAACGTTTTTGGTACTTATGGGTTATGTTATTCATTAACGTTACATGTGGTATTGCAATCCTGTCAGCAGCAAAACCATTGGCACAGGAAAGCATTGGTCTTACAACAGCAGAAGCTGCTGCACTTGTTGGTGTGATGGGATTATTTAATGGATTTGGCCGACTTGGTTGGGCTTCAATCTCAGACTACATTGGAAGACCAAACACGTACACAACATTTTTTGTCTTACAAATAGGACTCTTTTTCTTTTTACCGGTTACATCAGAAGCACTATTATTCCAAGTTATGTTAGCTATCGTATACACATGTTATGGTGGAGGTTTCGCGTCTATTCCTGCGTATATTGGAGATCTATTCGGAACCAAGCAGCTTGGTGCCATTCATGGCTATATTTTAACAGCTTGGGCTGCAGCAGGTTTGGCAGGTCCTATGTTTGCTGCTTGGATTAAGGATACAACAGGCAGTTATGCTGCAAGTTTATCTTTCTTCGGTGGATTATTTATTGTAGCATTACTTGTATCTCTATTAATTCGTCGTGATATAAGTAAAATACGTGCACAAAATGAAGCAAAAGGTACGGCTAACACTTTAGCAGGGTAAATACTTTTCATGCCCTATCTTTTTGTGGTAAAATTCTTAACATGTTTTAGCCTCTAAAGAGGTAGGGGGATATTATGAATAAGTATGAAGCTGAATTTAGCAATATTGTTCGGTCCTTTAGGAAAAAGCATATGGGTAAAGGCCCAAGCAAAATCACAACTACTTTTTGCAAAAACTGGGCTATATGTGAAATGGAAGGTAATCTTTCACCTGTCGAGAAATTTATTGCGAGTGCTTCTGAAGGCAAACAAGCACTTCGATCAGCTCGTACAGAAATGGTCAAGGACATCTATCGAAAGAATCCGCCTCTAGAGATGGAAGAATTCTTACAATGTAAATTTGTAGAATTATTTGTTGATATAGACATCGACCGGGATTTTGGAATGTCCATCTTCGTATTTGATGAGGATCTTCAGCAAAAATTTTCGAAATAAAAGGTATGGCACTTGGTAGCGACCCTGCTAAAGACTAACCACCGTCACGTCTAGTCACTTTTGGCTTGACTACGGTGGTTTTTTGTTTGAGGTGGGGTTTACTTCAATAAAGTAGGAGTTTGTATTATGACAAAATGCCTTATCGCTGATAATCTCAATATCGCCGTTAAACGTAAAATTCATTGATGAACTTTCAAATAGACCAATTAAGTGTAGGAGTTAAAAAATTAGTGGAGATAGAAAATTAGCCTAACGGTAATTCAAGTAAGACTTATCGTTAGTCTAGTTTTTCTAGCATATACATATTATATGTATCTAAAAATATAGTTTATTTAAACCAACTGAGAAGATAATTGATAGTTTAAATAGAGTAGGAGTGAATCAAATGGGAGAAACAAAACATCAAGGACCAATAAAAGCAACGAAAGCACTACAACCTAAACATTGGGTAAGTCCCATTCCGTTTGGTTTAGGGAAAGTAAAGCCTCAGCATTTCCGGGATACGATGAAAATTGCTTGGGATAATAAAGATAATTTAGGCTACGCGTCACGTATTTTAACACAAGGTGTTTGTGATGGCTGTGCACTAGGTGTCTCAGGACTTTATGATCAGACATTGAAAGGCCCTCATATTTGTACAACAAGAATGAACGTTCTACGTTTAAATACAATGCCAGCTCTAAAGGAAGAAATTGTGCATGCTGACATAGATGAACTTAGAAAATACAGCAGTACGGAACTAAGAAAACTAGGACGTATTCCATACCCACTCATTCGTCGAAAGGGTGAAAGGAAATTCTCACGTATTACTTGGGATGATGCGATGGATATGATTGCCAATAAAATGAAGGAACTAGATCCGAAGCAATATGGCTTTTATTTAACATCAAGAGGAATTACAAATGAGTCGTATTATGTGGCTGGAAAAGTAGCTCGTTTTCTTGGAGCAAACAATATTGACAATGCGTCACGTATTTGTCATTCTCCGAGTAAAACAGCCTTAAAGCGATCTATTGGAGTAGGTGCTTCCACTTCAAATTATCAGGATTGGTTTGGAACGGACGTGCTTTTGTTTTGGGGAAGTGTAGCTTCGAATAGTTCGCCTGTTTCAACTAAATATATGTTAGAGGCGAAAAAGAGAGGCACGAAGATTATTGTCGTCAACCCATACAGTGAGCCTGCGATGGACAAATATTGGATTCCATCTAATCTCGAGTCTTCTTTATTTGGCACAAAAATTGCTGATGACTTCTATCAAGTAAATATTGGCGGAGATATTGCGTTCATGCATGGAATTATGAAGCATTGGTTTGAGATGGAAGAATTGGCTTATGGTTCTGCCATCAATCATCAATTTGTTCAAGAACATGTAAATGGCTATGAGGAAATGAAGGCAAATGTTCAAGAGCAATCATGGGATGAAATTATTAAATCGTCAGGCGTCCCACATGACAGAATCGTTGAATTAGCGGAGCTACTAGCGAAAAGTAAAAACGCGGTTATTGCTTGGGCTTTAGGTCTAACGATGCACTCTTTTGCAACAGATAATATCTCACAGGTTGCCAATCTAGCCCTTTTACGTGGATATCTAGGACGTAAAAATAGTGGATTAATGCCTTTCCGAGGTCATTCCTCAGTTCAGGGTTCAGGAGAAATGGGTGCAGATCCGTTTGTTTTACCTGGTGGTGGCTTTGATCCAGCCTATATCGAGCGCATGGAAAAGATCTGGGGATTTGAAATTCCTAAATGGCAAGGAGATATTGTTGGGGTTACACTTGAAAATATTGTTCTTCCTGAAGATCACGAGCGTAAAATTAAACTTTATTATTTATCGGGTGGCAACTTTCTAGAAACAATGCCAGACCCTGACTTTATAGAAAAAGCATTATCAGAATTAGACATACGTGTTCATCAAGATATTATATTTAATACGTCGACGTTGGTTGACGCGAAGGAAGCAGTTATTGTCCTTCCTGCTAAAACTCGCTATGAACAGGATGGCGGTGGGACATCCACTTCGACAGAACGTATGGTTTATTTCTCTCCAGAGATTGAAGGGAATAAAAACTTCATTGAAGAAGCACGTTCAGAGTGGAAAATCTACATTGACCTAGCCAAGCGGATCAAGCCTGAAACTGCTCACTTAGTTGACTTTAAAACCGGTCAAGAAATTCGAGATGAAATAGCGATTGCCAATAAGGACTATGACGGAGTTCAACATTTAAAGAAGAAAGGTGATGTTTTTCAATGGGGCGGCGCATGGTTGTGTGAAGGTGGAATTTGTCCTACTCCAGATGGAAGAGGGAATTTAATTCCCGTAGATATTCCAGACTTAGGTAAAAAAGAAGGCCAATTTGTCGTCACATCTAGACGTGGAAAGCAGTTTAATTCTATGGTCTATAAAGAAACTGATCCTTTCAATGGTGCGGGGCGATACGATGTTCTAATGAATGCTGAAGATGCTAGAGCATTAAGTATCTCAGAAGGTGAAGGCATTGTGGTTTACAATGGATTTGGTGTATTCCAGGGTAGAGCGAAATTTGTAGATATTGCAAGAGAAAACCTTGAAGTTCATTTTCCAGAAGGGAATTTTCTCCTACCAAGAGGTAGATATGAAAAATTTGCGGGTATTCCAGATTATAATATTACGGTGTCAGTTGAAAAGGCGGACCGATTTAATGCTCGGAAGGACGCACAATATTTAGAAAAACGGATTGAAGATCTAGAAATTGATGCACCTGAATGATTCTTTAAATGCCTATAAATAATAGCTGATGCACTTTTTACATGAAAAATGGAACACATTTCTATCGTTACCTTCTATTTACTAATGCAATACCACCCAATCTTTAGTAAGATAGTTCTTGTAGGGAAAACACCACAACAACAAAATAAAAAATTCCTGTTTTGTTCGTGACCACATAAAAAAACTGAATAAATATAGAATGGAATGTCTACATTAGCAGCAGGACGTCAAGCTCCAGTACCACTGAGATCACGAGAACGTTGTTTGCGACAATCCCCCTGAGGAAAGTTCAGGTTTTTCTATATCGGTCACGGCAACACGGGAGCTACATATTAGACTTAAAACCCACTCTTATATAGAGTGGGTTTTTTAATAATTACTTAACTTTTCAATACGATGCGATTTTTCATACAATCGAAACACATCATCGGTAACAATGACAAGCTGCCGACCCTTGCTTAGCTGACCTACCGCCTTTCTAATTCCTTGAGAGGTTTCTTCATCTTCTTTATGAAATCCACTTACAATAATACGCTCTCCATCTACTAATACATCTGTTGTAAGAGAAGGGAATTCCTGTTTGATCTTCCCATTTATTTGATTCTCCAACAGTTTATCCGTTGAAATTGCATCGTATGGCTCAACGTGTACAGCTTTTGAATTATGAGAAAGTGGTGAAGCATGATGTGAGATGTACTCTGACTCTGTCATATTGGAGTGAGAGGGATCAATAGCTAAGTTATTACAACCTGTAAAGGAAATAAGTAAAAAAATTAAAATAAAACATCTCAATAAAAGCCCTCCCTTTTTCTTAGTTTGTCAAAAAAATTAAAGGGCATACTATCCACATATAAGATTCAAGAAAGGGAGCGGAAAATATGAAGGATAAAAAGGAAGAAAAACATGAGGAGATACATTCCAACATATCTGGATCCTTTCAGGTTGTGAATAAGGACAGACGAGAGGACTTAGATGAAATTAAAGAGAAATATGGTTTAGATGAAGAATCCCTATATTACGCTAGACAATTCATGGAGGATTAATAAATGCTGCAAGTCTAAAAAGGCTTGCCTTTTTTATATGGAATAAGATTGACTTTGTGTGGTTTTATAAATGAAGAGTGTTTATTACACATTAAATCTTTCAAAAAAAGAAATAAAGAGATAAGATTTTCTATACATACATTTAGAAGGTAGGACGAAAAAAATGACTGAGCTTGTTAAAATGGGCGGCTTTCCACTTACACAATATATAAATTTTCGAATTAACCCCTTAGCATGGCTTTATAACACTCATAAGCAAGGAGATATTGTAGGAATCAATCCAAACCACCCGAAACCTTCTTTTGTCGTTTATGCTCCTGAGGCAATTAAAGAAATTTTAACAACGAAAGACTCCTTTTTTGAAAAAGGCGACTCTTCTAAGGTATTCAGTAAAACTCTAGGAAACGGCCTCTTAACAAGTGAGGGAACCGAACATCAGCGCCAGAGAAAAATGATCCAGCCAGCTTTTCATAAGAAAAGGATTGCCTCTTACGGAGATAGCGTTTCAGTTTTTACGCAGGATTTAATCTCAACATGGAAAACAGGTGAAAGCAGGTTAATTAATCAGGATATGATGAACCTAACCCTTCGAATTATTGTAAAAACTCTGTTTGGAACGGATGTTCACAAGGAATCGTCTAGTATCACAAAGGCGGTAAACGATATTATTGAGAAGTCTGCACAATCCTTGTTTTTACCTTTTCCCTTTCTCGACCTTGTGCCGACAAGAAAGAATCAAAGAAATAAAAAAGGTATTGCCGTTCTTGAAGGCTTGGTTAAACAGCTCATCCAAGAAGCTACCAATCAGAGTGACGAGGATGAGGATCATCTTTTGCAGATGCTTCTTCAAAGCAAATATGAGGATGGCACTTCTCTATCGCAACAGGAGATTCGCGATCAAGTTGTTACATTTGTAATCGCTGGTCATGAGACAACAGCAAATGTGCTTTCGTGGATCTGGTTCTTGCTAAGTCAAAATCCTTCCGTCGAAAAAAAATTTCATGAAGAAATCGACACTGTTCTAAATGGAGAGAATCCAACATTTGGTGACGTTTCACAATTACCCTACACACACCAAATTTTTCAAGAAGCATTACGTTTGTATCCTGCCGCTTGGATTATCCTTCGTCAGGCAAAAGAAGATGTTCAAATTACGGGACATACGTTTCCAAAAGGCTCATCCTTTCTCATTAGTCCCTATGTAGTTCACCGTATTCCACTTTACTTTGATCAACCAGAGTCCTTTCTTCCAGAGAGATTCAGTAAAGAACGATCATCAAGCATCCCGAATTATGCTTATTTTCCATTCGGAGCTGGATCAAGAGGTTGTATAGGCAGTCAATTTGCCATGATGGAAACCATCCTAGTCATGGCAACAATCGGTCAACATTATAAGCTGAAGCTGTCACAACCTGTTGAAGATATTGTTCCTGAACCACTGTTATCTTTACGGATAAAGGGTGGTATACAAATGAAGGTTGAAGAGCGTAAGAGGTAGATTGTATAAAAAAATGAAGTCCTGTTGATCATTCAACAGGACTTCATTCTATAAAATTAAGCCCAAGCAGCTCCAACGATAATTAACAAGATAAATAACACAACGATTAACACAAAGCTGTTCCCATAGCCGTAGCTAGGTTGGCTGTAACCATATCCACATCCGTACATAAGATGTCACCTCCACAAACGATGTATTATAACCTATGTTGGTAGGCAATTAGATGACAGGGCATTTGCCTATTGGGAATAGCCTAAATAAAAATAGTCATGAAATCCAAACCAATCTATTCTTTTTGCATACGCTATGTCGAAGTGAGGTGATTTTGATGAGTGAAATAAGCAAATATGCAGGTGCAGGATTTGCACTAGTTGTTGTCCTATTCATCCTTTTAATCATTGTTGGTGCTGGCGGATTTGGTGGCAGTGGCGGTTACGGTTATTAATTTTCTACTAAAGATCCCTAGACTTTTTCTAGGGATCTTTACATATAATCAAATCTTTACAATAAGATGACTAAACAATCGTGAAGAGTCAGCATATCAATTATATGTATATAATATAGAAGGGTTAACCGATTTGCCACGAAAAGAGGGAGAAGCATGCAAAAGGAAGCTGCTTTACTAGTCATGGAAGACTTTTATTTAGAGATTCAAAACCTACAAGCAACACTGGTGAAAAAGAACCCATTGATGAGTAAACAAGATCAAGTCCTCAATCTATTAAGCTATATTAGATTCAGAAATTGTCGATATGATTCTTTCCATACCTTTTCAAAGAACCATGGTTTACCATGTTTTGACCATAAAGCCATTCTTTTCTCAGTAAATCAGATGTATCAACTATTATCATGTAAAGAAGGATTCTCCGAGGTTGGGAGACAACCGTTTATACATCCACAAATGGCAGAACAAGTTCTACTAGAAAATTCGTCAAAATTATTCGGAGCAAAGGGTACTCATACTCCAATCATGGTCACGCTTGATAAAAAAATGTTAGCAAGACAGGAGGTTTTTTATCATTTAATTAAAAATGGTATGAATGTTGCCAGAATAAAGTGTGCTCATGATGACCAAGGGACATGGGAACAATTTATTTTTGAGATAAGAGAAGCAGGTGAAAGGCTCCAGAAGGATTGTAAGATATACGTGGACTTATCAGGACCTAAGCTTAGGGTAGGAGAATTTGCGAATCCTACCAATTTACGGATTTCTCTTAGAAAAGGAAATAAATTACGATTATATAAAGATAGTAACTATTTAGGTCATGCAAAAAATGACCTTCAACCTGCATCTGTAGGAGTGAATCTTCCTAAGGCACTTTCCAATGTGAAACAGGGTGACCGTATTTTTATGGATGACGGAAAATTAGCAGGAGTCATTACAGAAGTAAATAGGGAGTATGTTGAGATGGTTGTTATATCCAGCAGCCTAAAATCCTATAAACTAAAAGAAGGTAAAGGCATTAACCTACCTGACTCGCTTTTATATTTGAGTTTACCTTCATTGACTAGGAAGGACCTTCAAGACCTTAGATTTATTGTAAATTACGCCGATATTTTAGGTGTTTCTTTCATCCATCATCCTCAGGATTTACGTAGAGTAAAGCAAGAGCTAGCCCAACTAACAGACCGGAAAATTCCGATTGTAGCGAAAATTGAAACAAAGCATGCTGTTCAAAATTTAGCGAGTATTCTTGTAGAAGGATTAGAATTCGATGTATTCGGCATCATGATTGCTAGAGGAGATTTGGCTGTTGAAGTGGGTTTTGATAAACTAGCCATCGTTCAAGAATCTATTCTCAATCTTTCACATGCTGCGCACATTCCCGTCATTTGGGCTACTCAAGTGTTAGATAATCTTGCAAAGACTGGAATACCTACTCGAGCGGAAATATCAGATGTTGCAGTAGGGAGTCAAGCGCAATGTCTGATGTTAAACAAGGGTCCATTTATAGAAGAAGCCGTTGGTATGCTTTCATCAGTGCTTTCGTTAATTAAAAATGAACATACAAGGGATAGAACAGCTGAATCTATATTTTCTCAATACTTGTAATACGATTTGAAAATCAGCGTATGGAAAAAGGGCCAACACTCGTTGACCCTTACTATTCTATCTAAACAGTATGACTATTTAATTTTTCCATATTTTATTACTTGTTATAGTGTCTGCTTGCTTACAAGTTGTCCCATGAACTCGTTAAACAAATCCGCAATATAAGCTGCTTCATCCTCTTTGAAATAGAAGATCATTTCGTCTTCTAAATCTTCATCTTTATGTTTAAGAATGGTATGACGATAAATAACCCCGTCACCAGACTCAATATCTCGGCCAAGTCTTAAGTGAATGGAATATTCATCTTTTTCCTCATCCTCAATATGCAAGTGCTTATCGTTTGATATCCATTCAATGGATTCCTTTAACTCATCGAGATTATCACCAACAAACTCAAGACCTTCGAAATCTAAATCTTCGTCATCATCAATTTCATCATTAAGCTCGTCCATATCTTCGTCAAACAATTCATCCTCATCGGTATCTCCTATGTATTCATGAAAGGTGGCATGCACATAGCCAAGCAACTCATCTGCATCCATGAATAAAACCTTTGATTGGATATCTAGTTCTTCATGATAATAGAACGAGAAAAATTCTTGATTCGTCGGATCAAAGCTAATCACACAGAAATCCTGAATATCATCTAACGTTTGGATTGAAAAAATAAACTCAGGATGATAAGTCGTTGTGTTCGTGTCAAACAGAATCTCAAAATCATCAAACGACTCACATAAATCTGGTAAACCAATTCGTACTGCATTCTCCATCCGATTAAACCATTCTAAACTCATGAAAAACCCTCCTTATTAAATAAAGTCCTTACTATCATTCCCAATTCAAGGGGAAAAATAATATAAATGTTCTTTTCAACTAGTTAATTTCTCTATCACTTTGATGTGAGAGCAATTATATGAGATAATAGAAAAAAAGATCCTACATAAAAGGTGGGAAGAACATGAAAAATAAAAATAAGTTTCAAGTAGATGATAAAGTAACATTAAAACTTACTGGTGAGACAGTAACAGTTACCCAGTTTCAATATGTGGCGAATATGAAGAGATACTCATACACATTGAAAGAACATCCACAATCCTTTTACTTTGAGGAAGAAATTGAATGTGCGAAAGAATAAAAAATCCCTCATAAGGGGGATTTTATTATTTTGAAAAAATGAATTACTTTTTCTTAGGCCACCAATTACTTGGTGGTTTTTTTATAATATCAGAATTTATATGTGCTTGTGGATCTGAATCCGGCTCCAGTGCCCTGCCCCTCGAGGTCAAATAACCTGAAAAAAAGAAAAGGGAAAACCACCCTTTTAATTTTTTTTAGAACATTGCTATACCAGAGGCAAAACGGGGCCCTTGCGCCTTTTGTTACGAAAAATGAGTGATAAAATTACAAGAAAAGGGGGTAAGTGGTATGGATCAACTTATTGCTGTTGTAACAGGTTCGTCAAGCGGATTTGGACTTGAAACGTGCCTAGAGTTTGCAAGTCGAGGCTATCTTGTTATAGCGACTATGAGGGATACAGAGAAGAGGACTAGGTTAATGGAGCTAGCAACAAAACAAGGGCTAGATGGGTATCTTGATATACAGCCTTTGGATGTAACAGATGGATCATCGATAATGGCTTGGAGTCATTACATGAACCGTATTGGAAGAATTGATGTTCTAGTAAACAATGCGGGCTATGCTGGAGCTGGATTTGTTGAGGAAATTCCACTAGATGAATACCGAAATCAATTTGAGACGAATGTTTTTGGGGTCATAGCTGTGACACAGGTTGTCCTACCGTTTATGAGAGAAGCGGGGAAGGGGAAAATTATTAACCTTAGTAGCATTAGTGGACGAATTGCATTTCCAGGCCTATCACCTTATATCGCATCAAAGCATGCATTAGAGGGTTGGAGTGAATCCCTTAGACTCGAGATGAAACCGTTTGGAGTGGATGTTGCGAATGTAGAGCCAGGTTCGTTTCAAACCGGTATTTGGTCAACTGGCAAACAAATCACGGAAAAATCCTTGCAAACTGACTCTCCATATTATGAAACGATGCAAAAGATAGAGAAGTATATAAAAGACGGTGAACCCAAGTACGAAGATCCTCATCTTGTTGCCAGGTTAATTGCAGACATTGCGGAGAAAGAAAATCCCACTTTCCGACATCCTATTGGAAAAGGAGTCAGAATCGGGATTGCTCTTAAAAATAGCATCCCGTGGAAGTATTGGGAGAGAATGTTTTTTAGCAAGATGAAATAAACTAGTGGTGTATAGCAAGGTATTTCGTTTTCATTCTTTTTGGTTGTGTAGTAGACTAGTCAGTGATAGTTGAATATTGAATTCTGTGATAAGGATAAGGAAGTGACATTACATGGCAAAAACGCACGAATCCATTCCGCAATCTGTAGTGGAAACATTAAAGCAAGAGGTTATCGTATCTCTGATCACAATTACACCAGGAAATGATGCCCAAGTAAGCGTTGTATCTTGGGTACTTCCAAGTGAAGATGGGAAAAAGGTTGGGATTGCAGTCGGGCATAAGGGCTCTAGCATCACAAATCTACAAAATAATCCCAATGTGACTCTTGGTTTTTTTGCAGATGAAACGTACTATTCAGTTAAAGGTAAAGCAACGGTATCAGATATCATTGAAAAAACAATGAAATTCCGTGTAATTACAGTTGATGTGACTGAAGTAGAAGATGTCATTTTCTACGGTGGAAAAGTAGTTCAACAGCCAACTTATGAAAAAACATATGACAAAGCACTAGCTGAAACGCTTGATAACGAGGTTCATGAGCTATTAACAGAATACATTTAAGAAAAGCGTAAGTGCTTTGTTCAGCCCCGAAAAGCAAATGTTCCCAAAAGGAAAAAAGGTTTATTTTCCCTTTTATTCTTTTGGGGTTATTTGACCTCGAGGGGCTAGGCACTGGAGCTAGATCAATACCCAAGCTAACAAAAATGCACCTTCTTTTTTATGTTCAAGAATTCAGTTCTTTAAAACTTATTTAAATCGATTCGAAAACGAGCATCTCGGGCCAGACCTTCATAGGTAGACAATGTATCTTCAGAACCAGAAGTAGGGTCTGTATTTTCATTTGCTAAATTAGCTTCATTCGAAATATACAAAACTTCATTTGTTAAATGGTTTTCTTTATTCAAGTTATTTCACTCCTTACAGTAAGATGAATATTTCTATCTTTTCTAATTTGACAGTATTCTACTCAAAGAAATGATAGATTCCACCATTTAATTGAATAAGTTTATTGTCATTCACTCCACTAATTCCACAAAGAAACGGTCTTTCTCCAAGATTTTCAACTACTCCTTGTTTCGATTCATAAAATCGTATGAAGAAATCGCCGATTACTAACTCGGAGTACACGCCAAATGAATCTTCATTCTCAGTTGTGCGTTTTGAATCAAAGTTAAAGACTAAACTGTATTTTTCGACTGCGCATTTTCTGTTCTTTACAGAAATCCCGAGATAGGAGAGACTAAGACGACCGATGTTATGTTGAAAAAGTGATTGCATGGCTAGTTCTCGAACATCATCATCATGACCCCATTGAATGAAAAAAGGATAACGTACATGGTTTTCATCATCCTCTTTTATAAATAGCATCGACCAGCTTAGAGTTGTTCCATCATCCTTCTTACGACTTCCATCTACTGGTCCTAGGACGTCGAATCCTCGCTTCTTGAGATCAATTGACCATTCTCTAAGATTATCTACCCTAAAAGCTAGCTGTGAAAAGCCCTCTCCAATTGCAGAATCCTTTACAATTTGTTGAATAAGTACATTGTCAGAAGCCTTAGACGTTTCCATATCCATAATGCCAATCCATTCTATGTACCTTAAGCCTTGAAAGTAGCAAAGGTTGTTAAAAGTTCCCCAATTTTGATGCTTCCCACCATGAATCGCATTAAATCCTAATGTTTGAAAGGCTACCTTAGTATGTTCTGGGTTATGGGTAAAATGAACGAGATGGTCAAATTTTAACATGTTAGATCATTCTCCTTTATAACTTCCATTTGTTACTACTCATATATAGTATAGTATAAACAATGAACGTAAAAGGAGGGGACTTAATGATTGAAATCCAAGATTTTCACCATATTAGCCTTTCAATAACTGATCTAGACAAAGCCAAGCATTTTTACGGAAACATACTTGGCCTTAAGGAATTAAATCGGCCGAATTTTGACTTTCCTGGTGCATGGTATCAGATAGGAAGTGCTCAACTTCATTTAATACTGCATCCCGTATCGCAAACCTTAAGGTCTGAGGCATCGATGGATAGTAGAGATTCCCATTTTGCGATCCGGGTAAAGGACTACCATGAAACATTGAATTATTTAAAGAAAAATAACATTGTTGTCCATGAAAATCCAAATAGTAAGAGTGGCTTTGCCCAAATATTTTGCATGGATCCAGATCATAATCTGATCGAATTCAATGTGGATCAAAGGGATTTTTACACGGAAATGCTATAGCCATTCATCAATTTTCTGTATTTGTAATTGATCCAAAATTTAGAACTTCTCGTTAGACCTTGTAGAGATGCATTCATCTAAGGATTAGGAGATGTTCAGATGATTAAAAAAATAATGTCCGTTTTCATGATAAGTCTCTTTTTATTTTCAACTCAAGCCCTTGCACATACGACACTAAAAAGCTCAACTCCAAGCGAGGGTCAAATACTCACTCAATCTATAAATGAAGTTACCTTAAATTTTGGAGCAAAAGTTGAACAAACTAGCACGCTCGAAGTGTTAAAAACAAATGGAGAAGCCGTTAGCCTTCAAAGTGTTTCGACTGGAGATGACCTCATGACAGGAATCTTTCAGGAACCATTAGAGAATGGAGAATATCTTGTAAAATGGAAAATCATTGGTGCTGATGGCCATCCAATCAACGGAGAATACTCTTTTACTATTGAAACAGCGGAGCAAGCTGCCGAAGAAGTTGAAGTGGAGAATGTAGATACAAGTGAAGAAAAAGTAGATCAAAGTCAAGTCCAGACAAATCAAATGTTATGGATGAAAAAGTAGAAAGCACCACTCAAGTAGTAGAAAAGCGAAATAATTTGCTTCCAATTAGTAGCTTCCGCTTTCACGATTGTAGGAATCAGTCTCTTTTGGTGGATACTAAGGAGGAAGTAAATGATGATTTATGTAGGAGTGATCAGTGAAGCCGTAATCTATTAATGCTTCTCAATTCTTATAGTTCCTTTATTTTTCAGATGATTCCCCAATCATTAAAACCTAAGATTCACGTTCCTCAGAAGATTCTAGTACTTTCAATTTTGGGCATTGCGATTATGTCCTTTATCCCGGTCATTAAAGTCATCCTGCTCGTTTACGAAGACTATGGCTTAAAAGCATCAATGAAATATGTAATCTTCACGTTTGAAGTAGGTAAAGGGTGGTTGTTGACATTATTTGTTTCTATCATTCTCCTTGCATATATGAAGCTTGCTGCGTTAAAAGATGTTGCCTATTATGCGGTTGGAATCATATTTATTATTCTACTACTTATCGCACAAGGTTGGTCGAGCCACGCAGGGACTATTTCCGTAGCAGGCTTTGCCACTCATTCATTTCACTTCTTAGCGGTTACAATTTGGGTAGGGGTCATTGTTGTAGCAAGCTTTTTTTCGCAAAATAAAGAAAATTGGTTACGGTTTTTAAACTGGTTTACACCGCTTGCGATTGTATGTTTGATTACAATTATTATCTCTGGACTCTCTGGACTCATTCTTATGAAATTTTTAATAGATTATAACGAATACACTTGGCTGCTACCGTATGGGCAAGTAATCTTAATCTAGCACTTGCTCATTATCCCAATATTAGCCTATGCCTTTATCAATGGTATTTTAATAAAAAGACAATTAAGTAGAGTAGAATCCTTTAATCCAAAACCTTGGGCAAAAGCAGAAAGTATTCTTTTATTTCTCGTTTTTACAGCAACAGCCGTCCTTGGACAGCAATCACTACCACATGATATCAAAGCACTTATTGAAACTGAGAGACCTTCTAGTCTATTTACATTCTTTTACCTCGGACCCATTGATCCAAATATGAAGGTACTACTAGAGTTTAATTTTTATAGTGGATTCTTTATGATACTCAGTCTGTTATTTTTATCTCTTATTCTTGTATCATTCATTAAAAAAGCACCAGCCCAGCTTTCAATTGTAGCAAGTATTTTACTAGTAATCACGAGTTATCTTTCGTTTATGTCTAGTATATAAAATAATCCCTAGAGACATTCTCTAGGGATCTACTTTGTTTTCGCTTCTCTACTTGGTTCATAGTTTGTATCTTTAAATAGTATTTGTAATTCGTTTTTCGTAAGATCTCTCCATTGACCAATGGGAAGACAATCCAGATTGATATTCATAATACGGATTCGTTGTAGTTTTCTCACTGTAAATCCAAGTGCTGTACACATACGGCGAATTTGACGATTGAGTCCTTGAGTTAAAATAATGCGAAATACATACCTTGACTCTTTAAACAATTGACAAGGGAGAGTTTTCGTGTACAAAATTTCCACTCCTGAAGACATTTCTTTTAGAAAGTCTGGTGTAATTAGCTTATCAACCGTTACGATGTATTCCTTTTCATGCTTACCTTCTGCACGAAGAATTTTGTTTACGATATCTCCGTCATTTGTCATTAAAATCAACCCGTCAGAATCCTTATCCAGTCTTCCAATTGGGAAAATCCGATGTGGATGATTAACAAAATCGACGATGTTTCTTTTAATATGTCGTTCAGTAGTTGAGGTGATACCCACTGGTTTGTTTAAGGCTATATAAACTAGTTCGGGTTTACTATGTATGGGCTTATTGTCAACACATACTTCATCACCTTGCTCCACCTGACTACCAGGTTCTGCAAGATGCCCATTAATGGTTACTCTCTTAGCAGCCACCCATTTGTCTGCTTCCCGTCTTGAACAAATGCCCGTTTCACTTATAAATTTATTAATTCTCAAAAAGAACCCACCTTGATTGAATATGTATGATTAACTTAGCTTAGCATAGCTGATGTTAGATTGAAAACAAAGAACAGTTTCCTGATTCTCCTGCATTTTTAACTCCTAGTTTGCTTCAACTTCTTTTTCACTCCATTCCCAAAACTTTCTAGCCAATGTCTTGTCCTTTGCTAAAGTTGAGGTAGGAGCAATTTTCTCATTAATAAAATAGTTGCCAGTAACCCGGGCTACTTCAGGACTTGTGGCAAGATAAATGGCTGTGCTAGCACCCTGTGCTGGTGACTTAAAAAATGGTGATAGAATCTTATAAACTGTTTTTCCAAACCCTGTTGTTCGATTGACGCCAAGACTTGTTGCAACAGCACCCGGATGAAGGGAGTTTACGGTAACGTTCGTTTTGGAAAGTCTATTCGCTAACTCATTTGTGAACAAGATATTAGCAAGCTTCGATTGACCATAGCCCTTGAGTACATTATAGCCTTTAGCAAAGTAAGGATCTTCAAAATCAATCTTCCCCCATTTATGAGCACCGGAAGATACATTCACAATTCGACCTTGTTCTGACTTCTTCAATGGTTCTAAAAGAAGGTTTGTTAGGAGGAAATGACCTAAATGATTGATTCCCATTTGCACCTCAAAACCATCAACAGTTTGTTCTCGTTTTAGACTGACGACTCCTGCGTTATTGACTAAAACGTCTAGTACTTCATAGTTGTTCAAAAAGGCCGCAGCAAATTCCCCTATACTAGCCAATGAACCTAAATCACATAGCATCAAATCAAAGCTATCTGATTGACTCTGTTCCTTTGCCATTTCAAGGGCGAGCATTCCTCTTGCTTCATTCCTACAAACCATAACGACATGAAGTCCCTTTTTTGCTAATTCGATTGACGTGGCTAACCCCATTCCTGAGTTAGCCCCTGTTACGATTGCAATCTTCTTCATTTGAGTAGCCTCATTTCTCTTGTGAATTCAGTAAGTTCAGTATAGTTGAATTTGGTTGAATATCAAACAAAAACTATAGCTAATGTAGAAATGTGTATAAGAGTCTGTTCAAAAAGGAGGACAAAAAGAGCAAAGAAGTTCGAGGAAGCGAAGTCTTGAGCACCGGAGCGTATGTTTTGTATACGTGAGGAGCGGAGAGACGAGCTGACGAAGAAATTTGAAGCTATTTTTGCCGGACTTTTTGATCACCCTCTATAAGCATGAAATTAAAGATAATTCTATTAGTAAAAAGGAGCATACACTGTGAAAAATTATGAAATATGATTATCCCTTTAACTCAGAACGAAATTCTCCGACACCAATTGTTTTTAAGAAAAGGTCAAATATGTGTCTATTTGGGATTTTCTATAGAAAATCTGTTTTCGAAAAACTTTGTTTCTTTTTAGAATAGGGGTTGATTGTAACGAGAGGATGCACCATTCCCCGGGGTGGGCGGTGAGCCTCCTCGGCCGAGAACGCCATGTGTTGAGTCTCACCTGTCCCACTGCTCTAAGCAGGTGCCCCGAGCACCAACTGTTCCAATCAACTCATTTATTTAAGGGGTGCTTGACCACTTTTTAGAGAAAGAGCTTAAAGAAAAACACCAACACGACTACTTATTCTGAGCTAATGGGATAATTAGTTTATGAAATTAAACATATGATTGTAGATGATGGATTTGAAGGCGAGGAATCAGTTACGACTGAATTTACTTCGGGTAATAAAAAGTATAGTATCACTTTTAATAAGCAAGACCTTGAACTAAAGAATGCTTGGTATTTTAAGGATGACACATCAATTCCTGCAAATTTACCAGATCATATTATCGAATCAATAAGGAATGACGTTAAAGAGAGAATTTAGTCCAAAGATTTAAAGAACGAAAAAGCAATCCAAATTCATGGATTGCTTTTTCGCTTTAAATGAGAGTCACTGATTTAACTTAATTAACTTTCGAAGACCCTCTTGCAGTTGCTGTTCATTCATAAAAGAGTAGCTCAGTCGTATCCAAGACTGTAACTGCTTTAAAGGATCACAAATAGAACCAGGAACAATGGATATAGATTCGCTCAGACATTTAGCAAGAAGAGCTTCTGCATTGATATTCTCAGGCAGTTTCACCCAAAGATTGAGCCCGCCACTCGGACTCATCCACTCCCATTTTGTTTCTTTTAGGACCTCTTCCATTTTCTCCTTTCGAATACTCAAAGCAATTCGTAGCTTTTCAAGATGCTGCTGCATCCGGTCTGACATAAAGTAATGAAGGAACATCTTCTGATTCAGAAGGGGTGTTCCATTATCGGCTAAGGACTTAGCTGTTAAAAGTATTTTCATAAGCGGTTGCCTACATGCAACAACGGCAATTCGTAGACCTGGTGCAATGTATTTGCTATAACTTCTGATATACATCACATATCCATTGGTGTCATATTTAAATAGAGGTGGTGGGGGTGGATCCTCGAAATAGATATCATGAAAAGGATCATCCTCGACCAATAAGCACTGATATTGTTCTGCAAGCTCTCTCGGTTTAATCAGAGCCTGTGCGATTAAATAAATAGCCTGCTGTGCACCAGTTGTAATCATTAATTCATTGGAAGCGACATATAACTGGTGACGTTTTAATAAATAATCAAAAAAGTACTTCTCTTAGCTCCAAGTCTCCTTGAACAGTAGAATAGGTTCCTAAAACCTTAGGATACAAATCAAACACTTTTTTCACATATTCCGAAAAATAGTGATTGGGTAGAAGGTTCGGATCAATAAGAGCTTGTGAAAATTGATAGGAGACAGGGATTTGATGAATTTCTGAAAGATGATTTCTCTGAATGTAGGAGGTAAGGAATGGAGAATTGTTGTCCTCAAGTTCTTCATGCTGGTCTCCCTGAACATAATATCCAGCTTTTTCTTTCACATATACTCTTTTTTCCTCTTTAAGAAGCTGATACGCTTTAAAAACAGTAAGTCGATGCACATCTAACTCAGTTGCAAGGGCGCGAACAGAAGGGAGCTTCTCATGTGATTTCCATTCTCCGCGATTCAATCGGTTGACCATATAATCATATACTTCTTTATATAAATGCCTTGAAGAGTCATGGAGAGGGAAACCCTTTGACATCATGATTCAACTCCTTTTTTTTATCCTAACAGATTCTTTACGGAAATTGTTCTGTCAATGTGAATCTGTTCTGTGCTCGTTGAATTATGATGGTAGGTAAAGGGGGATTTTCCATGATTTTACTGAATTATCTTATTATGTGTTTTATATTTGGCACCACATTTTTGGCCATAAAAATTGGAATGGATGCAGGTGCACCGCCGTTTATGTCTGCCGGTATTCGTTTCTTTTTTGCAGGAGCTATTCTTTATTGTTTCATGTTCTGGAAAAAGAAAGTTCCAAGTGGTCTTCTTTTTCGTAAGGAATTATTTCTTACTGGGTTAGGATTAACATTCGGTACGTTTTCGACACTGTATTGGGCAGAACAATATGTGTCTTCGGGTGTTGCAGCTGTCCTATCAGCCACCGGGCCGATTATGATACTATTTTTGCAGAATTATATAGTACGAGAGAAAGCTACAAAGCTATCATTACTTGGTTGTTTTATTGGAGTTTTTGGTGTTTTCCTTTTGATTCTTCCTAGTTTCTCAATTGAAATGAGTTTGCTTTGGTTACTAGGTTGTATCCTAGTCATCGTAGGGGAAGTGAGTTTTGCAGCTGGCACTTTGTACTCAAAACGAGTGAGCCAGAGCTTTAAAGATATATCCTCAATTGCTCTTAATTCAGTGCAGATGATGCATGGAGGAGTCTTACTCATCATCTTATCGCTGTTTACAGAACAAGTTCAAATGGAGCAGTTGACCTCTTTTCATGCATTGGGCTCACTGGTTTATTTAATGTTCGTTGGTTCCATGATAGGCCACACCTTGTATTACTGGCTCGTGGTCAACACGAATCCTGTTTTTCCGTCGACTTGGCTTTACGTATCACCCATTATCGCAATCATCTTTGGTGCCTTATTTTATAATGAGCTCATTACTCCTATGATCGTGTTGGGTGCTGTAACAATTATGATTGGAACCATATTGGTCAATGCTACCATCATTCAGGGATCTTTGATGAAAGTAAAAGCGTTAAGTAGAGTTCCGAAAAAGAAAAATGCATGAATTCAAACTTGTAATGAACGCATTGGTATTATTTCCATTGCGTTTTATCGTTGAAAGGCAATTCGGAATAATTGATCAAATTTCCGAATGTGTTTTGAACAAGCAATTCAAGTATAATGAAAGAAAGAAGGTTAGAAAATAGAACCAATACATACTAAAAAGAGGGTACCATAATGACGAAAACAAGCTTTAAAGACTATACATTAAGTAAAGATATCGTAAGAGCACTCGGTAGCTTAAATTATATGACTCCAACTGAAGTTCAAGAAAAAGTGCTACCAATCGCATTGAATAAGAAGGATCTTGTGGTGAAATCCCAAACAGGAAGCGGAAAAACGGCTGCCTTTGCGATACCCATTTGTGAAATGGTCGAGTGGGAAGAAAACAAGCCACAAGCGCTAATTCTAACACCAACAAGGGAACTAGCTGCTCAAGTAAAAGAGGATGTAACCAATATTGGTCGATTTAAACGAATCAAAGCAGCAGCTGTTTATGGGAAATCACCTTTTGCTAAGCAAAAATTGGAATTAAAGCAGAAAACTCACGTTGTGGTAGGAACACCAGGACGAGTGTTAGATCACATTGAAAAAGGAACACTAAATCTCGATAAACTGAACTATCTCGTCATTGATGAAGCGGATGAAATGCTCAACATGGGATTCATTGAACAGGTTGAAGCGATAATAAAACGTCTACCTTCAAATAGAGTAACCATGCTTTTTTCGGCTACTTTACCTGAGGATATAGAAAAGCTTTGTCATAAATATATGAAAAATCCGATTGAAATTGAAATACAGGCAACAGGGATCACAACGGATACAATTGTGCACTCGGTCGTTGAAGTAAGAGACGAAGATAAGTTCCCTTTATTAAAAGACATCACAGTAGTTGAAAATCCAGATAGCTGTATCATCTTTTGCCGGACCCAAGAAAATGTAGATACTGTTGTGGAGGTATTGGAACGTTCAGATTATCCATGTGACAAAATCCATGGGGGGATGTATCAAGAAGATCGATTTGCAGTCATGAATGATTTCAAAAGAGGAGTATTCCGTTATTTAGTGGCAACAGATGTAGCGGCAAGAGGGATCGATATTGAAAGCATCAGCCTAGTCATCAACTTTGATATACCATTAGAAAAAGAAGGCTATGTCCATCGAACGGGTAGAACAGGCCGAGCTGGGAAATCAGGAAAAGCTATAACGTTCGTAACACCATATGAAAATAAATTTCTTGCAGAAATTGAAGATTACATTGGATTTAGTATAACTAAAATAGAGGCACCAACTAAAGATGAAGTGGCTACTAACCGAGGGGCATTTGAAGAGAAAATAGAAGCTAGGCCAGAATTAAAAATAGATAAAAGCGAATTGCTGAATCAAGACATCACTAAGCTATATTTCAACGGTGGCAAGAAAAAGAAAATCAGAGCAGTAGACTTCGTTGGAACCATCACCAACATTCCTAACATAACTGCAAGCGATATTGGGATCATTACCATCCAGGACAATGTGTCCTATGTGGACATACTAAATGGAAAAGGTCAAGTTGTCTTAAAGGCAATGAAGAATACAACGATTAAAGGGAAACTACTGAAAGTGCATGTGGCGAATAAATAAAGAAAAACCGACAAGTGCCAGTCACTTGTCGGTTTTTCTTTGACCAAATATTACTACCAATCTACCCTCATCAAAATGGTATAATAAAAGGAAAAAATGGTGATACATATGAAAAAAGAGCTTGTTTCGTTCCTGAAACGTAGAAAAAATAAATCAATTTCAATAAATGAGCTGGAGGGAGAAGTGTCTGGCTCAATTTCGTATATCGATTTTGCGAATGTCATTTTAGAATTTGAGAATGAAAAGGTGTTAACACGAGTCAAGTCGCATGGTGAAAACGGAAAAAATCCTTCGCTCGCCTTCTCTTATCGAATCAATAAAAGTGCACTTCTCGGTGACATTCAAGAAACAATAAAACTAGCAAGATTAGCCCTCCATCCTGCCATTTATATAGAGTCCTATTTTCAGCTACCAGAAGAGGTGTGGGAACGAGATTTTTGCTATATCCAAAAGGTCGATCAGTATATAAAAACCTTTAATCTACCAACAGAAAGTGTGCCTGCACCTGAACGTTCATATGAACTTGTAGAAGATGAAAAATGGATTACGGAGGGCGGGGGAGAAGAGGTTCTACACCGAATAAAGCTATGGAACAAGCTATTAATCTTACCAGTATCGGATCCACTGATGCTTGCGTTTAATCCGCTACTGATGCATAAAAATGAGCATTTACACCTAATTGTCGAAAATAAAACGACGTATCAAGCCTTACTTCCTGCTTTAAGTGATAGTGGGTTTACGAGTCTAATATATGGATGTGGAAAGAAAATCATAAAAAGCATTGAGCATTTTCACTATCAGCTGCCCCTAGAAGCTAGTGATCATGTTTTCTATTACTTTGGTGACCTAGACCATGAGGGCATTACCATCTGGAACTCACTTTCGAGGAAAATTAAGGTTACTCCTGCATTAGCCTTTTATTTAGAATGCTTAAAACGACCATATGCCTATGGGAAGCAAAATCAACGACCTAATATAGAAACATTATCTTTCTTTTTACCCCATTTTCAAAATAATGAACAAGAACAAATTCAGAATCTCCTTCAAGAGGGCGGCTACTACCCACAAGAGATTCTTAAAACAAAAGAATTACAAGATATTTGGAGGAACGCTTCATGGAAGTAAAAGACGTCACCATTGGGTATAGTGAACGAATTTCACGGATCGCCTTGTTTGAACCTTTATATGAGCTGGAACGCAAAAAGCAAGTAGATGCAAATGGTGCACCTATTGACATGAAAGGGCTCGGACTTTTAACTCTTTTGTTCTTTTTTGAGCAAAAACTAATGCGCAATCAACGGGCAGGGGTTAAAGAGTTGGCCACCTTTCTCCTTAAAGTAACGGAAGGGACTCTAAAACTGGACCTTGAAACTTCTGAAGAAATGGCAAGAACCATTATACAATCGTTCAGACCTGCTACGGGGAAAAAACGAGATGTAACATTTTTTAACTGGGATTCCAAACAACAGGAAACCATTTATTTTTCGATATTAAAAGCTAATTCCTTTGACGTAAAAACAAACTCGCAATATTACACATTGGACGAGGATGGACTAGAACTTGTGTTTGCAACGAAGGAATTTTATAGTGAGTTTCAATTGTCAATCAATCAATTAGTGCTACGGAAACAGCTAGAAAAGGGCGAATTTAAAGGAGCCTTACGACAAATTAACGAAATGCGGATTGACGTCGAATCCCTAGAAGAACGTATGGTGAAGCTTGAGCATGAAATTAAACGAAATATCATTTCAGAGGATACCTATACTCGTTATCAAACACTGCTCGAGGATATTTATCTTCGACTGAACCTTGAAAATGAAGAATTTGAAGCACTGCATCGTTTTGTAAAAGAAACGAAGGAACGCTTGTACTACAAGGACAATACGAGCAAGGAACGTGAGACCTATAGCCTCGTGCTTGAAATTTCAAAGGAACTAGAAGGCGTACATGCTGGGCACACCTCACTGCTACAAAAGAGTATCGATTTGAAAAATACGGCGCTTAAATCTGCACAGGAATCTCTTTACTATGTAGGGATCGACTCGTTTAATTTTGAACAAGACCTCACCGCTCGCTTGATAAGCTCGCCACTTCCCTTACAATCAATGAAGGGTTTGCTCGCTCCCTTTTTAAATATTCAAGAATCAAAGCAATGGTCCCTTTTAACGGTTTATGCTGATCAAAATATAACGGAAGAAAGAGAAGCCACACAGAATCATGGTTTTCTTGAATATGGAGAAGAAGATTCAAAACGCTATCTGGAAATAGTGGGACTTCAGTACCGAAGATTTATGGAGTTGTTACTACAAGCCATGGACGGAGAGGAGACCCTCTCTCTTTTGCACTACCTAGAATATTTGCGTCAAAACGAATATGAGTACATGCTAGAAAGTCGTTATATTTATGACTTTTTTATGCTCATCCATCAGCGTTCTCCAATTCAAAAAGACAGTTCGGATGATGAGGAACATACCCATTTATTAGATGGTGTTAAATACTTACTCGGTAATCAAATAATGATAGTAGAAGAGAACCCTGGTGTCATTCAAGTAACCAAGCGCTATTCTATTCAAAATATGACCATTACGATAGGAGCAATAAGTGAATGAGATATGAAGAAGCAACAATAGAAAAAGCCTTTGACATTTATATCGCGTTAGCACGGGATGGCCAAGTTGAGAAGTCCATTCTGCAATCATATATTGCCGATGACCAGGTTCGTGGATTGGTCGATCAATTTGCGAGAAAGGTAGATTGTGTGACACTCATTGCCGGAGATTGTTTGTATATGATTCCTGAAACGAAGCTATCACCCTTTCATGTGAATAATGAGTACTTAAAACGCACCTATTTGAAGGGGAGTGCTACCAATACAGATTTATATATGATGTATTTTTCGACGATTATTTTCCTAGGTGAATTTTACGATAGCTATCATTCGAAGGAACCGACTCGGGATTTTATCGGCTTAGATGAATGGGCTACCAGTATCAGCAAACGCATTGAGTCACTTAAGGAGCATTCAGAAGACGAATTGAAACAGTATGAAAAAGAGTTTTCTTATAACTGGACATCGATTATCGAGAAATGGGATACGATGGATGACTTGAAAGAGACGGCAAAAAAACAAGCAGGTAATACGATTAGTCGTTTGAGTTTTTTGGACACTGTTAAGCGTTTTCTACTTGACCAAGAAATTGTACTTGAAATCGGAAACAATGAGCTAACCCTTTCAGAAAAAGCGAAAACGATTGTTCAACGCTATTTTATGGAACTAGAATACAACCGTGGTATTTTGGAGTTTATTTATGAATTGGAATTGATAAGGGAAGAGGTGAAGGAATATGCCGTCCATCTCGAAAATTAGATTTACTAATGTCGTGTATGAAGGCGGAAACAAACGTTATAATGATGAATTATTTTTATTTGATGGAAATAATGGTGCTATTTTACTAGAAAATGGTGGCGGGAAAACGGTATTTATCCAAACTGCTCTTCAAGCCATGCTACCTCACCAGGATCTCGCTGATCGGAAAATGAAGGATACGTTAAAGCTAGAAGAAGCACCCGCACACATTGCCATTGAGTGGATTTTAAACGACCGACCACGTCGTTATGCTGTAACATGTGTTTCGTTGTTTTTAACGAAAAATGGTTTAGATTCTTTCCGTTATGTGTATGAGTATGGGGAGCATGACAAACATTCCATCGAGGGTATTCCTTTTGTTAAAGAGTTTGGTGGGAAAACGAGAGCGGCGGAGCGGGCAGAAATACAAGAATACTACTCGTATATGTCAGGACAGCATCTAAGTGCAAAGACCTTTGATACGATTAAAAACTATAAACTCCATCTAGAACAAAACTATCATATTATCCCTAAGGAATGGGAAAGCATTGCTAAGATTAATAGTGCAGAAGGTGGGGTTGAAGACTTTTTCGACGAATGTAAAACAACAAGCCAGCTCTTTGATCGACTCCTTATTCCAACAGTTGAAGAGTCACTAGCAAGCTTTCAAAAAAATGAGTTTGCCGAAACGTTTGAAAAGCATCGGACAAGCTTTAAAGAATACAAACAGTTAAAAGAAAAAATTGCGGAAAACGAACGAATTAAAGATCGTGTTGAAACGTACGTGAAAGCGTATGAAGGGTTACATGAAAAGCGCCAGTCTTACCTGGAAGCAAAAGGGGTAGCCAAATCCTATGCAATACTAGCCCAGCAACAACAAAAAGCAGCATTGTTAGATTTAGATGAGCATACGAAATCTTTGACCTCTTGGGAAGAAAAGAATAAGCAACTCAGCCATAAAGAAGCATCCTATGAAGTAGCCATCGAACATGAGAAGCTCCAAGTGGTTTCGAGTGAACTCACAGACGAATGGGAAAAAAGGGATCGACTACAAACGAAATTTGAACAGACGAATCGTTTATATTTTTCTCTAAAGCTAGCAGAATTAAAAAAGAACTTTGGTCTAGAACAAGAACGTAAAACGTTGAATGAAACAAGTTTACTAGATTTAGATAAAGAACAGGATACCGAAGAAATTCAAGAGTTATTGTCAACTAATTCTCGTGAAATTAAGGGCTATTTTTCTCAACAAGAGGAAAAGTTCAATCAGGAGAAGCAAGAGCTTCAGTTTGAGTTTAATGCCATTTTGTCCACCATTGCCAATGATAAAACTGCTTTGTCAAAAGCAATACATGAAGGTGCGGAGCTAGTCAAACAAGAAGCGGGCAAACAGGCGACCCTAAACCGAAACATAGTCGAGCTAAAGGCTATTCAATCAGAGGTTCTTTCCAATCCAGCTCAGGAAACAGTCCCTGATCAGCTTCCTAAGTGGTCCCAGCTTCGAAATGAGTTGGATGAAGAGAATATGAAGCTTATTCAGCGGAATAAGCTCTTACAAAGTGAAAATGAAACCTTAACACATGATGTGCAGCAAGTCCAAAATGCTGTGTTACATGCGAATGAGCAGCACATAAAGCTAGTAGCTAAGAAAGAGCAGATTGATCTCGAGCATCAAAAGCTAAAAATGAAGTTAGCTGAACAAAAGCTGAGCTGGAGTCGACTTGATTCAGTCTATTTAAAGCAAGATTCCATTGAAAAGCAAATTATAGAGGATATTGACAAAGTAGCAAAAGAGCGTGAGAGTTTGCTATACCGAGAACGGCTAGCGTTCCGATTTGTAGATGATTACGGTGGGCAAGATCTATTTCATGCGGATGACTATCTTACAAAGCAGCTTCTGCAATGGAAAAATCAGTTCTCCTACTTAGAAACAGGGGTTTCGTATACTCAAACACTTCCTCAAGATATATACGAGTTGATGGAGAATTATCCGCTTTGGCCAATTACTGTCATTACATCGGATAGTAAGGAGAAGGCCAAACTCGAGGAGAAAGTTAGGCACATTCATGATCGCCTTCAATACCCAGTAATCGTTGTTACACTTGAGGAAGCAACAGCGATTGTTCATGGTCAAACCTCAGAGTTTACTTGGATTCAGCCTGAGCACTGGAAAACAAACAGTTTACCAGAGTCTTTTTCAGAGTGGAAGCTAACGCAGCAAGCAATAGCAGAGAGTGCCAAGTCCGAACGACTTGAAAAAGAAAAGGAACTACAAGTGTGGAATCAGCTTCAAAAGGAGATTTATAGCTTTTTCCTTCAGTACTCCAACGTAGACTACAAACAAATTCTAGAGGATATCAGTCAAATAGATCACCAACTCTTTGGTCTAAAAGATCAAGAGAAAACAATAAAAGTCAAGCTTTCACAAAACCAACGTGAATATGCAATCAATCTAAAGAAGCAAACCGATAACAAGGAAGCCATTTCGGGATATGATCGTAAAATTGAAAAGGGATACAAATACCTTTCCATACAAAAGGAAAACGATGGACTAGAAATAGAGCTTCTTTACCTAAAATCAAAAAGAGCTGAAATGGATCGCCACATTCATAAGCTACAAACTCAGCTTAAAAATCTTGAAGAACAAGCTAGAGATCTCGAGCTACAAATACGAGACATTACAAGCCATATAAGCATTTTACAAGATGATCGTTTATATCTGAAAGTAAAGACCATATCTGCAGCTTATACATCAAAAAGCATTAACATCTTAGAAGAAGAAAGAGAACAACTTCAAAGAGATTTGGAACGACTAACAAAAGGTCGTGGCGAACTAGTTGCTAGAATTCAGGCATCAAGTGACAATATGCAGCGATTTCAAAATGATATGACTCAGCTTCGAACAGAGAACAGTGATTTAAAAGAAGATTTAGTATATCCCCTTCAAGGTGCTGATAAAATGGGGGATCTTTGGAGTGAACGATTGGTTGCGGAGGCTTCCTTAGCAATTGTCAAAGAGAGTACAGAAAGGCTAACAACTAAGCGGGATAAACTAGTCGGTATTGTTGAAAACATGATGAGTAAAATGGGAGAACTCATTGAGTTTGATACACATCTAATTATCATTAAAGAGCAATTGATTGAAGAAAAGCACTCTTTAAAACTAGAAAGGCAGCATTTAAGTCAGGCCTTTTCAAACTTAGATAAACAAATGAAAGAGATCAATGATGTTGTACAGGAGTTAGAGAAATATGACATGAAACACAGCTTCTTAGATTCTCGCATTAAGGAAAGTATTCTCTCTAACGATGAGATCACATCTTTTACCTACAATCGCAAGAAAATAGTGAATGAAATTACTGATGAGCTAGAGGGGAAGTTAGGGATTCTCTTGAAGGAAGAGGGAATTGTCGCTGATGAAAAGGGGAAATACATCGACTTTTGCCGCCGTGAAATTAAGGATGTACGAATGCGGGAAACGGCAATCCAAGGAATTGAGAAGAAGCAAACGTATGAGGACGTCTTGAAGTATAAAGATCTGTTAGAAGGACGAATTCAAACAGCGATCAATTATGCGGAGCAAAACATCATCTCACATGACAAACAGCTCGAGCAATTAATTATTCATATTCATACTCATATTGTAAAAATTGCCGACGAGCTAAAGCTCATTCCAAAGAAAACGAGTGTAAAGGTAGAAGATCAATGGAAGGAAATCTTCTCCTTCACAATTCCAGAGTGGAATGAACACGAAGGAAAAGCAGACATTCGTGCTCACATTTCCTGGATTCTTGAACAACTAGATAAAGAAGCCTATAAGGATGAGTTTGGACAAGACGACATCGTAAGGATCAAGAAGGATCTCGAAAAATGGCTGCAGTCAAAGCAACTTTTACAGGTTGTGTTGAAGGACCAAAGTATGAAAGTGACATGTCGTAAGGTCACAAATGATAACAAAGTGACGAAGGGCTCGTATTCATGGGAGCAATCGAACGTATGGTCTGGTGGCGAAAAGTGGAGTAAGAACATGACGTTATTCCTTGGTATCCTGAATTACGTGGCTGAAAAGCGTCAGCATATCCAACCCAAAATGAAACGACATCGAACTGTGATTGTTGACAACCCGTTCGGTAAAGCTTCAAGTGACCACGTTTTAAATCCTGTTTTCTTCATTGCTGAACAATTAGGGTTCCAAATCATTGCCCTAACTGCCCATGCAGAGGGGAAATATTTAAGAGACTACTTCCCAGTTATTTACAGCTGCCGACTCCGCAATGCAGCAGGTAGTGACAAGCAAATCATGACAAAAGAAAAGACCATTCAGCATGCTTATTTTCAGGATCATGCACCACAGTCCTTGGAGAGATTGGGAGAAGTAGAGCAGTTGGAATTGTTTTAGATTGAAGGGCCAATGCGATTGCATTGGTTTGTTTTTTTATGACCAAAATATAGACTTAGGTGAAGTTGATTTATGGGGTAATTTGTATAAATTCTAATAAATAACGAATTTTGGATTATATATCTGAAGTTTCGGATTATAAAAATAAAAATCGGCTTATATAACCTGAATTCGGATTATATAAAGAGATTTCCGCTTATAAAGGAAATTTGGCCAACTTCAAACCTATGAATTGTAGCGTGGTTTGAGTAAAAAAGCGATGTAAATAAAATGTTGACTAGTTTGCAAATGGCAGTGATAAAATGTATGGGAATTCATTTCGAATAAGGAGAAATGAATGATGAAATGGAACGAGGTCAGAAAAGCCTATCTAGATAAGTGGGTGGTATTAGAAGCCATCGAGGCACACTCTGAGAACAATATGAGAATTTTAGATGAAGTAGCTGTTGTAGACTTTTTTGAAGAATCTATGGAAGCATTACGAAGACACGCCGTTCTAAACAAGCAAAAGCCAAATCGGGGTATTATTGGCTATGACTTTATTAAGAAATTGGGTCTAATAATAGATTTGCAACAATTATCTCTTCGAACAAACCAATAGCCTTCACCGATCAAACACCCACGTCTTCAATACTGCGGCATACTCCCTTACCCAAAGCTTTGGTAGTACAATTAGTGGTGTTTTTGCTGCCAATGTGTGAACCTTCTCATATCCGACTCGGTCTGCAATCAAACTAGCTCGAAACAAATGGAAGTCATTGCTTACAATGACTAAAGGTCCTCCACCTTTAATATATTTTTTTGAGAATAATAAATTCTCGTAAGTAGTGGTGGATTTATCCTCTTTTATGATTCGATCCTTACGTATACCTTCAGTTAAGAAATAACGTGCCATCGCCTCTGCCTCCGTAATAACCTCTCCAGGTCCTTGACCCCCTGAGACAATGACCTTTGTCTGAGGATTCCTCTCTAGGTAGATAAGTGCAACCTCCACACGATATTGTAAAGCGAGAGACATATCTTCACCATTTAATTTAGCGCCCAGAACTATAAGGTAATCTGCCTCATCTGGTGGCAGTTGGTTTGCAGTTTGTGAGATTAAATGATGAACAATGGCGATATAGAAACAAGCAATAACTAAGAAAACAGAACTAACTAAATAAAATCTTTTTTTAAAAGAAGGTTTGATTTTCATTGTCGCTCCTACTAATCTGCTATAGTTTTAAAATACGTTTTGAAACGTTGTTGACAAAATTTACTGATAAAGTTTCGGAAATCGAATATAATTAATCTTGCTTCTATTATAAATGGAATCGAAGGAGTACCCAACTATGAACCAAACCCACACAATGAAAGAAAAAATCAAGCAAATATTTATCCTGCTTATCCCGATATTAATTACCCAGCTTGGTATGTTTTCCATGGTGTTTTTTAACACCATTATGTCTGGAAAGTACAGCTCGGCTGATTTGGCGGCTGTTGCAATTGGCTCAGCGATTTGGAGTCCAGTGTTTATTGGCTTGAGCGGAATCCTTATGGCTGTGTCTCCGATTGCTGCACAGCGTTTTGGAGAAAAGAAGAATAGGGAAGTATCATCGATTGTAACACATGGGATTTATCTTGCCCTCATTATCTCGCTAACTATTATTATTCTTGGTGCCTTATTTCTAAATCCATTATTAGAGATAATGGGTGTACCGGCAGATGTTCAAGGGATTGCTTTTGACTACTTAGTGGGCTTAAGTTTCGGAATTATTCCTTTATTTATTTTCAATGTATTGAGATCATTTATCTATGCGTTAGGTAAAACACGCATTGTCATGATTATCATGATTTCTTCTTTACCTATCAATTTCTTTCTGAACTACGTGCTGATATATGGAGAATGGGGATTTCCCGAGCTTGGTGGGGTAGGAGCAGGATATGCCACTTCGGTTACTTACTGGTTAATTGCAGCCGTGACTGCGATCATCATTAAGACACAAGAACCCTTTTCTTCTCATTTGGTCCTTTCAGATTTTAAAGAGTTCTCACTAAAAAAATGTAATGAAATTTTAAAAATTGGTGTACCAATGGGTCTCTCAGTCTTTTTTGAAACAAGTATGTTTGCAGTTGTTACGATTTTAATTAGTAAATTTAACATTACAACGATTGCTGCTTACCAAACTGCTTTAAACATTGTGTCCTTCTTATATATGATTCCGATCAGTATATCCATGGCACTGACTGTTTTGGTTGGGTACGAGGTAGGAGCAAAACGCTATAAAGATGCCAAAACCTATAGCTGGCTCGGTATCAATCTATCTATTTTGTTCGCCCTTGTAACGGGGTTACTTGTCGTATTGTTTCGCTATGAGGTTGTTGGTTTTTATTCAAACGAAGCAGCTGTTATAACAATGGGCGCTCACTTTTTGATTTATGCCCTGTTTTTTCAAATATCAGACGCCGTTCAAGCAACAGCACAGGCTGCATTAAGAGGGTATAAGGATGTAAACATCGCCTTTATTATGACACTTGTGGCTTATTGGATTATTTGTCTACCAGTTGGTTATCTTTTGGCTAACTTTTCACATCTTGGTGCATCAGGTTATTGGATTGGATTAACAATTGGTTTGTTAGCTGCTGGAATTGGGTTATCACTAAGGTTGATATTTATTCAGAAAAAGAAATTTGTTAGTCTGGAAATAAGAGAAGTCGTTTAGATTTTAGTGGCTTTAAAGAGGAGAAAAGTAGTTATGATGAAGCTAGTATCATGGAATGTTAACAGAATTAGAGCTTGTGTAACGAAAGGTTTCTTAGATTATTTTAACGAAGTGGACGCAGATATCTTCTGTCTTCAGGAAAAAAAGCTACAAGAAGGACAGATAAAGCTGGACCCTAGAAGGCTACTATCAATATTGGAATTATGCGGTTAAAAAAGGATATTCAGGGACGGCTGTTTTTACCAAAACAGAGCCATTGTCAGTTGAATTTGGAATTGGATTTGAAGAAGTAGAAGGTAGAGCCATCACACTTGAATTTGATAAGTTTTTCCTAGTCAATGTCTACACGCCGAATTCACAGAGGGATTTGGCTAGATTAGGCTACCGGGTTAAATGGGAAGACCAGTTGCGAAAGTATATGATTGAATTGAACGAGGTCAAGCCTGTTATATTATGTGGGGACCTTCATGTTGCGCACCAAGAAATTGATTTGAAAAATCCAAAGCCAAACCGAGGGAACTCTGGATTTGCGGAAGAAGAACGTGGGAAAATGACCGACTTACTAGAAGCTGGTTTTGTTGATTCTTTCCGATACCTTTATCCAGAAAAGATAGAAGCATATACTTGGGGGTCTTACATGATGAAGGTCTGAGAGAGAAATGTTGGATGGAGATTTGACTATTTTATTCTTTCTAATGTATTAGCAGCTTCTTTAAAAGATTCGCAGATTCATTGTGATGTATTAGGTAGCGATCATTGTCCCGTGTGTATCGAGATTGAGATTTGTTCATGAAGAATTCGCAATGATATAAGAATAAGAGCCTCAACTTTTAATTAAGCCAAGGCTCTTTCTGTCGTTTATCTGTCTGTTGTAGGTAATAAATCCACAAAATAAAACCGGTCTTGGTTTGAGTAAACATCTTTTGTGACCGTTTTCTCATCTGAAACAATAAAGTTGATTTCCGTTTCAAAAATAGGGCCTTTGAAAACAAATGTATGAAATTCACCATTTTCACCACAAAAGTCGACCCCGCTTGGTAGATCTTTAATAAACTCATGATCTATTACCCTTCCAACAAAGGCTGAATCCAATTGTTTACTGTCAACACAAGTTAATACTGTTTGAAAGCCAAGATGTAGAAACTCATTCATAATTTTTTTAGGATCTTCCCCCCATAAAGGAAAAACAGGCTTTAAGGATGTTTGACTTAACATCTTCTCACGGTATTCCTTTACATCTTCCAAATGGATATCGCCAAACATCATATGAGTAACGTTATCATCCATCATTTTCTGTACTTCTTTTCCCATTATTTGTTCATATAGTTCATTCGAACAAGCTTTGGGAATATAGGCTTTACGAAGGGGGATACCTAGAGATGAGGCTTGTTGCTCTAAAAGGGTTTCTCTCACACCATGTATACTTGTTCGTTTATAATCTTCCGTTATGGTTGTGAACAAAGAGTCAATCTCCCATTCATCAGATGTCATCAATCGATGTAGGGCAAGGGTTGAATCTTTTCCCCCGCTAAAAGATATGACAATACGCTTTTTCATACTGAGCACCCTCTAAATTTAGTATCCTACTAGTTGTTTTGTAATCAGCTAAAGACTTCTCTATTTACAAAATATACGATTTAGGTTCTGTAAAATCAACAATTTTTTTGAAAAGAACAAAAAATAAAGCCTACAATTTAGTAGATTTTATTTTCTTTCTTCCTCTTTTATTAAGATCTTATGAAAAGGACAACGGGACAGGGATGTAGCATCATCATGAAGAAAATATTGTTTCCACTCAAAATTATCTTTAAGTCCATAACTGTTTAAGTCAGGATGGACTGGGATGGAGTCATAACTCTCTAATCTGTGCCTGATATTTGATTTTACTTTCTTCGCGAATGATGGAGAGGCGTTAAATTGATCTAACACCCACCTAGGAGTTATTGCTAACATGAACGTGGAAAAATGTCTGCTTCTTCTATTTTCATGTGCAGGTGTTGCACAATACATAAAATATTGCTCATTATTATAACAGAATTCCCATATAGGATCATGAGGGTCAATTGGAATTTTTGATGGCCACTCCAATTCATCCATACCTCGCAATCTAGCTAACTGGTCCCAGAATAACTGTTCGAACTGATCGACGGTGTAGGTACTCTTTATTTCATGAGGTGTCTCAAAGAAAATGATTAGAGAGGTGTAGGTTCCGAGCTTTCTTGAACATACAGTATAGTCAGAAAGTAAGGATGCGAGTTCGTTAGCAGAAGAACTATCCCTTGGATCACCTACAAATCCATATCGAAACTGATCTAGTGAATGTCCTTGTGTAGCTGGAATACAAGGAAATGGTCGACTTCTGTCCATCATTTTTGCTTGGAATTCTTCGATGGCCACTCTTTCCCATTGTTGCAGGATACCCCTGTTCGTTGTTTCATCCTTGAACAGTCCCATTTCTTCCTCACCTCCTAAACACTGGTACAGTTTATTCAATGTAGGGATGGAAAGGTGAATGTCCACATTGAATCTAGGCTAATCAATGTGCTAATAAAGAATGACAACGAGGCTTCCACATAGTTGGAATAAACGAAGCAATTATAGCATTTACCTTAGTATAGGGGGTGTAGGATGAACTTTTGGATAAAACGAAGATCTAAAAGCATGAACTATGTTATAGCTCTAGATAGCTACTCGATTACGACAAAAATGGTTATGGGAGCCATATTAGCTTCATTAGCAGCAATTTTTCAATCCGTTGGTGTTTTTGTTGGCATTGGATATGTCGTCAGTATCCTCACAACTTGGCCAATTGTCGTCGCAACAGTCTTAACATTCCGTATGGGGTTCATGACATACATACTGACCATTCTATTATTGGCTATCATCCAACCGAGTGAATTATTCGTTTTTCCTTTCACCACAGGCCTACTAGGTCTTAGTTTAGGACTCGGTCTAAGGGTGACGAAAAGTGGTCCAGTAATCGTCGCATTTGCTGCGACTACTCTAACTCTAGGTATTTTAGTCCTGTTATATGCACTCCGTTTTCCAATTTTAGGGCCATCTATCACATCGGAAATTGATGTAAGGGTAATCCTTTGTGTCTTTGTCTTCTCTAGTCTTTATAGCTGGCTCTGGTTGCGATTATCTATTTACGGTCTAAAGACTCTTCATAGAGTTGTTCAAAAAAAACCTCCAAACTTTTATTAAGTATTATCATCGATAGTGTTTCTTATTGTGTTCTTTTTAACAATCATAAAAATTAGATGATTTGAATAGAAAGGAGTATAAATATGATTGAATTATCGGGAAATTCATTAACAATTGAAGAATCAAGAAGGATCATTTATGAAAAAGAACTTGTTTTTGTTAAGGAAGAAGTTTGGGAAAAGGTAGAACGGAGTCGTGCGGTCGTAGATCACATTGTGGATACACAAAAAGTCGTTTATGGCATAACGACCGGATTTGGAAAATTTAGTGATATACTCATACATCCAGATGATGTAGAAAATCTTCAATTACATCTTATTAGAAGCCATGCCTGTGGTGTTGGTGCCCCTTTTCCAGAACTGGTTTCAAGAGGAATCGTTCTACTTCGGATTAATGCCCTTTTAAAAGGATTCTCTGGTATCAGAAGAAATGTGTTAGAGCTTTTGCTGGAACTACTGAATCAACAAATTCATCCCATTGTACCTCAGCAAGGCTCACTTGGTGCTAGTGGAGATTTAGCCCCTCTTTCCCATATGGCCTTGGTACTAGTAGGCGAAGGTGAAGTGATTTATAAAGGGGATAGAATGCCGAGTAAAATGGCTTTTCTAAAAACAAATCTAGAACCGATTGTATTAAAAGCAAAAGAGGGCCTGGCTTTAATTAATGGAACTCAAGCGATGACATCACTGGGCTTAGTTAATTATATTGAATCGACTAGATTGGCCCTTCTAGCCGATTGTATTTCATCCATGACAGTTGAGGGTCTAGAGGGTATTATTGATGCTTTTGATGATGAAATCCATCAAGCTAGGGGATATATAGAGCAGATTGAAGTAGCTGCGCGTATTAGAAAGATTTTGAATGGTAGTCAATTGACAACAAGACAAGGAGAAAAAAGGGTACAAGACGCATATTCCATTCGATGTATCCCTCAAGTACATGGTGCATCATGGCAAGTTTTGTCGTATGTAAAAGATAAACTCCTAGTCGAGATGAATGCCGCTACTGATAATCCACTTATTTTTAGCGAAGGCAAAGTCTTGTCTGGAGGAAATTTTCATGGTCAACCTATTGCATTTGCAATGGACTTTTTAGCAATTGCCATGTCAGAGTTTGGAAATATTTCAGAACGAAGAATTGAGCGTCTCGTTAATCCTCAATTAAATGATCTTCCACCATTCTTAAGTCCATCTCCTGGACTTCAATCAGGCGCAATGATCATGCAGTATTGCGCAGCTTCCTTAGTATCTGAAAATAAGACACTATCACACCCTGCTAGTGTTGATTCTATTCCTTCGTCTGCCAATCAAGAAGACCATGTCAGTATGGGCACAATCGCTGCTAGACATGCTTATCAAATTATCCAAAATGTGAAAATGGTCCTAGCGATTGAGCTTATTTGTTCATTACAAGCAGTAGAGTATAGAGGTGTAAATAAAATGTCAGCTACAACAAAGGAATTCTTTCATTCTGCGAGATCAGTAGTACCCTCCATCATAGAAGACCGAGTTTTTTCAATTGACATTGAAAACGTAAAAGGCTGGTTAGAAAAACTAGATGTGCATTTATTTTTAGAAAACGCGATTGGGAAAAAGGAGGATTATTATAAAAATGAATTCAAAACAAGTGATTAAAGCAGCTCACGGATTAACTCTCGAATGTCTCGGATGGGAGCAAGAAGCTGCCCTTCGTATGCTTCGTAATAATTTAGACCCAGACGTAGCGGAAAAACCTGAAGAATTAGTGGTTTACGGAGGAATAGGAAAAGCAGCCCGTAACTGGGAATCCTTTCGTGCCATTGAAGCCTCATTAAAAGTTTTAGAAAATGATGAAACTCTCCTGATTCAATCAGGTAAGCCCGTCGGAAAATTTCGTACACATGAACATGCTCCCAGAGTATTACTTTGTAACTCAGTCTTAGTTCCAAAATGGGCTAATTGGGAAACCTTCCATGAGTTAGACGCAAAAGGCTTAACCATGTATGGACAAATGACGGCCGGTAGCTGGATTTATATAGGTACTCAAGGAATTTTACAGGGGACATATGAAACGTTCTTGGCTTTGTCAAATAAGCATTTTAGTGGAAGTCTTTCAGGAACGATTACTTTAACAGCTGGACTTGGCGGGATGGGTGGGGCACAGCCATTAGCTGTCACCATGAATGGTGGGGTTGTCATTGTAGTTGAAATGGATCGTGAGCGAATACAACGTAGAATAGATACACGTTATTGCGATTTGATGACTGAGTCCTTTGAAGAAGCTTTTCAGTGGGCAAAAAAAGCGAAAGAAGAAATGAAACCGTTATCAATTGGATTAGTTGGGAATGCAGTCGATGTTTTTGAAAAGGTAATGGAACATAAGATCAAGGTAGATATTGTGACAGATCAAACATCTGCACATGACCCACTGAATGGTTACTATCCACAAGGCATAACAATCGAAGAAGCACAATTTATGAGAAAAGATCATTCTGATAGATTTCAGGAGTTGGCCAGAAAATCGATGGCTAAGCATGTACAATTTATGCTTGACCTCCAAAAACAAGGTTCTGTTGTTTTTGACTATGGAAATAATATACGTCAAGTGGCACTTGATGAAGGTGTGGAAGATGCCTTTTCCTTCCCTGGTTTTGTTCCGGCCTTTATTCGACCATTGTTTTGTGAAGGAAAGGGCCCTTTTCGTTGGGTTGCGTTATCAGGAGACTCAGAAGATATTTATCGTACAGATTCCTTACTGAAAGAATTGTTCCCCGATGATCTTGGAATACATCGTTGGATTGATATGGCAAGAGAGAAAGTGGTGTTCCAAGGGCTACCGGCTAGGATTTGCTGGCTTGGCTATGGTGAACGAGTTAAAATGGGGCTTGCCATAAATGAATTAGTTAAAAAGGGTGAACTAAGGGCTCCTATTGTTATTGGGAGAGATCATTTAGATTGTGGTTCAGTGGCTTCACCGAATCGTGAAACGGAGGGGATGAAGGATGGAAGTGATGCCATTGGTGATTGGGCCGTGCTAAATGCTCTTGTTAATACATCGGCTGGTGCAAGTTGGATTTCATTCCATCACGGTGGTGGAGTGGGGATGGGGTATTCTCTACATTCCGGTATGGTTGTCGTTGCAGACGGAACAGACGTTGCAAGGAAGAAACTTGAACGAGTATTAACATCAGACCCAGGTATGGGGATTATTCGACATGTGGACGCGGGCTATGAAGAGGCAAAAAAGGTGGCAAAAGAAAAGGGTGTTCATATCCCAATGTGGCAAGATCAGTAATGAGGAGGTGAAGGATAGTGAAGTCGGAACCAGTTGATTTACTTTTAGAAAATATTGGACAGCTTTTAACAATGAGAAGTACAACGGTTGGACCAAGGTACGGTTTAGCGATGAATGAACTAGAAGTGCTTGAAGATGCAATGGTTGCCATCAAGGGGAATCGAATCGTAAATATTTTACCACAGGCAAAAGCAGTAAGTTATGAAGCTTGTAAACGGATTGATTGTTTGGGGAAGCTCGTCACACCAGGATTGATTGATCCACACACTCACCTAGTATTTGGGGGATCTAGAGAGCATGAAATGAGACTCAAGCAACTAGGTTTATCCTACTTAGACATACTAAGTCAAGGGGGAGGAATTCTATCAACTGTTAAGGAAACAAGAAAGGCTTCAGAAACTGAGCTTTATTCTAAAGCGAAAACACATCTTAATAGAATGCTAGCTTTTGGTGTAACGACAATCGAAGCGAAGAGTGGGTATGGACTCGACCGCGAAACAGAATTAAAACAGCTTAGAGTCATGAAAAGCTTAAATATACAACATCCAATCGATATCATTTCTACCTTTCTTGGAGCACATGCAATTCCATTAGAGCATATGGGAGAACCAGAAATCTTTCTAGAAAAAATGATTTTACTTCTTGATGAAATCAAAGAGGAAAACCTAGCAGACTTTGTAGATATTTTTTGCGAAACAGGTGTCTTTACCCTCAATCAATCAGAAAACTATCTAGAAGCAGCAAAGAGGAAAGGCTTCAAGTTGAAAATTCATGCCGATGAAATTGATTCATTAGGTGGAGCAGAGTTAGCAGCTAAGTTGGGGGCATTTTCGGCAGATCATCTTGTTGGATCTTCAGAGCTTGGAATGGAGGAACTAGCCAGACAAGGAGTCATTGCTTGCCTTCTTCCAGGTACGTCCTTTTATTTAAAAAAGAAGGAGCATGCTAAAGCACGTCTTATGCTAGATAAAGGAGTAGCAGTCTCTTTAGCGACAGACTTTAATCCTGGAAGCTGCCCTACTGAAAACTTACAGCTTATTATGAGTTTGGCTGCGCTTTATTTAAATATGACTTCTAAGGAAATTTGGAATGCAGTCACTATCAATGCCGCACATGCCATTGGAGTTGAACAAAGAGTAGGTAGTATCGAGGAAGAAAAGCAGGCGGATCTAGTGATTTGGAATGCGAATAACTATGATTATATTCCTTATCATTTTGGAGTAAATCATGTAAATACAGTGATAAAAAATGGAAAGGTCGTATATCAGAATTGAATCAAGAGTAGATAGAATGGCAGTATTTGAAACTAGAAGGAGCACCCTAGTAACAAAGAAAATAGTTTCATAAGAAATGGTTGTTTTCATAAACATTGATGCTATTTAACTATTGGTTAGTGGTTGATTTCCTCTCCAGGATGCTTGCTTTACGCGTGGCGGGCCGAGAGCATCCTTTGCCAACAGAGCCAAACGATGAGTCTCACTTGTCCCGCTGCTCTAAGTAGGATCCCTAGCATATCCGTTCCAATCAACCTCTTTATCAACTGGTTTCTTTCACATAATTCCTATTAAGAAAACAACAATTATTTAGAAAAGAGCATAAAAAATAAAATCCCCACAATTTCTACCAATTTGTGTTGAACTAAGGGGATTCTAATAGAGCCTGTTCAAAAAGAGCAAAGAAGTTCAAGGAAGCGAAGTCTTGAGCTTCCTGCACGTATGTTTTGTATACGTGAGGAGCGGAAAAGACGAGCTGACGAAGAAATTCGAAGCTATTTTTGCCGGACTTTTTGAACATCCTCTAATATAAAGAAATCTAGTAACTGATTTAAATTATTTATTTGAACTCTCATAAGCAACCCAGTTAGGTTCACCAATTCTTGCAGATAAGTCTAAAATTTTACTCATCACACGCTTAGCTTCATCTCCTTCTAGCGGTGTTGGCTGATAGTTATTGCGAGAAGCAAGAGATGAAATTCGATAAGGAATGACTTTGATCTCCTTTTGTTGCATTAATTCTCCATTTTCTAAGTGGAAAACTTGTTGAAATACAAATGTATCCTTATCAGTAGGGTTACGATTTCCACCAAACATGAAATTACCTAAGCTATAAACAATGAATTTACCCTTATATTCTTCAATCCCTTGAACAACATGGGGATGATGTCCTACAACTAAATCGGCACCACTATCAACTGTAAAGCGCCCTAAGGATTCTTGACTTTCGTTTGGAACATAGCTTCGCTCCTCACCCCAATGAAAGTGAACAATCACAATCTTCGCGCCTTGGTCCTTTAGTGATTGAATGTCCTGACTAATTTGGTTCCGAATTTCTTTTGTATCGCTCCAGCCGTTATATCCAAGGGCACCAACTTTTACTTCTTTTATAGTCTTTAAAAGCTTGTTCTCATTTCCAAAATAGCCTACATTGTGTTTTTCAAGGTTAGTAATGGTATCTTGGTATCCTTTTTGCAAATAATCCAACGTATGGTTATTCGCTAAATTCACAGCTTCGATACTGCCTTTTGTCAAAATCTCTGTATAAGAGGGGTCCCCTTTAAAACGAAATTTTTTATCGGCCTTTTGATTAGATGTTGTTAAAGTAGTTTCTAAATTGACGGAAGTAAAATCATCTTCACCGAAAAGTGTTTTAATATTTTCAACAAAATATTCTAGTCCATTTGTATCAGCCTCTTGAGTGAATGTACCGTCATATCCAAAGCTTTCATCACTTCCAAGAGTAAAATCTCCAGCGACACTAAATGTTATAGTCTTCTTTTCAATTTGCTTAGGTGGGGGAGTCTTTTCAATGACTGGGTGATGAATAAGCGGATGAGTGGCTACCTTTAGTTCTTCTTTTGGAAGATCTTCAGGAATTGTAGACGCGCCGATTGAACTATTGTTACATGCACTAAGAAACATAATTAAAATGAACCAACTAAAAATATTCTTCCTTCTCAATTTCCACATCTTTTCTATACCCCCATGTCACATGTCCCATTCATTTATAGATAAAATAGCCTAATCAAAGTAAATTAATGGGATATTATTAGTAGTAAATACGTTGTTATCATTCGGATAACCTTCCTCGCGACAAAAGAAGTCAAAACATTCTAATTAAATACAAAAGTTTAGACGGTATTCGATGATATCTAACAAAAACCTCAATTTTATGGAATGTGTTTTCTTGTAAATGGTGTATTCAAGTCTTTGAATGATTAGAACAATTAACGTATTAAAGAAAGTTAGGTGCTTATGGAGGGGGGAAGAAAAATGCAGTATTTGAAACGAGCGGGGACAGCCTTATTCAAAGATACACACGTAACGAAAGCGAATGAAATAATAGAGAACTGGGATCAATCTCAGATAATTGTGGGTATAGGTCTCCTAGGTGTCCCTTTATCAAAATCATCCATCAGTCACTCTGGTGCGTACCTGTCCCCCCAGGCGATTCGGAAATGTTTCTCATCCTTCACAACCTATTCAATCGAAGATGATCATGATCTAAGAAACTATTTGCTTACAGATTTAGGAGATATTGAAATGCATGTTACGGATATTAAAGATTCATATTCTAGAATTGAGAGCACATTAACTGCTATTCTCTCAAAACATAATCAAATGTTTCCTGTTATTCTTGGAGGAGATCACTCTATTACGGCACCGTGCTTGAAGGCTTTCGCGGCAGCCAGAGAAGGTAGAATAGGAGTTATTCAATTTGATGCTCATCACGATCTTCGTAATTTAACTGATGGTGGTCCAACAAACGGAACACCATTCAGGAGTTTACTAGAATCAGGAACCATTAAAGGAGATCATCTCTTTCAAATTGGACTTCGTAACTTTGCAAATGCAAAAGATTATACTAAATTCGGTAGAGACAACGGTGTGAACATCTTTACAATGGATGACATTAGAGAAAAGGGGATCAAAACCATTCTGGAGAATTGTCTCTTAGAATTAGAGGGAAAGGTGGATTCAATTTACGTTAGTTTAGATATGGATGTTATGGATCAAGCATTTGCACCTGGATGTCCAGCATTTGGTCCAGATGGAATGGATGTGCAAATGTTAAAAACAGCGATTAAAATGATCAGTAGGCATGAAAAAGTTGTCGCATTAGATATTGTTGAAATAGATCCAACACTAGATTTCAGAGATATGACATCAAGGTTAGCTGCATTCATGATTCTTACACTTGTAAGTGGCTTGCATCGACCAAAAGATGATGAACTTCCTATGTGAAAAAGCTCAAAAAATATACCTACCTATACACGGATAGGATGATTTTGGTAAGATATATAAAAAGGGGGAATTTTAGATGAGTCAATTTGAGCAAAATTTAGAAAAGTACGCAGACCTTGCAGTTAAGGTTGGTGTGAACATTCAACCTGGTCAAACCTTAATCGTGAATTCAGATATTAATAGTGCAGAATATGTAAGATTAGTTGCCAAAAAGGCATATGAGGCAGGCGCAAAGCTGGTTCAAATTGAATGGACAGATGAAACGGTTACACGCATTAGATTTGACGAAGCAAACGAGGAATCCTTTCATTATTTTCCGAAATGGAGAGCAGAAATGCTTGAAAAAGCCTATGAAGAAGGCGCTGCTTTACTTTCTGTTATTTCAATGAACCCTGATTTACTAAGTGGTGTAGATGCAAACAAAATTGCCAACCTAAGTAAAGCAGCAGGAGAAGCTAGTAAAAAATATAGAAATTACATAATGGCTGATAAAGTAAGCTGGTCAATTGTGGCTGTTCCATCACCAGCTTGGGCAGCGAAAGTTTTCCCTGAGGCCGCTTCTTCAGAAGAACAAATCAATAAGCTTTGGGATGCCATTTTTTCGGCCACTCGTACATTACTTGAAGACCCTATCCAAGCATGGAAAGAACATAGTAGTCATCTGGAAGCAAAAGTGGATTACTTAAACAATCAAAAATTTGAGGCACTTCATTATACAGCTGAAGGGACAGACCTAACTCTTGAGCTTGCAGAAAAACACCTTTGGGTAGGTCCTGGTAGTACCAATACAAAGGGTTTTCAATTTATTGCAAATATGCCTACAGAAGAAGTATTTACAACGCCAAAAAAGACCGGAGTCAATGGTAAAGTAAGTAGTTCTAAACCATTAAACTATGGTGGAAACATGATAAATAACTTCTCAATTACCTTTGAAAATGGTCGTATTGTGGATTTTCAAGCAGAACAAGGCTATGAAACCTTAAAAAAGCTAGTTGAAACAGACGAAGGCTCTCATTATCTAGGAGAAGTTGCGCTAGTACCACATGATTCGCCTATTTCGAACACAAATATTATTTTTTACAACACCTTATTTGATGAAAATGCTTCCCACCATTTAGCCATCGGAAATGCTTATTCATTTGCGATTGAAGGCGGAAAAGAGATGTCAGAGGAAGAATTGGCGGAAAATGGAGCGAACAATAGTTTGACACATGTAGACTTTATGATTGGTTCAAGTGATATGGACATCGATGGAATTAAAAAAGATGGTAGCCGAGTACCATTATTTAGAGCAGGAAACTGGGTACTGTAAGTTAAAAAGGCACTACTGAGGTAGTGTCTTTTTGTTCAAGCTAATGGACTGGATTGTTTAAAAAACATGAAAAACAGAGTATTTATATGTAGGAGAGAGAATAAAAAAAAGACGCCGATAAACGGCGTCTTTATGCGTATTGAGGCGAAAGACTGCACGCCACATCGTGCATTTCGCTAAAAGCGAGTGTCTAATCGACTTACACAATCTTAGCTCATCGCTTACCTACTATAGCACCTAGTTAATGGGATGACAAGTGCATTTTTTTGGAAAACAGAGTTCAAATAGTTGCATTAAATTGTAGTATCATTAAGAATAATAAGATGATTGTCCAAATGATTTAGGGGGTTAAACAAATGGATTTAAAACCATTAAAGGGAATTCATCATGTTTCTGCCATAACTGCTAATGCATTGAGGAATTATGAATTCTATACAAAAATAATAGGTTTAAGACTAGTAAAGAAGACAGTGAATCAAGATGATACTTCTGTCTATCACTTATTTTATGCAGATGAACGAGGGAATCCAGGTACAGACTTGACGTTTTTTGAGTTTCCTCATGCAGGAAATACATATCAGGGTACAAATAGTATTTCAACAACATCGCTTCGTGTTCCAACAGATGAATCCTTATACTATTGGGAAAAAAGATTTGAAGAGTTTGCTGTAGAACACGAAGGTATATCTTCAGAAACGGGTCGTGCAAGTTTAACGTTTAAGGATTTTGAAGGACAGCGGCTTGTTCTTGTTTCTGATGAGCAAAATGAGGGTGTTGAAGGTGGGCATCCATGGGATCTAAGTCCTGTTTTAAAAGAACATGCCATTCAAGGACTGGGCCCAGTCGTTTTAACAGTTGCTCGACTAGAATCTACCGCAAAAATTTTAACTGATGTACTTGGATTCAGGAAAAAAGGTACATACCAATCAATCGGACACACGAACACCGTATACGAAACCGGAGAAGGCGGTACGGGTGCGGAAATTCATTTAGTTGAACGACCAGATTTGCCAATGGAACGACCAGGTCGGGGAAGTGTCCATCATGTTGCACTTCGGGTTGAGGATCAGGAGGAACTAAAAAAATGGGTCGAATGGCTAAAAGAATTAAAAATCCCGAACTCGGGTTTTGTTGAACGTTACTACTTCAAATCTCTATATTTCAGAGAGCCGAATGGTATATTATTTGAACTTGCGACGGATGGCCCTGGATTTGAAGGGGATGAGTCATTTGATCACTTAGGAGAACGACTTGCCTTACCTCCCTATTTTGAAGATCAGCGTGAATCAATTGAAGCTAAACTAAAGCCATTGCATACGAAAGAAAAAACGAATTTTTAACGAATGGAGGTTGAATAATATGGAACATATTTTTATACAAGGCACGAGTGACCATACACTTTTGCTCCTTCATGGAACTGGTGGGAATGAGAGGGATTTACTTCCTCTTGCAGAGATGATTGCTCCACAGGCATCTGTTTTAAGTGTTAGAGGTAATGTGTTAGAAAATGGAATGCCCCGCTTTTTTAGAAGACTTTCAGAAGGTGTCTTTGATGAAGAGGATTTAATCATCCGAACACATGAACTTAATGAGTTTATTACGAGTATGTCAGTTAAATATAGCTTTGATCGAAATAAGGTAGTAGCAATCGGTTATTCAAACGGAGCAAACATAGCAGCAAGCCTTCTATATCATGATCGGACTTCACTAAGTGCGGGCATACTTTTTCATGCAATGGTACCATTACGGGGGGTACAACTCCCTGATTTATCAAAGAAGGAAGTGTTTATTGGTGCGGGTAAAAACGATCCAATCATTCCTTTTGTTGAAACAAAAGAGTTAGTTAAAGAGTTACGGAATGCTAATGCCTCTGTTACTGAACACTGGGGTGAGGGTGGGCATGAGCTAACTAGAGAAGAAGTAGAGAAAGCGAGAACGTGGTATCAAAATCTTTAAGCATTTTTTCATAAAAAGAGAAAGTAGATTTTAGCTACTTTCTCTTTTAATATCAAGTTAAGCGTACGTATCACATTTGTCTCAATGGTGACCCTTTTCTATTTCTTTAAAGTGGTTAAGAAAAACCCCGTAACAATCTGGTTGACCTTTTCAAACTCTGTAGTCAGTAATTGGTGTGTTGCTTCATTACTATCTCCATTTCCAATAAGATCAGGCAGAACCAATCGGAAATTCCTTGAAAGTGACTTTTGTTCATAAAAAACTTTTTCTACCCATACCAGGTGGGTGAATAAACAGAATAGGAATACCACTACCAATATCCTCATATCGAAGCTTTTCATTGCCAATGCGTAATTCTTTCATTTTACAAAGCCCCTAAACGTTGTTTTTGTTATTGTTTGCCTACTAATAAACAGTATGATTGGCAAATTGTAGATTGGTTATAGGGGTTTCTGCTACCAGAACTTCGTAAAAAGCATATATTTTATTAGTTAAAAGGGGATAGTAACCAAGATAAAATCAAAGATGGTGAAAACATGAAACGAAGTTCAATTCTAGATATCAAGTTGAATGCTAAGCAAAAATTCTTTTATTTCGCATGTTTTCTGCTTTGGCTCAAAACATTGTTGACTCAATATCACGATTTTCATTTACAAATAAACAATAGCGTTCAAACCATTCTTCTTGTCCTAAATCCCATTGGTTCTATTTTGTTCCTATTAGGTCTATCTGTTTTAGTAAAAGGGAAAAAGTTTTATTCTACCTTAATGCTCCTTCAGCTCATATTGTCAACAGTGCTCTATGCCAATGTACTTTACTACCGTTTTTATAGTGACTTTATTACGTTACCTACTCTTTTTCAAACAAAAAACATGAATGATCTAGGTGGAAGTATCTTTGCCCTTATCAATGGATATGATTTTTTATTTTATTTTGACACGATCATTCTTTTAGTCATTTTAAGAAAAAGAAATAAGTTTGAATTTATTGGGACTTTTACTCGTCGGAGTTTTTCAATTCTTTATTTGTCTGCGATATTCATGATTGGGAGTACAATAGCAATGGCCGAAATGGATCGACCACAACTTTTAACGAGAATGTTTGATCGGAATTACATTGTTAAATACCTTGGGATTTACAATTTTATTTTTTATGATATCTTACAAAGCACAAGAACTTCTAAACAACGAGTGATGGCTGATAGTGATGATATTACAGAAATCATTAATTATACAAAGTCCCTTCACGCTGAACCAAATCCACAATACTTTGCGGCTGCTAAAGGGTTAAATGTTATTTATATTCATTTAGAATCCTTTCAAAATTTTTTAATTGATTATAAGATAGATGGGGAGGAAGTAACCCCTTTTCTAAATTCTTTAACTAGTGAACCAAATAGTTTTTACTTTGATAATTTCTTTCATCAAACTGCTCAAGGGAAGACCTCAGATGCCGAATTTTTAATTGATAACTCTTTATATGGACTACCACAAGGTGCGGTATTTACAACACGTGGACTTAATACATACCATGCTGCACCTGGGATCTTAGACAACGATCATTATACTTCTGCTGTCTTTCATGGGAATAATCAATCCTTTTGGAATCGAGATGTCATTTACAAATCCTTTGGATACGACTATTTTTTTGATTCTAGTTTCTATGAAATGTCGCCAGAGAATGTTGTGAATTATGGTTTAAAGGATAAACCGTTTTTTACAGGATCCCTTCCTATACTTGAAACATTACCACAACCATTTTATGCGAAATTCATCACTTTATCAAACCATTATCCATACCCAATTGCTGAGGAAGAAGCCTCTATCAAACCCTTTAATTCTGGTGATGGTTCAGTTGACCGATATTTTCAAACCGCACGTTATTCAGATGAAGCCTTACGTGAGTTTTTTTTAAAAATAAAGGAAGATGGACTTTTAGATTCGTCAATGATTATCTTATACGGTGACCATTATGGCATTTCTGAAAACCATAATAAAGCTATGAAGCAAGTCATGGGAGAAGAAATTACCCCCTTTAAAAATGCTCAATTGCAAAGGGTTCCTTTGCTCATTCGAATACCCGGTGTGGCGGGGAAGAAAATGAGTCAATATGGTGGCCAAATTGACTTGCTGCCAACGATTCTTCATCTCCTAGGAATGGAAACGAAGGAATTTCTTTTCTTTGGCACCGATTTATTCTCAGATGAGCATGAACAAGTCATCCCTTTTCGAAACGGAGATTTCGCGAGTCCAACAATTACTAGGGTGACAAATAAATACTTTGACACAAAAAATGGACATCCGGTTGAAAAAAATAAGGCTATTTTGTTGAGTGAGCAATTTGTAAAGCAACAATTAGAGCTTTCCGATCAAGTAGTTAATGGGGATTTGTTGCGATTTTATACACCTAATGGCTTTAATTTAATCGATCATTATGAATATGATTATAGAAATTTCAAACCATAAAAAAACAACAAAAGCTATACCGTTATGAGTAAATAGTTCAGTTATTGTGGAGAAACCACTTAATAACTGTCCAAATAACAATGGAATTCTAAACTTAAATCACATAGTATCAGCAAAAAAAAAAACTCGGAGTTTACACTCTGAGTTTTTCTTTTTGACTGTTTTCATACGTTGTTGCTTTTAACAGACGTAGGATCTAAAGTTTGTCCGTTGATTTTTCGTTGCACAGCCACTTGCTTTCCCCGGGGAGGGATGCGAGCCTCTTCGGCTTTCCCTGTGGGGTCTCGCACTTTTCCTAGAGTGCTAAACCTTTATATAACAACAAAAAACGAGCATCAAATCATACGATTTCATACTCGTTTTCGTATGCTATTTCTATTGTTTCTCCACGTTATCTGAACTACTTACGCTAGGTGGTATAGCTTTTTGTTTTTACCCAATATTTCGTTAATGTACCTTTAGATTATTCGACAAAAGCCGATATATATTTTGTATACATGCAAACAGCAGGAGGTAGGACTAGCGTGAGAAGTTTAAAGAGGAAAATACTAATTTCATTCAGCATTATCTTATTCATTATGCTCATAATGACCTTAGGAACCGTATTTTTTACAAATGACTATAACAATAAAGTCAATAATTTGATTGAAAAAGAGATGGAGACTTTAATAGCGAATCAAAAATTATCCGCAAATATTCAAGAGAGAATTGGATTAATACGAGGATATGTCTTATTCGGTGAAGAAGAGTATCTTGAAAGATTTAATGAAGTAACGGATGAGAGTAAAGCAATACAAGAGCAATTACTGACACTAACCAATTCAGAAACGGAGAAAAATTTAATTACCCAAAGTGAACAATGGAGAAAATATATAGAAGATTACCTTTTACCAGTTGTAAAATCTGATGACTTAGCATTAGCAAGAGAAGTTCTAAAGGATAAAATTACCCCGATGGGAAGAAGTATTGATGAAGGACTTAAAGAACTAGCGACTTCAGAAGAAGAGGAAATTAAAGCTAATGGGCAAAAACTAATTCAGGAAGGCAATTCAGTCATTGTTATCACGCTACTTATTTCTGCTTTAGCCATTTTTTCAGGACTAGCTATTGCCTACATTATGGCCAATAGAATAACAAAGCCAATTGTTATGGTTTCACAACGAATGGAATTGCTTGCAGATGGAGATTTAAGTTTGCCAGAGTTACATACGAAAGCAAATGATGAAATTGGCGGACTTGTCCAATCATTAAACCAACTTGTCACGAATCTAAAAATGCTGATCGGGGAAGTTAGCGACTCTACGATGCAAGTTACAGCTTCCAGTGAGGAGTTAACAGCAAGTGCAGAACAAAGTACTGGCGCTGCTGAACAAATATCTGGGTTGGCTCAGACGGCTGCCGCTGGTGCTGAACAGCAGCAAATAAGTTCAGTAGAAGTACTGGCTTCAATGAAAGAGCTATCTGTTGGGCTAAATCAAATCGCACAAAATGGAAATGATATGAACGAATTAACAAGTGCAGCAAATACGTCGATAAAAAACGGTTCAAAAGCTGTATTACAGGTTGTTGAGCAGATGAATGATATTCATGGATCTGTTGAGGAAACTTCAGCGATTATTTCTAGACTGGGTGGATTATCAACAGAAATAAGTAATATCTTGGCTTTGATCACAGCCATATCTGAACAAACCAACTTATTGGCCTTAAATGCTGCAATTGAAGCGGCAAGGGCAGGTGAACATGGTAAAGGGTTTGCTGTCGTTGCAGATGAAGTTAGAAAACTAGCCGAAGGTTCACGTCAATCAGCAGTTCAAATCGCTTCTATGATTTCTGAAATTCAAAATGAAACGAACAAAGCCATTGAATCTATGCAAATCGGTCAGGCTAAGGTGAGCGAAGGTATTCAATTTTCTCAAAACGTTTCAGAGTCTTTTGTTGTCATTGAACAAACTAATGATGGAGTAAAAGAGAAAGTACTGGATGTTTCATTAGCAATCGAACAAATGACGGGTGTGAGTGATCGTGTTCTAACTTCTGTTCTAGAGGTTTCAGAGCTAGCAAGGAATGGTGCAGAATTCAGTCAGAGTAGTTCTGCTGCCAATCAGGAACAATTAGCAACGATGGAAGAAATATCTGCATCCGCACAATCCTTGGCCCATTTAGCTGAAGGCTTGCAGCTACAAGTCAACAAATTTAAATTATAGAAATTTTCTTTGGGTATGGCATGTTTTCATGTCATGCCTTTTTTTAATAGGGTATTTCGTATAACGCGAAGAATTTGATTTATTACTATTTCATTTAGGAAGCTCTTTGCATATACAGTAAAGAGAGCATCTAATGATGAAAAAGATAAGAAGGAGGAATTACTTTGACTAATGAACCCCAAAAAAATCCAGCCATTTTCTCAAAAAGCATTGTAGATTTAATGATATCAGACATATTTTCTAGACATGGAGTCAATCAAGAGGAAAAGAAAAGTCTATCAGATGAACAGAAGCAACTATTAAAGAGTCTCGTTGAAGATTTAAGCTCGCAAGTCGAACAGTTTGTTGATGAAACAAAACAGAAAAAAATGGATAAATAACTCTATTATAATGAAGACGCCTACTAAATTTGAAGGCGTCTTCTCTATTTTTAAGAAAAATAGATACTACTCTATGTGATATGCACAAACATTTTTAAAGGACGAACATAGTATACAGCATCACAAGGAAAAGGAGTGAAATAATCATGGCAAAAACAAAAAAGAGAAGAATTAGAAGAAAAAGAAGACAAAATCATGAAAATGCAACTGTCGTTCAACAGGCTGATCAATTTTCATATATGGAACAAGAATCAACTGAAGGAATTATTATTAGAGATTCTGTAGATGTTACCGTTCAAACTACTGATACACAGGTTGCAGTATCCCTTCAAGTGGCCATTCAAGCAGCGATTGCTCTAGTAATTAGCATTACGATCGGAGATTCAGATCGTAGTAAAGCTGTTGCACAAGAAATCATGCAAAAATTTGTTTCTGAACAAGAGAACCAACAGCTTACTGTCATTGAAAATTCAAAGAACGTAACGGTTACAACAACTGACACAGACGTAGCTGTCAATATCCAAGCATTACTTCAAGTATTGTTAACACTAGTTGTGAGATTAGACGTTCTTTAAACATTATTTAAAAACAGGTAAAGGGGATGCACCTAGTGAGTGAATCAAATGGAAATTGGGCTGCATTGAGTTCAGAGGATTGGCATAGCTCTGATCACCCAGATGCAACGATTTCACAAGATGCAAATCAAGTGTCCATCATCGAACAAGATTCTGATGAGACTATCATAGTACGAGATTCTTGTGAAGTAATAATCCAAACAACAGATACTCAAGCTGCTGTATCATTGCAAGTCGCCTTGCAGCTTGCCCTTGCGTTAGTTCTTAGTATAACGATTGGTGATTCTGATCGATCAAGAGCTGTTGTCCAAGATATGGTCCAGTATCTGCAGGTGAATCAGAGAAATAAACAAAAGATTATTATCGAAAATAGTAGAAAAGTGACAATCATCACAACGGATACAGATATTTCTGTAAATATACAAGCATTACTTCAAGTTCTAGTTGCACTAGTCGTGAAAGTAGACATCCTATAAATAAAAAATACAAGATAAAAGGTGGTGCCAAACATGGCAGAAGGAAAAAAATGGAGAGCTTTAGATCACCATTGCAAGAGTGAAGCTACAGTTGAACAGGCTGCAGAGCAAGTGAATATTTCGAAACAAAAATCAAGGGAACTCATTGTAATCAGAGATTCAGAGGATGTTGAAGTTCAGACAACTGATACTCAAGCAGCTGTATCCTTACAACTTGCATTACAAGCTGCACTCGTTGCAGTAATTAGTATTACAATTGGGGACACAGACCGCTCAAGAGCAGTTGTTCAAGAACTTGATCAACTAGTCAAAACAAAACAGTCTAACTTCCAAAAAACGATTGTTGAAAACTCAAGATGTGTAAGAGTTACTACAACAGATACAGATGTTGCAGTGAATGTTCAAGCATTATTGCAAATTTTAGTAGCGGTTGTTGTAAAACTTGATGTCCTATAAGGTTGTCATAACAAGTTAAGGGAGGGAGAACTTTGAATAAGCAAGAATTTCAGGATCTGTTGGATAAAATGAATGCTGATGCAATGGATTTATTAGTAGATAAAGTGAACAAGAAAAAGGCTAAGAAAAAACTGCAAAAAGAAGTCGATAGATTGCAAAAAGAAGCGAACGAAAAGGTTAGCCCTACTGCGACTGAAGCAAATAAGCTAATCGCATTTAAATATAGTAACTTATTCGAGGGTTTAGAAAAGCAATTGGAAACTAAGCACGATCCAAAAGTAGAGGAAACGCTAAATAAGATTAAAAACATATTAAACTTCGGACAATAATCTGTTTCTTTAAATGTCTGGATATATCCTCTAAAATGAAATGAGTTTGCTTCGATCTATTAAATGAGCCCTAGATTATTCTAGAGGCTCTTTAGCATGTCAATTCATACAGCTCCTACTTATAATGAATGGGACTTCAACTCAAAGAAACGACTACCATTACAAAGTAGTCGCAAAGCATGATCTATTAATCTTTAAAAGTAAAATATCCAATTCTATAACTCTAGCATTATTAAAAACAGAGTCTTTTTATGTCTCGAAAGTCGTTCTAAGGATAGGATTAAAGTTGATAACTTCTAGTATAATCGGTGTTCCGTTTGCAATTTCAGAACCCTCTGGAATCGAAATAAGTAAGTTTCCTACTCCCTCTTCACCAGCTGTGTAAGAGAAATTATCATCCATTTGCAGTACTCCATTTATATATACATTGAAATAGCTATTATTCAAATTTAAAGTTGGGAAGTATTCAACGGCAGTACCAGTATCATCAAAAAACTGCGAACAATCAATTTTAATAAATGTTGTCTCTGGAATTGTCTCGAATGCTTCATAAAAGAAACGAGAAACGGTAGGAGAGGTGGCAATATGGGTATTTGATGCAACAGCAAGTTTTATTATTTTAAGGCTCATCATTTTTCCTCCTTTTAGATTTCCATACAACGTATGTAAAACAGATGAAAAAAGATAGTGTTGGACGAGTTTATCTTTTTAAAGATAATACATGAACCCATTTTATACACCGATTACTTTAGTTTTTTATATAATGAATTATCATTTCTGGTTATTCGTCTATAAGAGCCTGTTCAAAAAGGAGGACAAAAAGAGCAAAGAAGTTCAAGTAAGCGAAGTCTTGAGCACCGGAGCGTATGTTTTGTATACGTGAGGAGCGGAAAGACGAGCTGACGAAGAAATTCGAAGCTATTTTTGCCGGACTTTTTGAACATCCTCTATAAAGACAAACATTTTTGTTTTGGTGTTTGGAGGGTAGTTATATGAGGAAATTTAATTTAGTTGGTCAATATCCGCCTTTGCTAATGGCATTTCCTACAGTAGAAAAGCAATCCTATTTTGTTAGTCCTAAAAAGGTTGATGTTTTTGAATTTTATACAGTTTCAGATGGTTCCAGAAGGATCTTTACGGAGGGTGACTCACTTAAGGGGTATGGAGAGCAAAGAATCATCGGAGCTGAAAGAGTTTCCTACACAAATTTGTTTATTAACGGAGTGCTACAACCTCAAAGATGCTATGAAATTGAGGAAGGAAAAATAATGATTAAAACAGACGATATCCCTTTAAGGGGAACACCTATAATCTTACAAATGATCAAATTGTAGGATGTGCCTTCCTTACTTTCAATAATACAAGCTCTTAATACTAATTTTCGTTACATTCTTAAATTATTTCAAGAATCTCAAGTTATTAACCTATACAAATGTGAAACTCTCTCCATATTGATAGGGTATAACACCAAAGATAGGAGAGAGATAAAATGAAGATCCTACTAGCCACGTATTGGCCCATTCCACATGTAGGTGGAGTCTGGAAATATTTACAGCAATTGAGGAAGAAGCTCGAAGCGATTGGACATAGTGTAGATATACTAGGATATGACGAGGAGAATATTTCCGTTTATATCCAAAATGAAAACCGAAAAGTGGAAAGGGAGAAACTGTTACCCTTATTAACCGCAAAACTGAATCCACAAGCCTATCCATCTATTCATGCTAACGACTTAGTAAAATATACTGAATTTCAACGTTATGTATATGAACTTAGTAGTGTCTACTTGGGATTAGATCAATATGACATCATCCATACGCAAGACATCATCTCAACAGCATGTATTAATCGTGTGAGACCCAATCACGTCCCGCTAATTGCTACGCTTCATGGTTCTGTAGCGCATGAAATTAGATATCAATTAACAACTGTTCATAAATCAGATTCCAATTACATGGCAAAAGCCTACTATGATGAGTTAGAACGGACAGGGGCTATGACTCCTGAAGTGACTATTGTCGCGAACAATTGGCTTAAGGATATTTTAACTACTGAGTTTCAAGTTCCAAGTGAGAAAATAAGAGTTCTCCATTATGGATTTGATACGGAAAGCTTTATTAAAGGGATGAAAATGAAATCATCCATTGAGCGTCCTAAAAATAAAAAAGTGATTATTTATTCAGGTCGATTAGTTGAGCTTAAAGGGGTACATCACTTAATCGCTGCTTTAAAACAGCTTAAGGAAATTCGAAATGATTGGGTTTGCTGGATTGTTGGGAGTGGTGATAAGAGTGCAGAATTAAAGGTTCAAAGTAAAGTAATGGGGCTTGATGAAGAAATACTGTTTTTTGGAAAAAGAGATGACATTCCTTATTTGTTAGCCAATTCGGACATTTTTGTTCTTCCTAGTTTATTAGAAAATCAGCCACTATCTGTAATTGAAGCTCAAATTGCTGGGAAGGCGATCATTGTTAGTGATGTAGGCGGTTTACCAGAAATTGTAGAAAACGGAGTTACTGGGATTATTACTCCAGCAGGAGATATATTGAGCCTTACTAATAACATAAATTTACTTCTTGAAAATGAAAAGTATCGTAAAACTCTTGGATCTAATGCCAAAAAATGGGGGATGACCCATTGGTCCATGGATAAAGGGGTAAAGCTTTTACTTGAAGAATACAAACGCGCAATTTCAAAAAGAAATGAGGCTAGAGAGTATGATGCGTCTAATGACAATTATTAGACAATATTTACTCATATGGTGGATTTCGAGTATTGCATGGTGGAAGAAGGTGTGGTTTAAATTTCCGGAAAGTAATGATGAACCTCCAATGGATTCGAACGTATCAATAATTTGTTCGGAAGAGTATAATTCGTTGTTTTCAATAAAAGTATCTACTCCTAATTTCTTTGTCTCAAGCAAGGAGTGGGAAAAAATAATTAATTCTGTCCCAAAAGATTTCGTATTGCCTAATCCCTCCACGATGGTTGTTTTTCAGAAAATGCACGGCGATTTCTATCATTCTATTTTCTCTGCATCCGTTTTAACACCGAATGTATTTGTGGATAGTCAACTATGGGATCAAATGACAAGTAAACTTCCTTCTAGTTTTAAAATACCGAACGAAAAGTCATTGACGATCTTCAAATCTATGTCGGGAGATGTCTATTCTTCGCTTTTTTTAGACGTAAGCAAGACAAATGGTGTTTTCACAGATCCTGTCGTATGGGGAATAATTAAAGAATCTGTCCCTAAGAACTATAAGATTCCAAGCCCTAAAGTAAATGATATTTTTAAACCAATGACCAGCAATTTGTATCAATCCTTATTTCTATCGCCTTCCCAAAGTCAGAATCTATTCGTTGATCCTTCGGTATGGGAACCGATAAATAGAGCCTTACCTGACAACTTTATATTGCCCAACCCATCAACTCTGGAATTTTTCGATCCAATGAAGGCAGATTCCTATCAATCCTTCTTTTCATCAAACTCACAAAGTTCAGATGTTTTTGTCGATCATGAAGTTTGGAGTAGGATTCAAGAATCCTTGCCAAATGAATATAATCTTCCCCACTCGTTATCATCAGAAATTACTACTAGAAAATATATAAATAAGCGTAAAAACAATCTTTCTTCCTCTTAAACAATGATTAGAAATAGATAGGCAGTACCCACTCACAAAAATGTAGTGGGTCTTTTTAATCTTTATAGACGAAACTCTCATTTTTGAAAACTTGATCAATTCACCCTGACATTTTCCATTAAATGAGAATACTTTATTTTATCTTGAAAAAATGAAGTGAATTTTGTATTTATATCACAATTCACTAAAGTTCTACTTTCATTTTTAATAACTATTTTACATCTAAGAAAGAGTAGGGAGAATGATCAAAATGAAAGCAGTGGTAACTGGTGGAGCAGGATTTATAGGCTCCCATTTGGTTGACGAGCTAATTAGTAAGGGATTCGATGTTCACGTTATAGATAATCTCACATCGGGATGCATAAAGAATGTCCATTCTCAAGCAGTTCTTCACATTGAAGATATTCGGAGTTTAGAAGCGAGGAAAGTGATTTTTGAAGTAAGACCAGATGTGGTCTTCCATTTAGCTGCGCAAGCAGATGTAGGAAAGTCTATTAAAGAACCGAACTATGATGCAAGTGTCAACATAAATGGCACGATAAATATTCTTGAGGCAAGTTATTTGGCAGATGTAAAAAAATTTGTTTTTGCGTCGACAAGTGCTGTTTACGGGGAGTTTAAAACAGATCTTGTTTCCGAAAACGAGGCAACGTTACCTATTTCCTATTACGGAGTGTCCAAATTAGCAGCAGAGTCATATGTGCGACTATTTTATGACTTATATCAAATGTCCTATACGATCCTTCGCTTTGGGAATGTCTACGGACCTAGACAATTACCGAAGGGTGAAGGAGGAGTAGTAGCTGTTTTTATTGATCGGCTAAAAAATGGGGAGCCGTTAACGATATATGGAGATGGTGAACAAACAAGAGATTTTATCTTTGTAAATGACGTAGTTCGTGCCAATCTCTCAGCCATAAATAGGGGGCATCAGGAAATTCTAAATGTAAGCACTTCAAGAAGAATATCGATCAATCAATTAATCCATTTATTATCAGAAATACATGGAAATAAAATTGAAACCGTCAAAGCATTAAGAAAAGAGGGGGATATATTGCATAGTTGTCTAAACAATAAGAAGGCTATTATATCACTCGATTGGAATCCCTCCTTTTTTATTTACCGTGGTTTAGAAGAAACATATGTCTATAAAGTGAGAAGAGGTTAAAAGTATCCTACTAAAAAGTAGTCCTTTACAACTGGAAAAAAAGCACATTTTTGAGTACTTTAGCTTAATGCCATGTCACTTCTGATATTCTGGCATTTTATAAGTGTATCAAAAGGTAAGAAGAGAGGGATAAGTTATGAGAATACAGGATTTAAAAGGTGAATATAGTGCCATTTTTAGTTTAGGAGATCTTTGTTTAGCAGCACTTCAGCTTAGGAAAAGCAATCTCAGACCATTTGCTGGACCGCTGGATTGGATGTCATCTCCTTCTTTGTCAGATGTAAGTCGTCTTTTAAATAATAAATTTATTGGATTTATGGATTTAGAGAATTTAACACCTATTGGATATTCAACTGGTGTAGATAGTGCCGAACCGTATATTGCTGTTACAGACAATGCCTATCATATTGTTTCTAGTCATGATTTTAAAGCAAGTAGAAATACACTTTCACAGTTAGCCACTTATCCAGATGTAAGAGTAAAACTTGATAGACGAACTGAGAGGTTTCTATATATGTTGAAAAAATGTAAAAGAATTCTACTTATCCGAACTGAAGGGACATTTGAAGAAGTACTTGAATTAGAAGCGGCGTTATCAAAAATAGGAAGTAATAACTTCCATATTCTTGTTGTTAACCACACGAATGTTAGTGGGATTACAGAAAAAGAATGGCCTGTCAAACGAGTGTGTTCTATTGAACTACCAGATGTTGAGAAGTGGAGTGGAAATGATCATCTTTGGAGAAGCATCTTCGAAGGTATAACGATAAAAGCTTAATATATAGGAGGATTACTAGATGTTTAAAAATGCGGTGATTTTAGTAACTGGCGGGACGGGTTCCTGGGGATATGAACTGGTCCTACACTTATTAACCTTTGACCCTAAAGAAGTGATTGTATACTCAAGGAATGAAGATAAACAGGTTAAGATGAGAAGGGATATTGAAGACGTAAGGTTAAAATTTGTAATTGGTGATATACGAGACAAAGAGGCATTATTTCTGGCAACCAAAGGTGTAGATTTTGTCTTCCATCTAGCGGCCTTGAAGCACGTACCGATTTGTGAGGAATCGCCTGCTGAGACCCTAAAGACAAATGTAACAGGTACTCAAAACGTAATTGATGCGGCTATCTATCAAAATGTAAAAAAGGTAATCAATGTATCTACCGATAAAGCAGCAGATCCAGCCAATTTTTATGGTTTTTCTAAAGCCATTGGTGAAAAATTAATCATCCAGGCTAATCAGCTAACAAGTCTGACAAAATTCATTTGTGTAAGAGGAGGAAATGTACTGGGAACAAACGGCAGTGTGCTCCACTTATTTATTGATCAGATAAATAATAATCATGATATTACCATTACCGATAAGAGAATGACACGTTTCTTCTTAACTCAAGAGAATGCAATAAAGCTTTTGATTAAGGCAGCTATAGACGGAAGAGGTGGAGAAACCTTTGTTATGAATATGCCTGCCTGTAAAATTTTAGACTTAGCAAAAGTGTTAATAGGCGAAATTGGTAACGAAGTCAACATCGTAGAATCCGGAGCTAGACCTGGGGAAAAATTGCATGAAGTTCTCGTTTCCCACAATGAAATAGAATACACCTTTGAATACAATCAGGATTATCTCGTTGTTCTACCTTCAATTCATATTGAGGGATTAAAAGAACATTATGCAGGCCTAATGCCCGTCAACAAGGCTTCCTATAGTTCGATGGATGAATTAATGACACACAAGGAAATCAAAGAAATGTTAACTGAGGCAAAATTCATCTAAAAACTTTGCATGAACACTAGTGGTCTTTTAGCCAATAGAAACTCATCTAAAAAAAATCATAATAGGGGGGCATTGGTATGGATCGAAAGCCACAGTTGCTGATTACTGGGGCAAGTGGATTTACAGGGATTCACGCATGTACGCATTTTTCAAATTTAAACTACGAAGTAACAGCAGTCAGTAGAGGTCATGTTAACCAACAACCTCAAAGTATTCGAACAGAGTGCTGTGAACTCTCCAATAAAGATGAAGTAAATTTGCTCATTCAAAAAGTAAAGCCAGACTATCTATTACACCTTGCGGGACAAAATCATGTTGACCGTTCATGGAATGATCCGATTGCAACAATAGAGTCAAACCTGCTATCAACTTTATATGTAGTTGAGGCAATCCGTACTCTGAATCTAACTTGTAAAATTGTCATTGCTGGTTCTGCACTTCAATTTGACCCTAGTAATCTTTCAACTTTACACCACCCCTACAGTTTAAGTAAAACTCTACAAGTACTCATTGCACAAGCTTGGGAAAAATTATATAAGATGGATATTGTTATTGCAAAAACAACAAACTTAATAGGACCAGGACCCTCAAATGGTGTGTGTTCCATTTTTGCAAGTAAGATCGTAAAGATGGAAAACGGAAAATCAGAAAGCTATTTAGATGTATCTAATGTAAATACTACTCGAGACTTTCTTGATGTAAGAGACGCTGTTAGAGCTTACGAGATTTTATTTCAACGAGGTAGATCTGGAGAAATATATCAGATCTGTTCAGGGAAATACAGGTCACTTGAAGTAATACTTGATAAATTAAAGAGTCTTTCAGCGATTGATTTAAAAGTGAATTCGCAATCAAACCACATGGATCAAACACTACACGCCATTCAACCAAAGAGTCTTGCCAAACTAGGCTGGAGCCAAAAGTATGATATTGAACAATCATTGATCGATACTCTTAATTACTACAGGTATAATGAAAAGAAGATTGAAAAAGAGAATGGTTACTCTGATGTGTGACCGTTTTCTTTATCAGACTTCTAACCATAGGGACTACGGGGTTAGCCTAATCAATTAGGAGCCTATAGGCTTCCGTACTTAGGAATCAGAATCTCCCACTTCAAACAACCCGTAAGGGTGTTAAGTGGTGAGTAGTTCAAGAAAAAGTATATACATGTTTTCTAACTCCTACCCACAAAAACAAGTCCGAGACAAGAAACTATATATAAAGTTACCAAAAACTAATATAGCAAGGAGAATAATATGGAATTGTACTTAAAGCAATCACTAGAAGAATGGAAAGAAGAAATAATGTAAAGTTCCTTTTTATATCAGCAAAAAAGAATCCTCTTTTATCAGATTAATCCTGATACAACAAAATTAGCCTCTGATATAATGTGAATAAAAACTTTCACATTATATCAGAGGCTTTATATGATTTCACATGATTTCGGCTTGGATTTAGCAGCGTATAAAGAAATTGAAAAGATCTTTGAGTGTCTAGGGTGTGGAGGGAAAGGGTTACTTCATCGGCATGATTTTTATACTAGATATGTTATTACTGAGGATGGTACGACCTACATCATACTCTCAAATACTCAATTAATCCTGGAATAAATTATTGCTCATTAACAGGTAGATATGTATTAGCATATTGCTAGCAATGTGATATTATAAAGATAAAAAGGATGTTTATACAATGGGTAATGATTCACGGATTCAGTTAAATGTAAGGGTCTCTCTAAAAACGAGCCAAAAGCTAGATGAGATTGTAGAGTATTATCAAGAAAATTTAAAATTGGGTAGAATTTATAAGGGTGATGTTCTAACTGATATTATTGAAAAATCGCATGAGATTATGATGAAACAAAAATTATATAAAAAATAGGCTTTACTATAAGAGTCTGTTCAAAAAGGAGGACAAAAAGAGCAAAGAAGTTCGAGGAAGCGAAGTCTTGAGCACCGGAGCGTATGTTTTGTATACGTGAGGAGCGGAGAGACGAGCTGACGAAGAAATTTGAAGCTATTTTTGCCGGACTTTTTGAACACCCTCTATAAGGAGATACTTTGTGAATGAAATAAAGAAGCTCTATTCGAAAGCTGTCCAGCAAACAATTGGAAAAGTGTATGAGGATGTGGATCGATATATGGAAACGTGTGAAGAGATGCCCACCCTTGGTCTATATATAGATGCCAGAAGTCCTTATATTGTTCAAATTTGGTTAAACGCATGGCTTAATATAACGGCAGCTCGAGCTTCCATAACTGATAAAAAGTTATATTTAAAGGAAAAAGAAATCGATTTTGATGGAATAAGTAGAAAACAAATTAATCAATTATTTCGAAATGAAATGAGAAGTTATCCTGCATTTGATGTGGTTCAGTGGCTATTTGAAAAATTTCAAAATAATGAAGAGATCTGGGGAGTTAGATACCATTCCTTACGCAAGGAGTTGTTAGTGAAAGAAAGTGCAAGGCTGTTGCGGGAGCAGAGAAATCATGTTAAGAGACAAGTGCAAGAGGAAATCCATGTCATTATCGAAGTGAGCTTTTTAAAATTATTTCTACAGGTTCGGTATTATATTTCCTCTAAGGTCGTTTCAGATATAAACCAATATGGGTTTGTTGAAACGGAGCATCAGACACTTCATACCTTTTTGGAGGTAATGAACGAGGAAATCTTTTACAATCCTCAACTATACCGAAAACATCATGCTGAGGCATTCGATGAGGTATATGAATCCTATGTAACAGGATATTTGTTTGAGATTGGACCTGAATGGATTATGAAAAACCTCTCATCAAATTTACATAGCGAATACTCCAGTGTATTTGACAATTTATTAAGCAGACAGATCATAGAAGAATGGTCATATGATCATCTATTTGACACAAGCATTCATTTTTTTATCGATCTTCAAACAGAGTATTTGTCGGATTTAATCATGCTTGCACGATTAGAATTTGATCCTATAAAACATGAAGAGATCTATCAAAGAGATCATGAAAATAGGCAAACAATTGAACGAGAAAAACTATCGGAAAGAAAGCGACTTAAAGTAGAAGAAGATCGAATGATTGAAGATATATTTGGGCGTGAGTATAGACCTTCGATTGGACGAGATATTCAGTATATCCTTCATATAGGGGAGACGAATACTGGGAAAACGTTTCAAGCTCTAAAAAGAATGAAGGAAGCAAGTAGTGGAATATACCTTGCTCCTCTTCGGCTTCTAGCCTTAGAGGTCTTTGACAGGTTAAATTCAGATGGTGTTCCCTGCTCCTTAAAGACGGGAGAAGAAGAAAAAATCAACCCAAAAGCAAGTCATATTTCCTGTACAGTTGAGATGTTTCATGAAAAGGATTTTTACGAAGTAATTGTTATTGACGAGGCACAAATGGTTGCAGATAAAGACCGTGGATTTTCATGGTTTAAAGCTATTACAAAAGCCCTAGCCAAAGAAGTACATATCGTTGGTAGTTCTAACATGAAAGAAATGATTCTTCAACTTCTAGGTAATTCAAACATTATTGTTAAAGAGTATGTACGTGATGTTCCGCTAGATGTGGAGTCAAATGAATTCTCATTAAAGCAAACGAAGAAGGGAGATGCCCTCGTTTGTTTTTCGAGAAAGCGTGTTTTAGAAACAGCCTCGATCTTACAAGAAAATAAACATAAAGTAAGTATGATTTACGGAAGTATGCCACCTGAAACGAGAAAGAAACAAATGCAGCAGTTTATTGATGGTGAAACGACCGTAATTGTGGCAACGGATGCGATCGGAATGGGGTTAAACCTACCTATTGGACGAGTTGTTTTTTTACAAAACGAAAAATTTGATGGAACAAGAAGGCGTCGTTTAACATCACAAGAAGTCAAGCAAATCGCGGGCCGAGCGGGCCGAAAAGGACTTTACAATATAGGGAAGGTAGCCTTTACAGAGGATATAAAAGCGATGACGAGATTATTAAATCAAACGGATGAACCTCTCCAAACATTCTCCATTGCTCCTACAAGTGGAATCTTTGAACGTTTTCAACGGTTCTCTAGAAGTTTAGGGAAGTTTTTTGAACTATGGGATAAGTTTGAAAGTCCAAAAGGTACGAAAAAAGCAGCCCTTACAGAGGAACGTGATTTGTATGAAACGATAAGAGATTCAGTTATAGAAGCTCGACTTTCTATGATGGATTTATACGGTTTTTTACATATGCCGTTTTCATCATATGAACCGAAGCTAAAAGAGCAATGGCGGAATACTTTGCACTCAATTGTAGAGGGAAGGGAATTGCCTGAGCCAGTAATCAAAACAGATGGCTTAGAGTAATTAGAGCTCTCCTATAAGGCACTTGGTCTGCACCTACTATTTTTATATCGTTTAGACAAACGAACTGAGACGATGTATTGGGAAAGAATTAGAGAGAAAATTAGTGATGAGATTCACCAAATATTGAAAAGTGATGTGAAAATGGCACAGAAAAAGTGTCAAAGATGTGGTGACATTCTGCCTAAGAGCTTTACATACAATATTTGTGAAAACTGCCATGGGAATCGGTATAATAGGCATAAAAACCATCAACGCCGGCGATAACTAGGGGGAAGAAGGGGGTGGAAGTTATAAAAAGCAAAAATGCAATGCGTCTATTTTTCATTTTTATAACTGTATTAGGTCCAATTCTTTATTTCAATCTTCATTTCGTTTCTGCTACAAATTCAGAAAAGAAGATGGAACAGGAACTGAACTCTCTGTTGGAACAGGATCCTAGCTTAAAAGGGGCCATTGCAGGTATAAGTATCCGTTCTGCCGAGTCCGGTGAAATTTTGTATGGTCATAATGGAGAGATTAGATTAAAACCAGCTTCCAATTTAAAACTCCTAACAGCCGCGGCCTCCATGTCAGTCCTTGGTGAGAACTATACATTTACTACAGAAGTCTTAACAGATGGGTTCATGAAGGAAACGAGTCTATTCGGTAATTTGTATGTAAGAGGGAAGGGTGATCCTACCCTATTAAAAGCAGATTTGGATCAAATGGCAAAAGAGTTAAAAGACAAAGGAATTACTTCAATACGTGGTGACTTAATCGGAGATGACAAATGGTATGATGACATTCGTTACTCGGAGGACTTACCTTGGAGCAACGAGTCTGCTTATTATGGTGCACAGGTTTCTGCTTTAACGATCTCTCCGGATAAAGACTTTGACGCAGGAACGATCATTGTTGAGGTAAAACCTGGTGATGAAGTCGGGGAAGAACCAATTGTAAGTCTTACTCCTGATACTAGCTTCGTTCGTATTGAAAACCACGCAAACACGGTTGCAGATGGTGAGAAAAAGAAGCTGACAATAGAACGCAAGCACGGAAAAAACACCATAGTAATTGAAGGCACCATACCTAAAGGTGGAACTGTGACAAAAGAGTGGATGGCCGTATGGGAACCGACCCTTTATACATTGGATGTCTTTAAACAAGCACTTCACGAACAAGGGATTACCATCCTTGGTAAGACAATAGCCGGCTCCACTCCCAGAGGATCTGAAACGCTCTCGGTCCACTCTTCCATTCCATTATCTGAATTGCTCCTACCCTTTATGAAGCAAAGCAATAACGGGCATGGTGAGACATTGGTAAAAGAAATGGGAAGAGTCAAAAACGGAGAAGGCAGCTGGGAAAAAGGACTCGATGTTGTAAAAGATGAACTAACAAACATGGGAATAGATTCTTCTAACATGATGTTGAGAGATGGTTCTGGTATTTCACATGTTAATCTGATTGCAGCCAATGATTTATCTAAGCTATTGTACGAGATTCAAGATGACGCCTGGTTTCCAACCTACCTTACTTCCTTACCTCTTGCAGGAACAGCAGATCGTTTAGTAGGGGGAACACTAGGGTACCGTATGAGTTCACTTCCAAGTCAAGCCGAAGTAAGGGCCAAAACAGGAACACTTACAACTGTCACCTCATTATCAGGCTATGTAAAAACAAAAACCGGGACTTCACTCATCTTTTCTATTATTCTAAATAACCTTTTAGATGAGAAAAAAGGGAAGCTACTTGAAGATAAGCTTGTCACCATACTAGCAAACCAATAATTTTACATAATGAGTCAATTTATAGAAATAAAGAGGAATTAAAAAAAAAATCTTGAATAATTAAAGATGAATAGTAAATTTATATCGCTATTTTTTAGTGAATTCGTCAAGGGGGAAGATCTATGTCATTTTTTAATAAGGTTTTAGCAAGTGTTGGAATTGGATCTGCAAAAGTTGATACAAAATTGTATAAGGAAAGATATGTAGTTGGTGAAGAAGTTAAGGGAATTGTTGAAATCACAGGTGGGAATTTAGAGCAGCCTATAGATGAAATCTACCTTTCTTTAGCTACGACTTATATAAAAGAATCAGACGACAAGAAGTACACTCAAACTGGAGTTATCAACAAGTTTAGGGTTCTTGAAAAGCTAACTATAGCACCAAATGAAGTTAGGGAAATTCCTTTCTCGTTTAATTTACCTTTGAATACTCCGTTATCAATGGGGAGAACTAGAATCTGGATTCAAACAGGCTTAGATATAAAAAATGCCATCGATCCATCTGATAAAGACTTCATTGAAGTTACACCTCTACCACTGGTTGCATCTGTCTTAACTGCCGTTTCGGAACTTGGCTTTAGACTTCGTGAAGTAGAGTGCGAAGAAGCTCCAAGATACCTAAGAGGAAGTCATCTCTTCGTTCAAGAGTTTGAGTTTGTCCCCACAGGTGGAGCGTTTCGTGGAAAACTAGATGAATTGGAACTAACATTCTTTCCAAAATCTGAATCTACTGTAGAGATAATCATGCAAGTCGACAGAAGAGCAAGGGGATTAGGTGGACTATTCTCGGAGGCTCTTGCAATGGATGAAAGTAATGTTCGTTTAACTGTAAATGAAAATGATATCCCAACTATGGGGAATAAAATTTTTGATGTAATAAAGCGTTATTCTTGAGTTAAGGAAATGTAAATCACAGGGACTCACCTATAGACTAGGTGAATCCCTGTGATTTTTCTTGTATAGGTCAGCGTTTGACATTAGTAACAATTTTAAAAAGCGTATCCTAGCTTGTCCCGATCATTTGCTTGCATTTGCCTTTTTAAATAACTCCAGATAATCATCCTTCGTGATTTCTCTAGCGTTACTAGGAGTTGACCCATTTTGAAAAGATGATTGTGCCAAGTAATCAAAATCTGTTTCTTTTACCTCCAGGATCGTTGAAAATGCTGGAATAGAAAGGTCTTGGGATAGTTGTTTTAATTCATGCACTAATTTTTCTGTCGCCACTTCATCCGAATCTAGTGTAGTGGAGATTCCTATCGTTCTTGCAAGGGTCGCATGTTTTGAAACATCAGCTTGGGTGATTACAGCCACTAAACTTTACCACCCTCGCCACCTTTTTTACCACCGAACGCCAATGAATTTACCACACTACGCCAACGTATCTACCAATCAATAAAAAATAGCCCTACAGATTAATATTTTCATAATCATGTAGGACCCATTTTAGATTATTTAAATAGATTTGTCATTGAAGTAATCGGCGATTATTCTTCTGGAACCCTCGTGAATATCTTGCTTGGTCCAGCTGTAAGGATATGGTTCTTCTCCATAGACATCTAATAGCTTTATTTTCAGTTCCTCAGGAAATGGGAACCACCAACCAAGTAATAGTAATCTTCAATTTCCTGTAGATACATTCGCGTCATAATGGTCATATTATACTTCTGCACCTAATCCATGACGCTCACGCATAGAGACGTCGCCGTCTATAAGAATTTGATAGGAATCATGGATAATGCGGTCCAGAATAGCCAACATTATAGAATTGGCGGCAAGCAGATACTCCAAAAGCTGTAGCTAAGAAAGATTTTCCTGAACCAGTCGGTCCTTTCAAGATGATATTATGACTATCTCGTATATAGGCACCACTGGCAAGTTTCAAGATCAACCCTTTATCTAGTTTTCGATCTTCGTAGTATTCCATATCTTCAATACATGCATTTGAGTTCAAAAAAGTGGCAGTTTTAATCAAACGTTGAAGCTTATTATTCTTACGACGAGAATACTCTAAATCAACGAGTAAACAAAAACGGTCTTCAAAACTCATCTTTTGAAACTCTTTGTTAGATGCTTGTTCTATATAAGCTTCCGCAATACCACTCAATTTCAATTCGTGTAGTTTAGTTACTTAAGTTTCGCACCTTGAAAATCCAAC